>CAZOYN010000031.1:0-9679 GCA_964584135.1 uncultured Candidatus Saccharibacteria bacterium | reverse complement strand
CTTGAAGCGGTAAATAGCCGGCCGTTGGCAGCAATACGGCCAGCAGCCCCGTAGAGTCAGAGTCCGGCAGCTCTATTGGCATACCAAGGTTATGGTGCAGTGATTGGGGCCCAAGGTTATGCAGCACGGGAGGCATATTCTCTCGATAGACGTTACGTACCGCCTGGCCACGTATACCTTGGAGCAATGGGTGTCCTTCGAAAAAATGGCCGTGGTGCTCAGATGGTTTATACTTGCCAATATCAAGCGGGATTATGACCGGATGAGGCAAACGCGAGAATGGGTCGATTTGGACAGGTGGCAAATCATTAAACTGTTCAAATGTCTTAGGATCACACATGGCGAGCCTCTGCATATAAAAACCCCTGTCGCTAGGACAGGGGTCGGAGGCCGTAACCTGGTCGACTGCTTCGTCGAACGGTGGTGGTGTGCTTTTTTCGGTCACGGTAAATCCTCCGCGTGCCAGTGTTTGTGTATATGCTTATGGTAGAACCTAACTGGCGGTTTGGCAAGCCTAATTTATTTCAGGAAACCAGTGATAGCTAAACGGGCCAGCTGTATCTGGGAAAAATCGGTTTCGGGTTGATAACTGCCGGCTGTGTAGCGGTCAAAAACTGCCTGGGCATCGAGCCAGCGCTTGAAATCCGGGTCTTCTTGGTGGACAAACGGCAGCGGCAAGTGACCGTCTTTGGCTTCGTGGATGCCAAGGTACTCATCAAAGGTGTAAAGCTCGTATAAATCATGTTCGGGGTGGACAGTCACGAGGAGGCTATCGGCTTCGACCAACGGGCTGGCCTTCATATCGCCGCGGCAAGTGCCACAGCTGTGCAGAGTATCGGCGATACGCCCCGAATGACTGTCGGCTTGCGGTGGTCCAGAGGTAAAGAAGGCAATTATTTTGCCTAGCCCTTGGTCTGTTGCCTTGTCCATAATCCGCTTTTCGGCACAGATACGGGTTGGGTTAGGGCCCTTGAACAGGTTTTGGTTGGCACCCCACAAGAAATGCAGGTCGCCATCTTGGCTGAGGGCAATAGCCGTGGCGCCCACGTGGAAGCCGTCATAGTGCACTGCAAACCGACGCACCTCGCGAGCTTGGTCCATCAGATAAGGCCCAAGTTGCATGACCGCCCGCACGGGTTCCAACCCTACGCTTAAGCCGGACAAGCGGCGAGAACCGACTACACCGTTCATAATTGTTTATTATATCATCTTATATTAATAATGCAACTATTGGTTGGGGTAGGCGTCGCTCGGTTCAATCGGTTCCAGGTCATCAACTGCAACCCCGCCACCGCCAAAGACTTCATCCAGGGAATGCACTAGTACCTCACGGGGGCGGGAGCCGTCAGCCTGGCCAATAATGCCCTGCTCTTCCATGGTTTCAATCAGGCGGGCGGCCCGGCCGTAGCCAATGCGCAACCGGCGCTGCAGCAGCGAGGTGCTGGCCTTGTGGTTTTCAATCACCACTTGCACGGCGTCGTGCCACATATCATCGTCGGCGTCTTGGCCACCGTAATCAGCCACCACGCCGCCCTTGCCGTTCAGCTGTACCGGTTGGGAAATAACCTCGTCGTCGTACTGCGGCGGGCGCTGCATGCGGATAAAGTCAGTCACTTTGTTGGTTTCGTCGTCGCCAATAAAGGCCCCCTGCACGCGCTTGGGCTTGGGCATGTCGGCTGTCAGCAGCAGCATGTCGCCCTGGCCGAGTAGCTTTTCGGCGCCCACTTGGTCAATAATCGTCCGGCTGTCCACTTGTGAGGCGGTGGTAAAGGCAATCCGAGCCGGGATGTTGGCCTTAATCAGACCGGTGATAACATCCACCGACGGACGTTGGGTTGCTAGCACCAGGTGGATGCCCACCGCCCGGGCTTTCTGGGCAATCCGTACCACCAGGGCTTCCACGTCGCGGGCAGCCATCATCATCAGGTCGGCCAGCTCGTCAATCACGATCACGATATAGGGCATGCCCGCTTCTTTTTTGAGGTTATTGTACTCGCCAATGTTGCGCTTGCTGACTTCGGCCAGGGCACGGTAACGGCGTTCCATTTCGGCCACCGCCCACTTGAGAGCCGAGATACACTTTTCCGGCTCGGTAATCACCGGCGCTAGCAGGTGCGGGATATCGTCATAGGGTTTGAGTTCAACCTGTTTGGGGTCAACTAAAATCAGCTTTAAATCAGACGGCGAATTGCGGAATAATAGGCTGGTTAAGATGGTGTTAATCATGACTGACTTACCGGAACCAGTCTGGCCAGCTACCAGCAGGTGCGGCATTTTGTCCAGGTCGGCCACGATCGCCGTGCCGGAAATGTCCTTGCCAATGGCAATGCCCAGCGGGCTATTCATTTCCTGCCACTGCGGCGACAGGAAGATAGAGCTGGTGCGCACGGTGGCGGACTTCACGTTCGGCACTTCAATGCCCACGGCCCGTTTGCCCGGGATAGGGGCTTCCATACGGATAGAATGGGCAGCCAAATCCAGCGCCAGGTTATTCTCCAGGGCGGTAATTTTGGTTAACTTCACCCCTGTTGGCGGCTTCAAAGTGTACTGCGTGACGCGCGGTCCGATGTTGGCCCCTTCCATCTCCACCTCTATATTGAAGTTCTCAAAGGTATCATGAATCACTTGGGCGTTGGCGTTCACGTCGCCAGCGTCAGCCTTGTCTTGTTTTTGGTTGAGCAGAGTTATAGCTGGGAATTGCCAGTTGGGGTCGCTAGCAGTAGTCAGGGCCTCGTGGTTTTCGCTGCCGGAGAGCTTTTGGGCAGTGTTTTTAAGTGAACTGAAGCGCGGCGCGGCAGCTTCAGCGGCAGCTGAATGGTGCACCACCGGCACGCCCTCGTTCAGCTGGAAGTTGCTGTGGTCGGCCTTGGCTTTCAGGGCCGCCAGCTCCGATTCGTCGGCCTCACGTTTTTTGAACAAATTTCCGAACTTCAGGAAAATTTTTGGCGAAATGCCAAAGGCAAAAAACACCGCTAACAACGTAAAAATAAAAAATAATAGAGCGGCTGGCGTTTTATCCAAGACACTTAGCACCACCCCGCCGGCTGCTTTGCCAACCTGTCCGCCAAAGCCCGCAACCCAGCTGCTGCCGCTTTTGGTGGCAAAGGCCACGTCGGCCCAGGTACTGGCAAACAACAGCAGCGCCAGCATAATAAAGACTTTAGGCAGCGGAATCTGCCGGTCTTCAGCGTTAAACTTATAAATACCCCAGTACATCAAGACGACGGGCGTCAGGTAGGCCGCCCAGCCAAACGTCCAGTAGGCGGCGTGGAAGAGGTTGACCGGCAGTGGGCCACCAGTGCCAAAGCCACCAATAAACAACAGGGCCGCCAACACCATCAATAGCACAGCACCAGTCATCGGCCACAGGGTCGACTCTTCGCTGGGCTTGGCTACAACCTTCTTCTTTCTGGTCTGTTTTTTCTTTTTTGCCATTAGCCCTATTTTACCATGAATTTAAGATGTTGGCTGGGGTGGATCGAGAAAATGGCCGGCCTGCGCCTGGTAGTCTCTGAGTGCTTGTTTGGCCTCCAGAAAATCCGCCTTAAGGTCAGCGTCGCGCGGATTAGCCTCGACAGTTTCTCGCAAGTCATCAACCGCAACCAAGAGCCCGAATAATTGCTCGTCGCCGTTTGCCAGCGCCAGCATTTCGTGGAGCTTGTTCTTGCGTTCAGTAATGCTTTTGGCTATGGCGTCGTAGTTATCTTGAATAGCTGTCATCTCTGCTGTTGTTCGACCAAACAGGCCAGTCATGCCTTGGTCTCCGATTGTCTCGCGGCGGTTAATCAGATCCCGCAGCACTGGGTCGCCCATCGACTCCCTTTCGAGCCAAGCAATTGTATTATCGGATTCGGTCTTTACCATAGTGTTACTATAGCAAATTTTACAACTTTTGTCAATTAGGCTCTTTTAGGAGGTTTTGGCGTGGTGCCCCGGGACCAGGGCTACCACTATTTGCGGCGACGGCGCCCATCCGAGAAGAACTTTTGTAGACCGACTCAAACGCTTTCCTATCATAAAAAGGCAAGGTGGCTATGCGCCAGATTGGCAAACAGACATCTGGTAGCTCAGTGCCTACTTCTATCCCGGTCGTGACGGGTGCATACAATAAACCTACCTCGACATAACCAATATTAGTTTTCCTAGAACTAGAGGCCATGGCGCGAAAAGTAAAGCCTAGGCAGCTTGCCATGAGCGCCCTGTCCATTTGCAGCAATCGGTTTAACCTGTTAGCCGCGCTGATAGTAAATTGCCTTTCGCCTTTGGCACGAACTTTTTCCATCCATTCCAAAGGCTTCTCTTGGGCTGTTAAGGTAATGTCATGTAAACGTCCTTGAAAGATTTTGGGATCAGGCTCGACTATGTCTCTGAACGGCGGGTGTTCATCCCACGTTTCTGTGTCGAAATGTGGAGCAGCATGCGGAACAATGACGACATCCTCAAAATCCGTTATATCAGGCAACCCTCTAAACCCAAGGACACTTCCAGGAGTAATCTCCTCCGGGATTAGAATTTCTCTTCGTCTAATCATAAGTTATATATTGTACAACTTAATAGATTTTAGTCAACGCGGGCGTCTTGGGTCAGGAGGCGGGCGCGCATTTCGTTAAAGCGCTTTTGCTGTTCAGCAGCAATTTCTTCGGAAGTCTTAGTACGGCCGCCGTTAGTGACGGTCTTTACCTCACCCCTGCTGCCGACGACATTCACCACGGGGATGACAATAGGGCTACGCTGGGTGTGCTCAAACAGGTAGTGCGTAATGTGGTCTTTGAGTTCGGCCTTAAAGCGGTCCAGGTCGACACGCTTAAAGCGCTGCTGTACTGCCCGCTTAAGCTCGTCGCGCAGGCCGTTCATGATCTCTTCGTTATCACGCATATATATGAAGCCGCGGCTGATGATGTCCGGGCTGGTGAGTAAACTGCCGGTTTTTTTGTCGATGGTTAACACTACGGCTACCAAGCCTTCCTCAGCCAGCAAGACGCGGTCTTTTACCACCACGTTGCTGACGATGGCCCCGGTTTGGTCAACCAGTATGGTGCCGTGTGGCACTTCGCCAGCTAGCTCCATCTTGGTGGGCGTGAGGGCAATGATTTGGCCGTTCTCGGCGTTAACGCAGTTGGCGCGGGGGATGCCCTGCTCAATGGCCAGCTCAATGTGGCGTTGCTTGACGCGGTACGCCCCGTAAATCGGGATGAAGAACTTTGGCTTCAAGAGCTGGATCATTTCGGCGTACTCATCGCGTGAGGCGTGGCCAGAGACGTGCAGTGGCCCGACGCCGTCAATGTCGTGGGTGGCGTGCTGGAACACGTGCACGTGCTTACGGGTGAGGTTGTCGACCATATCGCCAATCAGGGCGTCGTTGCCGGTTTCCGGAATTGGTGTACTAGACAGGATCACCGTATCCTGTTCCTTCATCTTGACGTGCTTGTGTTCGCCATTGGCCATGCGCTGGAGGGCTGAACTGGGCTCGCCTTGGCCACCGGTGCAAACAACGACGACATCGTTATCTTTCATGTTTGGCACGCCAGCAATGGGCACAAAGGTACCCTTGGGGACGCGCACAAAGCCGTGGCGGACAGCCATCTCCAGGGTACTCATCATGCTCCGGCCATCCAGAGCAATCTTCTTGTTGTGGTGCACGGCGGCGTTAATGATCATCTGGATACGGTTAATATTAGTGCTGAAGATGGCCACAAAGATGCGGCCTGGCGCGCGGTCCATGATATCAACGAAGCTTTGTTCGATGGTGGACTCGCTCGGAGTGCGACCCGGGCGTTCTACGGTGGTGCTTTCACTTAAAAGTGCCAGCACACCTTCGCGGCCAAGTTCGGTGAGGCGTTCGATATCAGTGCGCTCGTGGTCGAGCGGGTTGGGGTCAAAGCGAAAGTCACCACTGTTCACAAGTCGGCCGACGGGTGTGTCGAGCACAATACAGGTACTACCGGGGATGGAGTGCGTAATCCGCACTAACTCCACGAAGAATTCGCCAACTTTAAGGCGTTCGTGGGTATTTTCGTTCATGGTGACGGTGCGCAACTCAAAGCCGTCGGGTATGGGCAGGCCGAAGTTCTCGAAGATTTCTTCCACCCGGCCAATGGTGAATTTGCTACCGTAAATTGGGGCTGGAAACTTGGGCACGATGTGCGGCAAGCCGCCAATGTGGTCGAGGTGGCCGTGGGTAATCAGGTAGCCGCGCAGCTTGGGCTGGATGCTTTCCAGGTAGGCGGTATCGGCGATGCCGTAGTTGATGCCTGGCAGGTCAACCCCGAGGTCATTGCCACAGTCCATAATTACGGCGTCGTTCATGTATTCCACCAGGATCATGTTCTTGGAGCCGCCGCCGTCCATACCGCCGAGGCCGATGATTTTGAGCCGGGGCTTGTCATCAATGACATTCGCCCGTACCGGCTTTACGGCCTCGGCCGTCTGGTACTGGTTGGCAATACGTTGGGCATCAGCCTGGCTGCGCCGTTGGGCCCGCACGGCTTGGCCGCGCGAAGTAGTTAAATTGCTATTTATCGGCGGTTTTGGTTTAGCTTGAGGCTTCTGCCGCCGCTGGTTCGATTTATTTGGTTGCATAGAGGGTTAATTCCTTTCTGTGCAGTAAAAGTTATGTAATTTTCTTGAGGATGGCCGGGATGAGCGCGAAATCGTCAATGAGGGTTTGGCGCATCGCCCCGTTGTACAGTGCCGCTGCCGGATGAAACAAGGGTAAATACACCCTGCCTCGGTAACGCTTTGGCTGGCCGTGGACTTGGCTAATGTGTAAGTCCGGCAAGAAGCAATTCAGGCTGTGCCTGCCCAAAGTTACAACTAACTTTGGTTGAATTGCCTCTAATTGGGACTCCAGGTACGGGAGGAAGGCGGTTTTCTCGTCGGGAAACGGGTCGCGGTTCTCGGGTGGCCGGTACTTAACGATATTGGTAATGTAGACGTCTTCGCGTGAAAGACCGATCATCTCTAGCATATCACGTAGGAGCCGGCCGGCCGCACCCACAAACGGGATGCCTTGTTCATCTTCGTTCTTGCCAGGCGCTTCGCCAATGAAGACAATCTCGGCCTCCGGGTTGCCGTCCCCAAAGACTAACTGCTTGGCACCCGTGCGCAATTCCGGCACCGGATCATCATCAAGTATCTTCTGCTGGATAGCATCCAGTTGCTGCTTACTTTTGACCATGCTTTACAAACACTCCGATTAACTTAACAAAATTCTGCAAACTGCCAATCAAGATGATGAGCGTCAATAGATACCACCACAGGTTACCGCGGTCGATGGCCAGGGTGGCGAAGCCGTAGGCCGCGGCTAGCTCAACAAGGGCGAATACTAATCGTTTTATCATCTTACTTCTTCTTATCGGCCAGTTCGCGGGCGGCGGCTTTCATGGAAAGCTGCAGGCGGCCGCGGTCGTCGATGGCGACTAATTTAACGGTGACTTTGTCGCCTTCTTTAACGACATCGCTTGTCTTTTCGACGCGGTTTTCAGACAGTTCCGAGATGTGGACCAGGCCGTCTTTGCCCGGCATAATCTGGACGAACGCGCCAAAGTCCATGACGCTGACCACGGGCTTGTCGACGTAAATCTTGCCGACTTCCGGGTCTTCCACGATGCTCAGGATCCACTGGCGGGCAGCTTCGATGCTGGCGCCGTCTGGGCTGGCGATCATCACCGTGCCGTCATCTTTAATGTCAATTTCGGTGCCGGTTTCACCGGTGATCTTCTGAATGGTTTCACCGCCCTTGCCAATAATCTCGCGGATTTTGTCGGGGTTAATGGTGATAGATTCCACGCGGGGGGCGTAAGGACTCATTTCCTTGCGCGGCTCGGCCAGCGTGGTCAGCATGTGCTCCAGGATGTGGGCCCGGCCTTCGCGCCCCTGTTCCAGGGCCTGCTTGAGCACCTCTACCGGCAAGCCGTGGACTTTCATGTCCATCTGCAGCGCGGTAACGCCCTTAGTCGTACCAGTTACCTTAAAGTCCATGTCACCAGCAAAATCTTCGGCATCGGCAATGTCGCTTAATACAATCGCTTTCTTGCCGTCCATGATCAAGCCCATGGCGATACCGCTAACTGGGGCTTTTAGTGGCACACCGGCATCCATCAAGGCTAAACAGCTGGAGCAAGTCGCCGCCATGCTCGTGGAGCCGTTCTGCGACATAATTTCAGTTACCGAACGGATAGTGTACGGGAATTCCGACTCGGTGGGCAGGACTGCGGCCAATGCCCGCTCGGCCAGGTAGCCATGGCCAATTTCGCGGCGGCCGGGCGAGCCCAGGCGACGCACTTCACCAACTGTGTAGCCTGGGGCGTTGTAATGGTGGAAGTAGCGGCGCTCACCGTTCTTCTCCATAGTGTCAACCATCTGGGCGTAGCTGAGCGGTGCCAGGGTAACAATGTTCAGGCCTTGGGTCATGCCCCGGGTAAACAGGCTGGAGCCATGGGCCCGTGGCAAGATGCCCACTTCACTGCTCAGCTCCCGCACCTCTGTAAATGTGCGGCCGTCGGGACGGACGCCGTCCTCGATAATGCCCTTGCGCACGTCTTTGTGCAAGGCCAGCGTGAAGGCGTCCTCGTAATCTTGCTTGTGCTCTTTGAAGACATCCTCACCAAGCTCCTCGATAAAGTGGTCTTGCATGGCAACGCGCAGGTCGTGCACTAGGTCATTACGCTCCGGGTATGGCGCCCTAAGGCCGGTGCCAAGCTTACCTTCCAGCCAGCTATCAACTGTTTTTTGGATAGTTTCGTCGGGCAAGTCCAAGACAAATTCTTGCTGCTTGACGCCGATTTTCTCAACCAGTTGCTTTTGCAGGGCCACGGCCGGCTGCATGGCAGTCTGGGCAAATTGCAGCGCTTCAGCAATTGCCGCTTCGCTCACCTCCTGGGCGCCGGCTTCCACCATCATAATGGCGTCGTGCGTGCCGGCCACTACCAGGTCAAGCCCGCCATTTTCCAGCTGTTCAGCCGACAGGAAGGCCGCCAGTTTACCATTTTCGTCGTAACCCACCCGCAGTCCGGCCACTGGTCCGTCAAATGGCGCGCCCGTGAGCGCGAACGCGGCGCTCATAGCGATCATGGCGATCATATCCGGGCGAAACGCCGGATCCATGCTGAGTACCGAAGCCACGCCCTGCACTTCGTGCCGGTAGCCCTTAGGCCAGAGCGGACGGATCGGCCGGTCAATTAAACGGCCAATCAGGATGGCTTCGTCCGAAGGCCGCCCCTCGCGCTTAATAAACCTTGAGCCGCTAATCTTACCGGCGGCGTAAAAACGCTCTTCGTAATCAATACTCAAGGGGAAATAATCAAATCCCTGCACGCGGTCCGGGCTGACCATAGCCGTGCCCAGCACCACCGTGTCGCCGTAACGGGCAATGACGCTAGCGCTGGTACGAAAGCCAACGCGGCCAACTTCCAGGGTTAATTTCCGGCCGCAAAAATCGGTCTCCACGCTAATAATTTTTTTACCGAGGGGGTTAATGGTTTGGCCCATGTTTCCTTCTTTCTATCTAACGAGTCTACGGGCAAAGTTCAAATATATGCGCGGGCTTGTGCTATTTGGGTGCGATATATCTGTTGCTCTGCCCGGAGATATACTCCTCAAGACATTAATGTGCACAAGCCTGGGGCCTCGAGCTGGTCGAGACCTGGAGTCTGGGCACTTAGCGGCGAATGCCGAGTTT
>CAZOYN010000030.1:0-9874 GCA_964584135.1 uncultured Candidatus Saccharibacteria bacterium | reverse complement strand
ATAGGCATAAGCCACCGCACGGAGCAGTATGTTCCTACCGCGGTGACTTTTATTTTATAGGCTATTTGTAATATAGTGATTCCGCAAGACGGTTAAAACTTTCGATACTGTGCCCACCAGGTTTGGTAATCGCTTACGCTTATGTATAATCAGAGCCATAACTTAAGGAACCGTTATGGACCCCAATACGACAGAAACAAACACAAACAATGAACAACCCGTAGAGCAACCTTCACAGCCGACCGTGGAATCGGCCGAGGTTATGTCGCCGCCTGAAGCGACTACCGATATGCCGCCGACACCACCGGCTGTCACCAGCCCACCAGATGCTTCCGAGCCGGTAGTTGGAGCAGCCGACCCTATGACAGCCGCTCCAAAAGGTAAGATGGCTCGCAAACCGCTACTTATGGCTTTGATCGCCGTGGTCGTGCTTGGCGGCGGGGCTGCCGCTTATTACTTTGGTTATTATATGAGCCCTTCAGTTATTTTGTCCCAGTCGCTGACCAATACGGGCAAGGGTTACGACAAGCTCGTGAACTATCTTGAAACGCAGTCGCAAGCCAACTACAAGGGGGCAGTTGGCAGCGGTTCGTATAGCTTTAAGAGCGGTGGCACTAGCACCGATGGCAGCCTGAGCTTTAAGAGTGATGGCACGAACTCCGACACCAGTTTTGACGTTGGCCTGGTTGGCACACGCATTAATGCCGAGATCCGGACTATTAAATCTGCCGGCGCAACCCCTGATATTTACCTCAAAGCCAGCGGTATTACAGGCCTTGGTGCCTTAACCGGCTCTGCCGAAGCCGACACGGCTATCAATAAATTGGATGGCAAGTGGATTGTGGTTGACCACACGCTGATCGACAGCCTGCAGTCACAGTTAAGCCAAACTCAGGCTAAGAGTGCTTCCCAGATGCCCGCCGAAGCTGATGTACTTGACGAGGTCCAGGCTTTTGGCGGAGTCAACAAGCAGTATGTCTTTACGACCAACAAAAGTAAGTCGGTGACGGTTGTGGTGCAAAAATATGGCACTGAAACAGTTGATGGCCACAAGGCCTACCACTACAAAATGGGCTTTGATAAGGCCAACGTAAAGCGGTACATCACTGCCCAGCGCGACGCTCTGAAGGCCAGCAAGCTTGGCGCTTGGTTGAAGAAGAACAATTACGATACCCAGGTGGATAGTAGCTACGCCGACTTGGAAAAGTCAGCCGATACCATCAAGAGTAGCGATACCTTTGACTTGTGGTCAGATGTCAGCAGCCGGTTGGTCTACAAAGTGCGCGTCAGTGACAAAAGCAACCCGGCCACCAATTACGTTGACCTGGGCCTTAATTACAAGGGGGGAACCAGCTACCCGTTCTTCATTAGTGGCCAGAGCAAAGATGGCAGCACTACTAGTAGTGGCTCCATCGTTGTCACGCTCGATAGCAAAGATAACAGTGTTGCTCTCAAGATTTCCATCAAGGGTGGCGGTACCGACGCCTCGACCTTTACGGCCAACCTCACCTTTAAGCCCAGCAGCGCGCCCGTTGCAGTCAGCGCGCCCACCGGCGCCGAACCATTGATGCAAGTGCTGGACGACCTGGGTCTTGGCCAACTGTTCCAGGCTTACGCCCAATCTGCCGCCAGTGCTGGCGCTGCTTCACAGAACAGCAACAACCCATACAACTATTTCACGCAGTAGGCCGGCTATAATAAGGCTATGATTCGTAGCTTGAAGGTTCTTGGGAAGCGTTGGCTGGTGACTCGGTTGGAACGACAGGTCACGAAGCTACGCAGCAAAAATGACTTTCAGGTGATTGCTGTGGCCGGCAGCGTGGGTAAAACCTCAACCAAGCTGGCAATCGCGCAATTGCTGGCCACGCAGCAGCCGGTTTGTTACCAAGACGGTAACTATAACGACCACCTCACCGTCCCGCTCATATTTTTTGACCAAACTGAGCCCGGGCTGTTCAATATCCCCGCCTGGCTGAAGCTGCTCTGGCGAAACCAGCACATGCTTAAGAAAGACTATCCCTACAAATTCGTTCTCGTTGAGCTTGGTACAGACGGGCCAGGACAACTCGCCCGGTTTGCCTATCTTAAGCCGGATATTGTCGTCATCACGGCCGTGGCGCCTGAGCACATGGAGTATTTTGGCGATCTGGACGCCGTGGCGGCCGAAGAGCTGACGCCGGCACAGTTTGTCAAACGCGTGCTCCTCAACGTTGATGATATAGACGCTTTCTATGCAAAGGATCTGCAGTTCACTAGCTACGGGCTAGACAACCCCGCCGATTACCGATTGACTGACCTGCGCGTGGATCGCTTAAAATCCACCCGCGCCCAACTCCAGCTGCCAAATAAGCCCAGTTTGGAAATTAGTTTTCCGACAATTGGTAAACAGGGTGCGAAGGTGGTGCTGGCAGCCCTAGCCGTGGCTGATATGTTTGGCTATGAAGCTTCAACGCTGCAAGAAGGGCTTTCGGCTATCAAAGCGGTCAGTGGCCGGCTACAAATCCTGGCCGGTAAGCAGGACAGCACCATTATTGACGACACCTACAATGCCAGCCCTACCGCTGTTAAAGCGGCGCTGGATGTTTTATATGCTGCCGATGCCGAGCAACGGATTGCCATCTTGGGCAGTATGAATGAACTGGGCGCTGAAAGCGCAGCGATACATCAGGAAATTGGCGCGTACTGTGACCCTCAAAAACTGGATTTAGTTGTTACCGTTGGTTCTGAAGCCCAAAAATATCTAGCGCCAGCCGCCCAGCAAGCCGGTTGCCGAATACAGAGCTTTGCCAGTCCATATCAGGCTGGTGAGTTTGTAGCCAGCCAACTCAAGCCAAAAACGGTGGTCCTAGCGAAAGGTTCGCAAAACGGCGTGTTCGCCGAAGAAGCAGTTAAGTTGTTACTGGCCGACAGATCAGACGCGGCACGGCTGGTGCGCCAGTCACCCTATTGGCTTCAACAAAAAGCCAAACAGTTCAAGTAGCTTTACGGTCAAGCGCAGCTCGGACCAGTTGGTCGACGAGCTTTTCCATTGGGATGCCAGCCGCAGCCGCGGCTTTTGGAAACAAGCTTTGGCCTGTCATGCCTGGAATGGTGTTGGTCTCTAAAATAAACAAGTCATTGCCGGGACCAATCATAATATCGGTCCGGCTAAAGTCACGGCAGCCACACAGCTTATGCGCCTGCAGCGCCAGCTCACTGGCACGTTGTTGCGTGGCCGGGTCAACGTGCTGCGGCGGACAAAGTTCTTGGGTTTGGCCATTGTACTTATTGTCATAATCAAACTCGGCGCCGCTGGGCGGGATAATCTCAATCATCGGCAAAGCCTGGTCGCCCAAGACCGCAACGGTGGTCTCGGTGCCAGCGATTAACGCTTCGAGCAGTAGCTGTTCGTGCCGGCTGAATAAATCAGGAATAACTTCTTGAGGCAGCTCAAACGCGTCGCGGTGAATATAGGTGTCAACGCTCGAGCCACCATCGTTAGGCTTGAGCACAAAGGGTTTCATAACCAGCCCCGATTCCCAAAAACCGGTTTGGTCTACCAGTTCAGCCTCCGGCGTTGGCAGGCCGTGGCTGCTAATGAACTGTTTGTACTGCCATTTATCAAAACAAAGCTCCGATGACGCCACGCCTGAGCCCACATAGCTGACGCCCACATCATCAAGCTGTTTTTGTAAACTACCATCTTCGCCACCGGCCCCGTGCAATACTGGAAAAACCACGTCAGCGGCTTGCAAAATATCTGATGGAAGCCCGTCGGCGGGGTCAATTTGTTGGACGTCATGGCCAGCTTTGGTAAGCGCCTCAGCCACGGCTGTGCCGGAGCGCAACGAAACTTCTCGCTCATTAGAGGTCCCGCCAGTTAAAACAATAATCTTGGCCATCACAAAATTATACCTCGTTCAGGCTATGCTCTTCACATCGTGTAGAGGCAGTCTGCTACAATTACTCCTGTTATGCAGCGTTATAATCCGAAAGACATTGAGCCCAAGTGGCAAAAAACCTGGGAAGACAGCAAAATCTACCAGGCCAGCGAAGACCCAGCCAAGCCTAAAAAGTACGTGCTGGAGTACTTTCCGTACCCGTCGGGCGCGGCCATGCACGTCGGCCACGTGCGCAACTACACCATAGGTGACGCCATCGCCCGCTTTAACCGGATGAACGGCTACAATGTGCTGCACCCCATGGGCTGGGATGCCTTTGGCCTGCCGGCCGAAAATTATGCCATTAAAAACCACATTAGCCCGCGCAAAGCTATTGACGAAAACACCGACCGCTTCCGCCGCCAGCTAATGCAAATGGGCTTTAGTTACGACTGGTCACGCGAAATCGACAGCACCAACCCCAAATATTACAAGTGGACCCAGTGGTTTTTCCTACTGCTGTTTAAAAAAAGTTTGGCCTACCAGCAAGAAGCCTTAGTTAACTGGGATCCGGTGGACAAAACGGTGCTGGCCAATGAGCAAGTCGTTGACGGCCGGGCCGAACGTAGTGGCGCAGTCGTCGAAAAGAAAGCCCTCAAACAGTGGTTTTTTAAGATTACCGACTACGCCGACCGCCTTCTGGAAGATTTGGACGACCTGGACTGGTCCGACGCTATCAAAGCCATGCAGCGCAACTGGATCGGCCGCTCGCGCGGTGCCGAAATCGACTTTGAAGTCGAAGCAGACTTCAGCAAGGCTGATTTTGTGTTGCTGCACGGCTACACGGGTAGTAGTCAGGCAGACTTTTTCCCCTGCCTGAAGCAGGAGCTGGAATCTCGTGGCGCCAAGGTCTACGCGCCGGATTTGCCCAACACCGATGAGCCAAATATCGACGAACAACTCGAGTATGTATTAAAAAACCATGAATTCTCAGAAAAAACTGTCCTCGTCACACATAGTCTGGGCGGAATAGTAGCCATGAAGCTCTTACCAAAACTCAAAACCAAAATTGCCTCATTAGTTATGATCGCGCCGCCGCTCAAAACCGTGTTTAAGGACAACAAGCAGCGCCCAGCCCTGGAAAAAGCTTGCGATTGGCAGTTTGACTTCACAGCTGTTAAACAAAAAGCTCATTTCATTACGGTCGTTGCCGATAAAGAAGATGATGTGGTGATTATTGACCAACCCAAAGAGATTGCCGAAAGGCTGGACGCTAGCTACACCGAAGTTGTGGCCAATGCGCCGCACTTTAACTCTAATAAAGAGCCGGCCGTTTGGCAGGCAGTTGCGCCAAAACTACGGGTCTTTACCACCCGGCCGGACACGCTGTTTGGTGCCACCTTCATGGTCTTGGCGCCCGAGCATGAGTTAGTAAGTATGCTTACTACTTCGGAACAAGCCCAAATGGTAGGAGCGTATGTTAAAGCTGCTGAGGCCAAAAGCGACATTGAGCGCCAGGAAACCGACCGCGAAAAAACCGGTGTCTTCACCGGTGCCTATGCCATCAATCCGGTAAATGGGGCAAAAATCCCGATCTGGGTTGCTGACTATGTGTTGGGTGGCTATGGTACTGGCGCCATTATGGCCGTGCCGGCCCACGATGACCGCGATGCTGAATTTGCCATGAAGTTTGACCTGCCAATTACCCGTGTGGTTAAAAATGAGACACCTGACGAGGCCCACACCCATGACGAAGGCGTGATGGTTAGCTCCGGTGAATACGACGGCTTGCCGAGCGACCAGGCCCGCGAAAAAATTGTCGTTGACCTGGCCAATAAAGGCGTGGCGCAAGAAGTTGTGAACTACAAAGTGCGCGATTGGCTGATTAGCCGCCAACGTTACTGGGGTGCGCCGATTCCGATTATCCATTGCCCAAAAGATGGTGCCGTGGCGGTGCCAGAGGACCAATTACCAGTTGTTTTGCCAGAGCTGACCAATTTTGAGCCGAGTGGCGATGGCCGCAGCCCGCTGGCCAATGTTCCTGAGTTTGTGAACACGACTTGCCCAACTTGTGGCGGCCCAGCCGAACGCGAAACCGACACAATGGACGGTTTTGCTTGCTCTAGTTGGTACTTCTTGCGCTTTGCCGACCCGCACAACGACGCCGAGCCCTTTGATCGCGACAAGGCTGACTTTTGGCTGCCGGTTGACGACTACATCGGCGGTGCCGAGCACGCCGTGATGCACCTGTTATACGCCCGTTTTTGGACCAAGGTCATGTACGACGAAGGGTTGATTGCTTTTCAGGAACCGTTTAGCACCCTGCGCAACCAGGGTATGATCTTGGCGCCAGATGGCCTGAAGATGAGCAAAAGCAAAGGCAATACCATCGAGCCGGACAGCCTGATTGAACAAGGCTATGGCGCCGACAGCATTCGCATCATGGAGCTGTTTATTGGTCCCTGGAACCAGATGGCTAACTGGAGTGTCGAGGGCATGGGCGGCTCCTTCCGCTTCCTGCAGCGTTTCTGGACACTGGTGCAAGAATTCCAGGCCGCCGAACACCAGGGCGACGAATCGATTGCCTTAAAACGTGCCATCCACAAGGCCATTAAAAAGGTCAGCGAAGACATGCTGGACTTAGGCTTTAACACCGCCATTGCCGTCCTTATGGAAACCGTTAATGAGCTGTTCAGGATTAAGGCCGAGGATAACTATGCTGCAGCCGATTGGCAGTGGGCGCTGGAAACATTGCTGCAGTTGCTGGCACCATTCGCGCCGCATATTAGCGAGGAATTATGGCACCAACTGGGCCATGAAGCTTCCATCCACACGACTACTTGGCCCACCCACGATGAACAATATTTAACCCAAGATAGCATTACCATTGCCGTGCAGGTAAATGGCAAGCTGCGCGGCGAAGTGCAAGTAGCTTCGGACGCCGATGAAGCCGCTGTCATCGAAGCGGCCAAAACCAACGACAAGGTCAAAACCTACCTGACTGGCGATATTCGCAAGACTATCTACGTGCCCGGCAAACTCGTCAACTTTGTTGTCTAGCGCTTGGGTCATTTTCGATAAAATGCTGATGGACACTATCAAAAATACGACTACTTTGCTGGCTATCAACACTGAGACGCAAGCTATGCCGACCAGTGGAAAAGTCGTGACGTTTACTTTGCCAACGCTTAGCGTCAATACCTGTATTAAAGATCATATCAACCAAATTATCGATGATCCGGGTGTTTAAGTCGTAACCAACCAGCGTGATTAAATCAACATCCAACTTAGTCCTTATTTCACCATACGGTTTTACAAGTTGCCCTAGCGCGCTCAAGGCGATGTTTCCATATTGAGCCTCAACATAGTAACGTTGCCCGTCAACGCCATCGCCCTGTGAATCGATTAGGGGTATGCCTGCTTCGGCTAAGCCTTTTTCGAACTCCACGAGCCGACCAGTAGCTTCAGCCATACCCGGTTCGTGAACAGTATGAATAATGACATTCTTCTGGCGAGAAAGAGCCATAACACGCCCACGACGGCGCTCAGCCTTTTCGGTATCATTGTCTAATAGAGTTGCAGGGGCGCTCCTATCAAAAGTGCTTCTTACTTCGGTTGGAATGTTGCCGCGCATCAGGGCTACCATGGCGGCTGGGTGAACTAGCCCAGTACCATTGCGACCGAGCTCCCGTCCCTCGACATATAGCAGGTGCGACAGCGGAGTCAAGCGGTTGAAAGGTATTAGTTTCGGGTCAGCTGAATGAGCGCAACTATCCGTGAGATTCAAATTAACATCAGCCTGCACCCCGTAGGCAGTCAGACCGCCACTAATATCGGAACCGCCACGGTCAAAAGTGGCCAGTGTTTTGTTTACTTTGGTTGTGTTGCCGGGTAGCACGAAACGTTGACCTTTGCTGAAAGCTCGACTAAGCCAGCTCCTCCAAGCATCTGGATCACTACCCAAGTCATGCGGGGCACGGCCTGGGTCAAGCAAGGTGAAGCCAAGTTTTTCATAAATCTCTGCCTGTAAGCGCTCACCAAGCATTGAGACGCTATCTTCACTAAGGTGGGCTGCTTCTTTGATACGGGAGTTGATGTTGTCGACCCAAGCTCCACTAACAACAGTGGTTCCGAGCCCTCGGGCGATACTAGCGTAGCGATCTGTAACAGTAGCCAATAGTTCGGGATCTATGGTGCCGACAGACATGTACTGTTTGTGGGCAATAAGCAGCTGGTCTGTGACTTTTGGTACGCCAGTTCCGGCCAGTTTGCCGGGAGCTGAGACTACAAAAATATCAGACTGCTCAGCCCAGGTCAGGGATTGTTGCACGGCTTCAGCTGTAGCATTAGAAGTGCCCCCGGCTTTGGCGACAATAGTCTCACTCATAAACCTATTATAACATAAAAATAAAATAGAGAAAGTTGCATGTTACAGGGGTTTCAGCTATACTAGAGCCAAGTTTAGTAGTCTAAAAATAGGATGTAGCCCAATGGGTAAACCTAAAAAGCGAACCAGCCCGCGCAAGACCGGCACGCGCCGTAGTCACTTGGTGCTGAAGTTGGCCCGTAAAGTCAATGCCACGTCGCCGGTCAAAGTCCGCACCACCAAGCGCGAATCCGGCAAAGTTACCGCAGCCTAGTCGCTGGGGTTGTACTAAAGCGAAGGAATTTTTAACAATATGGCTTCCAACCGTCACCTCGGCCGCATCATAGCCCTACAAACCCTGTACGAGCAGGAGTTACGCCGCGAAGCCGGCGATGTCAATTTTGACATTACTGCGGTCCTGGACCGCAACATCTTCCGCTACCGCGAGATGGTCGATGACACCGACTTCATTAAGCAACTGGTAATCGGCGTCTCGGAACACGCCGAAGAGCTGGATGCCCAGCTCCAGCCGGTCGCCCCGGAGTGGCCGATTGACCAGATTGCCCGCATGGACCGCTTGGTACTGCGGATTGGCCTGTACGAGCTGCAAAACGAGGCCGACGTGCCGCCGAAGGTGGTCATTAACGAAGCCGTGGAGCTGGCCAAAGCCTTTGGCGGCGATAACTCCTCGAAATTTATCAATGGCGTGCTCGGCACCCTATTACGCGAAAAGGAAGCCGCAGCCAAGCCCAAGGCGAAAGCCAAGAAGGTGACAAAGAAAGCGACCAAGAAGAAGTAATGAAGCGACCAAAGCCAATCCAAGGTATCAAAAAGCTGGTCGGCCGACGGCCGGTAATTGATGAGGTAGTACGCGAAACTACCTCTGGCGGCGTGGTCTTCCGGCGCGAACCCAAAACCGATAAACTGCAGATCTTACTCATCCAGGACGCCAAAAACCGCTGGACAATTCCCAAGGGTCATGTTGAACCCGGCGAGGAGCCCAAAGCCACCGCCGAGCGTGAAATCCGCGAGGAAACCGGCTTACAGGAAATGCGCGTCCACAGTTGGCTCGGCAAGGTCAACTTCCGTTACCGCCGCGCCCATACCCTGGTACTTATGACCATGCAAATCTATCTGGTTGAAGGCCTGGGAGATACCACCCGTCTGCACCCCGAGGACTGGCTGAACGACATCAAATGGCTGCCAGCCACCGAGGCAGTTGATAAAATTGCCTACGACGACATCGGCAAATTAATTCTGGTAGGGATGAAGAAGATTCGCGAAGCGAAGTTATAGCCTATGGACGCCAGTATTTACCAATCGTTCGCCCAAGAAAAGCTGCACGTTACGTTTAACGACCCCGACCTGTTAATTACGGCTTTTACCCACCGTTCCTACCTGAACGAGCACAAGAAAACCGTTAGCCAGCACAACGAGCGCTTGGAATTTTTGGGCGACGCCGTGCTGGAATTAGTCGTGACTGAGTATTTGTATACCACTTACGCTGAGCCCGAGGGCGTCCTAACCAACTGGCGCAGCAGCCTGGTGCGCACCGAGAGCATCAGCGCCGCGGCCACAAAATGCGGTTTTGAACCGCTGTTGCGCCTCAGCCGGGGTGAAAAGCGGGGCACGGAACGGGCCCGGGCGC
>CAZOYN010000029.1:0-10502 GCA_964584135.1 uncultured Candidatus Saccharibacteria bacterium | reverse complement strand
TGATAGTTTTGACGAACCGTACGCCAAGATGTTGGCCTACATCTGGGGCTACTTCGGTGCGGCTATAGCCTGGCTGCTCAGCCACTGGCTGTTGTTCTACAAAGTTGTCGCCCAACCCACACTGTTACTGAGTACCCTGGGGTACGGGCTGGCGGTGCTCTATTATCTGGACCACAAAGACCGGCTGCACAAGACTGTGCGCCGACAATTCCTATTTATTATGGTAGCCATTGTGTTGGTGGTGCTGGTCTTTTCGGATTGGGGGGACAAAGTAGTATGAAAGATGCGCCTCAGGAACATAGTGTCTCGAGCGGGCCGGCTCGCCCCTCAAAGACCGTCAGTTTTACGGTTCCGACATTGCCACGGCCGCATATGAGCTGGCCTGGCCGCCAGGCTGGGTTGCGGGCTGGACTAGTGGCTGCCGCCTTCCTGGGTGTGGCTGTACTGAGTGGTGGTTTTGGCGCCTGGCTGGAATCCAACCACCAGCAAGGTCTATTCAGCACCTCGCTTGGCAGCGAAAAGAAGATTGTCACCAGCTCCAGCCAGTTGATTAGCCAAATTGCTAAAACCGTCGGGCCGAGCGTGGTCAGCGTTAATGTGGCCATTACCGATAGCTCAAGGAGTACCTCTAACCCATTTGGCCTGTTTGGCTTTTCGCAACCGCAGCAAGAGGCCGCCGCCGGCACCGGCATTATTATCTCGTCGAGCGGGCTGATTGTAACCAACCGGCACGTCGTGCCGGCCGGCACCACCAGTGTAAGCATAACGCTCAGCGATGGCACCGAACTCAAGGATGTATCAGTGGTGGGCCGCACCACGTCCAGCGATAGCCTTGATGTGGCGTTCTTAAAGATTAATGACGCCAAAGGGCACAAGCTAGTGCCAGCCGTGATTGGTGACTCGTCCAAAGTACAGGTCGGTGATGATGTCGTGGCCATCGGTAACGCCCTCGGCCAGTTCCAGAACACCGTCACGAGCGGTATTATCTCTGGCTATGGCCGGAGCGTCCAGGCTTCTGACAACTCGGGCAATAGCTCGGCCGAAAATTTGGACGACCTGTTCCAGACAGATGCTGCCATCAACGAAGGCAACTCCGGCGGCCCGCTGGTAAACCTGAACGGACAGGTGATTGGCATCAACACGGCAATTGCTGGCAATGCCCAGAATATTGGTTTCTCTATCCCAATCAACGACGTCAGGGGCCTCATTAACCAAGTACTTAAGACGGGTGCATTTGCCCGGCCGTACCTGGGTGTGCGCTATGTATTACTCACTGCCGATGTTGCAAACCAGTACGGCTTAGGCGTTAACCAAGGAGCTTTTGTGGCGCCCAGCGCTGACCCCGCCAACCCATCAGTCATACCCGGCGGCCCGGCTGATAAATCTGGTGTTCAGGAGCGGGATGTCATCACAGCCGTGGATGGCACAAAGATCGACCAGACCCACTCACTGACTAGTTTGCTCGACCAACACCAGCCCGGCGACCACGTTACCCTGACCATTTTGCGCGGCTCAGCCACCAAGCAAGTCGGCGTCGACCTAGGCTCAGTGCCTACTAGTTAGGCCGTTTTCAAAGACCTGGATGAAGTCTTCGTTTTTGATTTGCGTATAGCCGTGTTGCTGCGCTATCTGTTGGAGGACGTCATGCTGAGGTGGCAAAGCCTCCGTTAAAATATACAACGGCTGGTCGGCTAACTTGGCAACCTGCTGGAAGAGCCGCCGGTACAGATCCAGGCCGTCAGACCCGCCAAAAATAGCGATACGCGGCTCCCGGAGTGCTGCCTGGTTAATATGAAAACCATCTGGAACGTAAGGCAGATTGCACAGTAGTATATCGTTTTGCTGCCGTGAGTGCTTTAAAAGATCGCTTTTTATAACGCTTGCGCTTAATGTAAATAAATCTACATTCATTTTGGCTATTTTGAGGGCTTTCGGGTCAAGCTCTAGGAGCTCAACACGGGCCTCTGGCCATTCTAGTTTGGCCGTTATACCCAAGGCGCCGCTGCCAGTACCGACGTCGGCAATTCGAGGTTTTGGGGGCAGTCTTGGTAGCCGTTTGAGCAGGTCGATCATAGTTTCGGACTCGGGCCGCGGTTCCAGCACCGCAGCGGTGATCACAAACCTGCGGCCGTAAAATTCAGTATGCCCACGCACATAGGCCAGTGGTTCGTGTCGGGCCCGCTTCATGAGTAAATTTTTTAGCCTGCGCTGTTGTTGCGAACTGATTTTGGTGTCGGGTTCAGCCAATAACTTGGCGCGGTCAATGCCCGCAACGTCTTCCAGCAAAACCAGCGCGTCCAGCCGCGCCGTGCCAATGCCGGCCTCTTCAAGCTGCCTGGTGGCCACGGCCAACCAGTTGTTAGCCGTCATGACTCAGGAGTTCGTACTCGGCGGCCTGGAGACGCTCAATCAGGTCGTCAATTTCACCGCCAAGTGCCCCCGGGATGTTGGATCGGGAGTAGCCGATGCGGTGGTCGGTGATGCGGTCCTGGGGGAAGTTATAAGTTCGGATTTTCTCGGAGCGGTCGCCAGAGCCGATAAGGCTGCGGCGGGCCTCAGACAGGGCCAAGGCCTCTTTGTCAATTTTCATCTGTAAAAGCCGGGCCCGGAGGATGCTCATAGCCTTGGCCTTGTTTTTTATCTGGGATTTTTCGTCCTGGTTGGTAACCACTAGACCAGTCGGCAGGTGCGTGATGCGTACCGCGGAGTCAGTAGTATTGACCGATTGGCCGCCATGGCCGCCGCTGCGGAACACATCAATCCGCAAGTCGTTGGGGTTAATTTCAATATCCGACTCCTCAGCTTCGGGTAATACAGCTACGGTAACGGTAGAGGTGTGGATGCGCCCCTGGCTTTCGGTAGCCGGTACCCGCTGGACGCGGTGCACGCCGGCTTCAAACTTGAGGTTTTTGTAGGCTTCGGGCCCGTGTACGCCAAAAGCAATTTCCTTAAAACCACCAACTTCGTTCGGTGATTCGTTCAATAACTCGATTTTGTAGCCGTGGATTTCGGCCCATCGGCTGTACATGCGGTACAATTCGCCGGCAAACAGGCTGGATTCGTCACCGCCGGCGGCCGCCCGGATCTCAATAATCACATCACGGTCGTTGTTCGGGTCTTGGGGGGTTAAAGCTTGGATCAGGGTTTCCTCGGCAACCTTTTGCTGGGCGCGCAGGGCTTCCAGTTCATCGGCGGCCAAGGCAGACAGTTCGCCACCGTCGTTTACTAGCGCTTGAGCGTCGGCCATTTGCTGTTTGATGTAGTTTAGATTATCAAACAGAGCAACAACCTCGCCTAATTCCGAGCGGCGCTTGGCGAATTTGGGGTAGTTAGGGTCACTATAAATAGCCGGATCCTGGAGCTTGGTATCCAGCTCAGCCGCTTCAGCGCGCAAGATGTGTTCTTTATGGTCCATACTAATTCTCAGTATACCGGTTTATTAAACGTTGCATTGTAGGCTGCGTCAAACTCTTCAAAAGTCTTATTTTGTTCCTCTTGGGTCATATCGGGGTTCAGGTAATAGGTGTACGGCTGTTCCGGATCATACAATTTACCGCCTACGATCAAAGGTGCTTGCGTAATCGGTTGCTTAGCCAGCCAGTCCCGGAGAGCCAGTTGGATAATAGTGCTGCGCCTGAGCTGAAGTTTTTCTTGGCAACGGCCGATATCGTCCAGCATACTTTGCGGCAGGGTAATGTTTATACGGGGATAGTAGCGGTTTTTCGTCATAGTTGGTGAAGTGGGGTACACATTGGGTACACACTCAATGTGTACTCAAGCTCAAACCTAAAGCCAAAAACCAGGAGCTGCCTAAGCCTTGGGCTTGACGTTGTCGGCTTTGGCTTCGGCCTTGGCGATTTTGGCTTCGCGGCGCTTGCTTTCCTTTTGGGCGGCAGAGGCACGCTTGTCTTTGGCAGCCTGGCCAGCGGCCGCCCGGGCCTTGAACTTGTCAACCCGGCCTTCGATGTCGAGGATACGCTCTTCGCCAGTGAAGAAGGGGTGGGAAGCAGACGTAATGTGGACCTTAACCAGCGGATAGTCTTTGCCGTCTTCCCACGTGACGGTATCTTCGGCGGCCACAGTTGAACGCGTCAAAAACTTAAAGCCGTTGTTCAGGTCTTCAAACACGACCAAGCGGTAGTTGTCGGGGTGCAAACTCTGTTTCATGTCCCGATTAGTATACACATCTGTTAGCTAAAGGTCAACTCCCCTGTGTAGCGCTCATGGTTATCGAAAAGCCAGGCCGTATAATTGCTGCTCATGGACGAGAAGTTGCAGTTTGGCTTAAAGCCGTCTAGTGACAGCACCGGCCTGTACGTTGACGTACCACGAGCCGTCCAGGCAGATGCGGCCGGCACGCCCCTCTCTAGGTTACTTGAGAGTTTAGCCACTGACCGTGCTGTGGATCTTGAGGAACAGGGGTCTGGTTCGTTGCGGGTAAGGGTCAATGGTAAAGTCATTAGCCGCATGCGTACGCCCGAACAAAAAGCCCGGTCCGCCCGCCGGGGAGTGCGTTATTTGTCCGGTATAACGGTGGCTGCTGCTAAATTAGGGCTTTCCGACCCCAAGCTCGTAGTCCGTATGAGCGATGGGGTCATCCCAAGCACTAGGCGTTATGGCATGCAAGCCCGTTTACTGTGGCCAGACCGTACCAACGACAGTCTCAGCGTCTTGGCTGGCCAGAGTATGCGGCGTATGGCTAAAGACTTGCGGTATCAGCAGAACGGCAAGCGGTATGGTAGTGATCCAGCACTCTACAGTGAGTTTATTAGTAATATAGTAATAGCCAGGGTTGATAGGCGGCGTGGCCTGAGCCTGGAAACAGATATGGTGTCGCCGGCCGGTTTGAGCAGCTCGCCACAACGCTATAATCCCTTGCAGCCATTTGTAGAGGTGGACGGCAATAATTTGAGAGGTCCCGAACAGCAGCTCATTTGCTTGGCCGGCCTGGTGGCCGTGGCCCATGCCAAAGATATTGCGGCAGCGTAGTCTATCTGTTAGAATGACTGAGTAAATTAACGAAGCAGGCTCAGGGTTTAATCCTCTCTGGCGGTTAGCCGTGTAGGCACGCAAGAGTTCCAGGGCCGAAGAGAAAGGACCGCACATGGCCACCGATGTGGACATTAAACAACTATTAGAAGCCGGCGCGCATTTTGGCCACAAGACCGCCCGTTGGCATCCTAAAATGGCGCCGTTTATTCATTCCAAGCGCAACGGCACCCACATTATCGACCTCACAAAAACGGTCACCAACCTGGAGGCGGCGCTGGAGTTCCTGACCAAGACTGCTGCTGAAGGCAAGCAAATCTTGCTGGTGGGCACCAAGCGCCAAGCCCAGGACATCATTAAGAAGTTGGCCGAAGACACCAACATGCCGTACGTCACCGAGCGCTGGCTGGGCGGTATGCTCACTAACGGCAACACCATCGGTGGCCGGGTGAAGCACCTCAAAGACTTGGAAGCTCGCATGGCGACCGGCGAACTGGCCAACAAGTACAGCAAGCTGGAAGTGCAGCGCTACCAGGAAGAAATTGACGCTATGAACATCCTCTACGGCGGCATCAAAGACATGAACGGTCGCCCCGGTGCCGTCTTTATCGTCGACGTCACGCATGACACCAACGCCGTCCGCGAAGCCAACAAGATGAAGATCCCAACGGTGGCTCTGTGCGACACCAACGCCGACCCTAGCCAGGTGACTTACCCGGTTCCGGCGAACGACGATGCCATTAAGACCATCCAGCTCATGGCCGACTACATTAAAACAGCTATCGACACCGGCAAAGGCAAGATTAAAAAAGTTGAAGAAAAGCCGGAAGTAAAAGAGGAAGGTGATAAATAATGACCCTCGATATTACTGAAATTAAGCGACTAAAAGATTTAACCGGCGTTGGTTTAACAGATGCAAAAGCAGCCTTGGAAGAGTCGGGTGGTGACTTTGACAAAGCCCTGGCTGCTATGCGCAAAAAAGGTCTGACCAAGGCCGAAAAGCGCGGGGAGCGCGAAGCCCGCGCCGGCCTGGTTGGTACCTACAACCACGACGGCCGGATCGGGGTGCTGGTAGAAGTAAACTGCGAAACCGACTTCGTGGCCAAAAATGAAATTTTCGTTACCTTAGTTAAAGATTTGGCGATGCACATCGCGGCGTCCAATCCCCAATATGTCAGCGCCGACGAAGTCTCACCAGAGGAGCAGGAAAAAGTCCGGGCCGAATTTGCCGATAAAGCCAAAGCCGAAGGCAAGCCGGCCAACATGGTCGACAAAATTGTCGACGGCCAAGTCCAGAAGCACTTCGCGGAACGCTGCCTACTCGACCAACCCTTCGTGAAGAACCCTGACCAAACGGTTGGCGATTACGTCAAAGAGCACAGCGCCCGCCTGGGCGAGAACATTGTTGTCCGCCGCTTTAACCGCCTGGCTCTCGGCGAAGTCGCCTAGGGAGCGTACAATAAAACAATGGATCCAAACCAAGTTGTGGCACAAGCCCAGGCCAAACTCAACCAGGCCGTCGAGCATTTTGAAAGTAATCTGCGGACGCTCCGGACGGGGCGGGCCAGTGCCGCCATGCTCGATGGCGTGCTTGTGGAAGCCTACGGCACGTCTATGCCGCTCATCCAGGTTGCCACTATTACGGTGCCCGAAGCCAAACTGATCCAAATTAGCCCCTTTGACCCGAACAATTTGCAGGCCATTGCCACCGCCATCCGCAATAATCCGGCGCTGGGCTTAAACCCGGCTGATGACGGGCGGGTCGTGCGGGTGCCGGTTCCGCCGCTCAATGAAGAACGCCGCCGCGAGCTAGCCAAGCAAGTTGGCCAAAAACAGGAAGAAGCCATGATTAGCCTGCGCAGTATCCGACACGAAGCCCTGGATGTGATTGATCAAGCCAAAAAAGACAAACAGCTGGGCGAAGACGATGCCAAACGGTTGAATAGCCAGGTAGAGGAGGCTGTCGGTAAAGCCCGTAGCAGTGTGGAGACCGCCACCAAAGCCAAAGAAAACGAAATTATGACACTATAAACATGGCAATTTTTCTGTTAATCGTGGGGCTGGTATTGTTCATTGGCTTGGTGGTGGTCCACGAGTGGGGGCACTTTATTGTGGCCCGGCGCAATGGCGTCGAGGTCGAAGAATTCGGCATCTTTTTCCCGCCACGGGTATGGAAGCACAAAACCAAGGCCGGCTGGCTATTTAGTATTAATGCCTTGCCGCTTGGCGGTTTTGTCAAGCTAAAAGGCGAGCATGATACCGACACCGAAACGGGTAGTTTTGGCGCCGCCACGCTCTGGGTCAAGAGCAAAATTATGGCCGCCGGCGTGGTCATGAACCTGCTCACCGCCTTGGTGCTATTCACGATTGTGGCCCTGGTCGGCATGCCTAAACTAGTCGATAACCAGTTCACGGTCAAGAGAGATACACAACTTATAACCAGCGAAGTTTTGGTTGGTTACGTTGAGCCGGGATCGCCGGCGGCCAAGGCTGGCCTCCAGCCGTCAGACCAGTTAACCGCGCTGCGGCTGCCAGGCTATAGCCCGGTGGCAGTCAGCGCGGCCGAAAAGTTGCCGGATATAACCAAACATTTTGCCGGCCAAACGGTTGACGTGTTGTATGTGCGGGCGGGGCACGAAGCGCAGGCCCGGCTGACGCTGCGGACCAAGAAGTTTGTGGATGCCAGCGCCAAAACCAATAACCCACAGGGCTACTTAGGCATCTCGCCATCGGAGTACCAGCTGCAGCGCTCCACCTGGTCGGCACCAATTGTGGCCGTCGGCTTTAGCGCCCAAATTACGGGCCTGACCTTCCAGGGGCTGGGCCATGCCCTGGCGGGCTTGGGCAGCACCATTGCCGGCGCGCTGACCGGCAACCACACGGCCCGCGAGAACGGCCAAAGCCAGGCTTCCAGCCAAGTTTCCGGGCCAGTGGGTATTTTTGTCATCTTAAAAGATGGCAGTTTGCTGGGCTACCAATTTATGTTGCTGATCATTGCCATCATTTCCTTGACCCTGGCGATAATGAATATCTTGCCAATCCCGGCGCTGGACGGTGGCCGGCTGTGGATCACGCTCATCACCCGTGGCTTACAGCGGCCGCTCAGCGCCCGCGCCGAGGAATTGGTAAACGCCACTGGCTTCGTGGTGCTCATCGGCCTGGTCATCTTAATTACCACTGTCGATGTCAAACGCTTCTTCTGAGCCAGCGCCAAGTGTCAGTCCAGCTCCCTGGAACCCCTGGCTGGGCGTCGTTTTTGTGGTGGCAATCTTTTTTGCTTCGCAGCTGTTTGCCGGCATCTTGGTATGGATTTACCCGGTACTTAAACACTGGTCCGCGGCCCAGGCTAATGATTGGCTCAGCAATTCAGTTACCGGGCAGTTTATCTTTATTTTAGTGGCGGAAGCCTTTGTGCTGTCAGCGATATATCTGTTTTTGCGCGTCCATAACGCCAATTTTAAGCTGCTGGGGCTTAAAAAACCGCGCTGGTCGGACGTTGGCCGGGCCTTGTTGGCCGCACCAGTCTATTACGTTTTGTTTTTTATTATGGTTGGCATCGTTAGCCATTCAGTGCACGGTTTTAACGCCCAGCAACAGCAGGATATTGGCTTCACTGATGTTCACGGCAGCCTGCAGCTACTCTTAACCTTCGCCAGCCTGGTGATTTTGCCGCCGCTCACCGAAGAAATTATGGTCCGCGGCTTTTTGTACGGCAGCCTCAGGAGGGCGATGCCCGTAGTGAACGCCGCCTTGGTAACCAGCCTGATTTTCGCGGCGGCCCATTTGCCGGAGGGCGGCGCGGCCGGCCCGCTGTGGATTGGCGCCCTCGATACGTTTATCTTGTCGCTCGTGCTTGTGTACCTGCGCGAAAAAACCGGCAGCCTCTGGAGCTCCATTACCCTCCACGCCATTAAGAACGGCGTGGCCTTCGTGGCTTTGTTTGTCATCCACCTGAGTTAAGGCTTTGGTTTTGATATAGGCTTCAAGCAGGGTACACACTCAATGTGTACTCGGCTTAAGGGACTCTACTAAAAACGTTGGCATACCGCATAAACTTAGCCGTCAAGATGATACAATAGTGCCAATAAGCGCAACATTATGAAACTGAGTCAACTTTTTACTAAGACCTCCAAAACCGTGCCAGCGGACGAGACGGCCAAAAACGCCCAGCTGCTGATTCAAGCCGGATTCATCCATAAAGAAATGGCTGGCGTTTACAGTTTTTTGCCCCTGGGGCTGAAAGTGCTCAACAACATAGCCACTATCATCCGTGAAGAAATGGACGCCATTGGCGGCCAGGAAATACTGATGCCGGCCTTGCAAGTAAAAGAACGCTACGAGGCAACCGGCCGTTGGGACGACACGGTCGTAGATGACTGGTTTAAAACCAAGTTGGTTAATGGGGCCGAGCTCGGCCTGGGCTTTTCGCACGAAGAGAACCTGTCGCCATTGCTGAAGCAGTTTGTAACATCGTATAAAGACCTACCACTGGCAGCCTACCAAATCCAGACAAAGTTCCGCAATGAACTGCGCAGCAAGAGTGGCCTGATGCGTGGCCGCGAGTTTTTAATGAAGGACATGTACTCATTTGCCTTATCCCAGGAACAACACGAGGCCTTTTATGCCCAAGCCCAGGCCGCCTACACGAAAGTCTTCGAGCGCTTGGGTATCGGCGACCGGACGTTCCTGACATCTGCGAGCGGCGGTAGCTTCAGTAAGTATAGCCACGAGTTCCAGACCCTGAGCGAGGCCGGTGAGGATACCATCTACCTCGACCGGGCTAAACAGCTGGCGATTAACAAAGAGGTATTCACCGATGAAGTAATTGCTGACCTGGGTCTTAGGCGGGACGACCTAGAAGAAGTACGGGCTATAGAAGTCGGCAATATCTTCAGCCTTGGCACCAAATTTTCGACACCGTTTGACCTGACCGTCACCGATGAGCAGGGCAAGATAGTTACCGTCACCATGGGCTGCTACGGCATTGGCGTCAGCCGGGTTCTGGGCACCATTGCCGAGGTTTTAAGTGACGATAAAGGCCTGGTCTGGCCAGAGGCTGTGGCGCCGGCTAAAGTGTATCTGGCCCGTCTCGGTGATGGCTCAGAGGTGGCCAAACAGGCCGATGCCATATATGAACTATTGACTAATAACGGCGTTGGAGTATTATATGACGACCGTGACGTACGTCCAGGCGAAAAGTTTGCCGACGCCGACCTACTGGGCATCCCCTACCGCATCGTGGTAAGCGATAAAACCCTGGTGGCCGGCAGCTACGAGCTAAAAGCTCGCTCGTCAAGCGACGTCCGCCAAGTATCACCAGACGAATTAATGCACACCTTAAAGGGATAAGGAGCAGGTATGAAAAAACTATTTCGCTTAACCCAGAGTGGGGTTGATGACCTGAAGGGCGAACTGGCAATCCTGGTCGCCAAGCGGGCCGCCATTGCTGAAGCCATTAAAACCGCCCGCGAACTCGGGGACCTCGCCGAAAACGCCGAATACCAATCCGCCCG
>CAZOYN010000028.1:0-10771 GCA_964584135.1 uncultured Candidatus Saccharibacteria bacterium | reverse complement strand
TTACTGCGCAGATTGTTGACGATAGCACCAGCAAGACCCTGGTGTACGCTTCAACTGTCGGCCAGAAAGCTGCCAAAGGCAACCTAACCGAAAAGGCTACCTGGGTTGGCACGGAGATCGCTAAACAAGCTAAGAACGCGAAGATAAAGCGGGTTGTATTTGACCGTGGTGGCAAGCTCTACCACGGCCGGGTGGCCGCTTTGGCCACCGCTGCCCGCGAGAACGGACTGGAGTTTTAATATGGCCGAACAACGCAACCGCCGTCAACAGAGGCGTGACCAACCAATCGAAGAGAAGCAGTTTGACGAGCGCACACTGCACATTGACCGCGTGGCCCGTGTGGTAAAGGGCGGCCGCCGCTTCCGTTTCCGCGCCCTCGTCGTAGTCGGCGACAAAAAGGGCAAAGTCGGCATCGGTACCGCTAAAGGCGCCGATGTGACCGCAGCCGTGACCAAGGCGACCGAAGTTGCCAAGAAGCACTTCATGAGCGTACCCATATATAAGGGTACCCTGCCGCACGAAGTTGAGGCCAAGGTTAGTGGCTCACGTATTTTACTCAAGCCAGCGGCACCTGGTACTGGACTGATTGCCGGCGGCGTTGTCCGTACCATCCTGGAAGTAGCCGGCGTGCACAACGCCTTATCTAAGTCACTTGGCTCGGCCAACAAGACGAACACGGCTTATGCGACACTGGAAGCTTTCCAGGCACTGGCACCATCTAAAGATTGGATTACCACCAAACCAAAACCAGCCGCGGCGACTAAAGCTAAAGCCCCCGTAAAGGCTAAGGCCAAAGTATGAACTATAATGAATTAAAGATTAAGAAAGCTAAGGTTGCCAAACGGGTTGGCCGGGGCATCGCTGCCGGCCAGGGTAAAACCGCTGGCCGTGGCACCAAGGGCCAAGGCGCCCGCGCCGGTTCAACGGCCAAGCCGGGCTTTGCCGGTGGCCAAAACCCACTGATGCAACAGCTGCCAAAGCTGCCTGGTTTTCGTAGCCAGCGCATTAAAGCCGAGCTCATTTACACCGGCCAACTAGACAGCTTTGCTGGCAAAGTAGTTGACGCTAACGTCCTGGCCGCTGCTGGCTTAATCAGCAGCCCCTACGTTAATGTTAAGTTGCTCAGCAAGGGCGAAGTCACCAAGAAAGTCAGTGTTAAGTTACCCTTAGCTAGCGGGAGCGCCATTGCCGCCCTGGAAACTGCTGGTGGCAGTTTCGAAAAGGCCGACCGACTCGCGCGGGCAAAAACGTCCACCAAAAAAGCCGAAAAATAATCTGGTCTAAAGCTCGCTTCCTGTATACTGGAGGGAAGTCGATTTTTGACAAAAGAGGGTACTGTAAGGAAGCATGAACTGGAAGATTATATTAAAGTCGCTCGGCCACGGCGATACGCGAAAGCGCATTTTGGCAGTGCTCGGCATCCTGCTGGTATTCCGTATCCTGGCGCATATTCCGGTACCACTGAGCAACCCGCAGACGCTACACCAGGTATTGCAAAACCTGTTTACTTCTAATAATACGCCCCAGCTTCTTAGCTTTATAAATGTCTTGTCTGGCGGCGCGCTGGCCAACTTCTCGATTATGATCGCCGGCATGGGCCCCTACATTAACGCCTCAATTATTATGCAGCTGCTTACCAAAGCTATTCCGCGACTCGAAGCCTTACACAAAGAGGGTGAGTTCGGCCAGAAAAAGATAAACCAATATACCCGTATGCTGACCTTCCCGCTGGCTATTATCCAGGCTATTGGCTCAATTTACCTTATACGCCAGGCCGCCCAAAGTATCGGCGGTATTGGCGACATTACGGCCCATAGTTCACCCATGCAATGGGTACTGATGGTCGGCGCGCTTACCGGTGGTTCGATGCTGCTGATGTGGCTCGGTGAGCTCGTGACGGAACAGAGTATTGGCAATGGCATCTCGCTGATTATTACCGTGGGCATAGTCAGCCGTTTGCCTTCGAATATCTCGAATATCGTTGGCTCGGTACTCAATAAAAGTCACCACTGGAGGGTATTCGGGCACACCCTGCCGATTAACAAAGGCGCGCTGATCGCCAGCCTGATTATCCTGTTGTCGGTGCTGGTCGTTACCTGGATAGTTGTCATGCTTAATGAAGCGGCCCGGAACCTGACGGTTAACTATGCCAAGCGGGTGCAGGGCAACCGTGCCTATGGCGGCGTAACCACGGTCTTACCGGTTAAATTAATTACCGCTGGCGTGGTGCCGATCATCTTCGCTGTAGCTTTCCTGAGCGTGCCAAGCTTCGTGGGGCAACTACTGACGAGCAATCACAGTGTTCACCTAGCGCATATTGGCAGTAACTTGGTGACCTGGTTCCAAACTCCGTCGGCCCATAGTTTTGCCACCGAAGCCTGGAAGGCCTACATTTATCCGGTGACGTACTTTTTGTTAGTCTTTACCTTCACCTTTTTCTATACCAGTATCACCTTTAACTCCAAGGAAATTGCCGAAAACCTGCACAAGCAAGGTGGCTTTATCGAAGGGGTGCGCGGCGGCGAGCAGACCGAGAAATACCTCAGCAAAATCGTGAACCGCCTGACGCTGTTTGGGGCGGTAAGCCTTGGCCTTTTAGCGGTGTTGCCAATTATCGCCCAGGTGTTTGTAAGCACCAGCATAACTATCGGTGGCACGAGCGTGCTTATCTTGGTGTCGGTAGCCCTCCAAACGCTACGGGCGGTTGAATCACGGGCGCTGATGGTCACCTATGACCAATATTCACAACCTGAATTTTTCTACGAACCCGACCCGCTGGAGGGCGGCACCGATGCTGGCCGCTTTCGGTTTATCCGGCGTCGTTTTGGCCGGTCAAAACGCTAAGAGACGGTCTAGACAACCGTGCTATAATTATTCTTGATAAGAAACCCACAAAAACTCTTTACAAACTGTTGTGGGAGCTGCTATAATTGACCCTTGTTATATGCGAAGCACGCAAGCAAACCAAAGTTTACTTTGGTTTGATGAGTACTGAGCAATATATAGAACTATATATTTATGGCCGCCAACAAGGAAGTTATCGAGCTGACGGGAACAATCGTCGAAACCCTTCCCGGAACGCAATTTCGGGTGGAGCTCGAGAATGGACATAAAATTATAGCTCATGTTGCTGGCAAGATGCGGAAGCATTTTATCCGTCTCGTCCCCGGCGACAGCGTTACTGTAGAGTTGACGCCTTACGATCTCACGAAGGGTCGGATTACGTACCGCAAAGGTTAACAAATTATTTAGAGCAGTGAGTCATCGCCGCCAAGGAGTATGATCCGCATGAAAGTGCGTGCCAGTGTCAAAAAGATTAGTCCAGACGACAAGATAGTCCGCCGTAAGGGACGGATATATGTTATCAACAAATTTAAGCCGAAGCATAAGCAAAGGCAAGGCTAATTCATGGCTCGAATTTCCGGCGTAACCGTTCCAAATGAGAAGCAGGTCTGGGTGGCCTTGACGTATGTGTACGGTATCGGCCCCAAGTCGGCCTATGACATTTTGTCCAAGGCTACTGTTGAAACCACCACTCGGGTTAAAAATTTGACCGACAGCGAAATTGGCCGCATCCAAGAGGTCATTAATGCCGACTACCTAGTGGAAGGCGAGTTGCAGCGCTTAGTGAGCGGCAATGTTAAGCGACTTAAAGACATTAAGGCCTACCGCGGCCTGCGCCATGCTGCCAACCTGCCAACCCGTGGCCAGCGCACCAAGACCAACGCCCGCACCCGCCGGGGCAAGAAAGTAACTGTTGGTGGCACCGCTAAGAAGGCACCATCTAAGACCTAGGATTTATTATGGCAGACGAAGTAATCACCACCACCCAAGTTACCGAAACACCAGCTCCAGAAGCGACTACGGCTGCAGTCGCGGCCGAGCCAGCCAAGCGCAAAAAGGCCAAACGGTCAGTCGCCAGCGGCCAGGTACACGTGCAAGCGACCTTTAATAACACGATTATCACGTTTACAGACGCCCAGGGCAACGTACTGGCTACTTCCAGTGCCGGCGCCTGTGGTTTCCGCGGTTCCAAAAAGGGGACTGCCTACGCTGCCCAAGTTGCTGCCGAACGGGCCGGCCAGGCTGCCAAACAACAATACGGCTTCAGCAAGGCCGAAATACTCGTGAAAGGCATTGGCCTGGGCCGCGACGCTGCTGTCCGCGCGCTAACCAGCCTGGATATCCACGTTGAGAGCATCAAAGATGTCACCGGCGTGCCACACGGTGGCGTGCGTCCGCGAAAGGCAAGGAGAGTCTAAATGGCCCGCGACACCCATTCGATCGTAAAAATGAGTCGCCGCGAGGGCTATGCCCTGCACCCCAAGGCCCACAAAGCCTTGGTGAAGCGCCCGACTCTGCCCGGCCAACACGGCAACAATGTCCGCACCAAGACCAGCCAGTACGCCCTGCAGCTGCGCGAGAAGCAAAAGGTGAAGCGTCTATATGGCCTGCTGGAGCGCCAGTTTAGTAAGCTAATGAAAGAAGCTAACCGCAAACAAGGCCAATCCGGTGAAGTCTTACTGCAATTGCTTGAGCAACGGGCTGATAACGTTGTCTACCGCGCCGGCTTTGCCCCCAGCCGCCGGGCTGCCCGCCAACTGATGACCCACGGTCACTTTATGTTGAACGGTAACCGCGTGGACATCCCCTCTATCCGTATGCAACCAGGCGACAGTCTCGTGTTACGTCCCCGCAGTGCCCAAACCGAGTATTTTAAGAATTTGGATGAGGTCAGTCCGGCCCCTGGCGAAGCGCCCAGCTGGCTGAAAGTAAATCGCAAGAAAGTTGAAGTGGCTGTGAGCAGCCTGCCCAGCCGCGATGACGCCGAACCAGATATTAACGAGCAATTAATTGTTGAATACTATTCACGCTAAAAGAGGAGAAGCTTAGTTATGTCAAATATGATTCACACCCCAGGACTCGTCAAGGTCGACGACCACAGCGCCTCGAGCGCGACGTTCGCCATCGAGCCACTGCACACCGGTTACGGCATGACCTTAGGCAATTCCTTGCGACGGGTACTGCTTTCCAGTATTGCCGGGGCGGCTGTCACATCATTTAAGATCGAGGGTGTAAACCACGAGTTCACTTCTGTTCCCGGCGTCAAAGAAGACGTGGTGGACATTATGCTTAACCTCAAGGGTGTCCGCTTCCGCGTCTATGGGGAAGAAACCCAGACCCTGCGTATCGTCAAGCAGGGTAAGGGCACAGTGACCGCTAAAGATATCCAGACCAACGCCGATGTTGAGATCGTCAACCCAGAGCACGTTATTGCTACCATAGACGAAGCCAAGGCCAAACTGGTTATGGACCTGACGGTTGAAATCGGCCGCGGCTACCGCACCATCGAAGAAGGCACCGCTAAGAAACCCAGCGACATGATCGCTATCGACGCTATCTTCAGCCCCGTCCTGCGCGTCCGCTATAAGGTAGAGAACACCCGTGTAGGCCAGGCCACCGACCTCGACAAATTACTAATTACCGTCGACACCGATGGTTCCATCACGCCTCAGGACGCCTTTGAAGAAGCGGCTGCCATTTTAGTGAACCAATACACAGCCCTAGCCGGCAAAACTCGGGTCGCAGCCACTGAACCGGTCAGCGAAGGTGGCGCTTCACAAGAATCTGAATATAGCGGCGACCTACTTGGTGAAGAGCCGAGTGCGCTCAACACTTCAATCGAAGATTTGAACCTATCAGCCCGTACCACCAATGCCCTGATTAACAACGACATCCATACTATCCGCGACCTATTTGCCCTCAATGACGCTGAATTGCGCGACCTTAAGGGTTTTGGCAGCAAAGCTTTGGACGAAGTCAAAGAAAAACTAGCGGAGCTGGAGCTGTAAGATGCACCGTCACGGCTATAAAGGTCGAAAATTCCACCGCGAGCGCGACCAGCGCAACGCCTTAGTGAAGGGCTTGGCTGACTCGTTGGTTAAGTATGAGTCCATTGAGACCACTCTGCCTAAGGCCAAAGAAGTCGTGCCCTACGTTGAAAAACTGATTACTAAAGCCAAAAAAGGCGATCTGCACAACCGCCGCCAGGTTCTGAGTGGCTTGCAAACTGTCGCCAGCGCCCATAAACTGGTTGATGAAATCGCACCGAAATTAGCCGCCCGTAACAGCGGTCACTTACGCGTGGAAAAGACCGTTAACCGCCGTGGCGACAATGCCCAGCTAGCCCGCGTCAGCTTTGTTGATGATTTAAAGGTGGCGCCTGTTGCCAAGCCAGCCGCAGTTAAGCCGGTCGTTAAGAAGGCGCCTGTAAAGAAGCCAGCAGCGGCCAAGGCCAAGGAGACTACATAATGAAAACCTATAGCGCAAAACCAACTGACGTAACCCGTAGCTGGTATGTTATTGACGCCTCTGAAGCACCTCTGGGACGCCTAGCCACGAAAATTGCCACGCTGTTAACTGGCAAAGGCAAGCCCCAGTTCACCAAGCACATCGACTGCGGAGATTTTGTTATCGTAATTAACGCTGCCAACTTGGTTACAACCGGCGACAAACTAGCCAAAAAGGTCTACTACCGTCACAGCAACTACCCTGGCGGCCTCAAAGAAACAACCCTGGCTGAACAAATGGCCAAAGACCCTACCGAAGTTATTTTTGCCGCGGTCCGTGGCATGCTGCCAGTTAATAAATTGCGCGACGGCCGTTTGTTGAGGCTGAAGATTTATCCTGAAGCCGAGCATAGTCATACAGCCCAAAAGCCTCAAGCAATCTCTGTAAAGGACGTTACATAATGGCTAAAGACACTTACTTTTACGCGATTGGGCGCCGCAAGAGCGCGACCGCTCGGGTTCGCCTGCAAGGCGGCAAAGGCAGCCTGACCGTCAACGGCAAGCCGGCCGAAGCCTATTTTGCCGACAGCAAGTTCTTGCTGGCTAAGCTGCAGCAGCCCTTCGCTGTCGTTGATTTGACCAATAAGTACGATGTTAGCGCCGTTGTTTCTGGTGGTGGCCACGATGGCCAAATTGAAGCTATCCGCCTGGGCATCACCAAAGCCCTGACGCTGCTTAATCCAGACCTTAAAAGCACCCTCAAGCGAGCTGATTTACTCAGTCGCGACCCTCGTGATAAAGAACGCAAGAAGTTCGGCCTTAAGGGCGCCCGCAAGCAGCGTCAGTTCACCAAGCGCTAGTTAGGCTCTCAGACTAGTTACTCCGACGATATTCCATATAGGTTATATTATAACTTATATGGAATATCACTCAATGAAGTAACAAAGGTCGACACCATTGAGGTATAATGAGGCAAATGAGTAAACCGGTAATCTTAACTGGCTTAAGGGCTAATGGTGATTTGCACCTTGGCAACTATCTTGGCGCGCTGTTGCCAATGGTTGAACTACAGCGTAAATTCGCCGGCGAGTACCAGGTCAATATCTTCGTGCCAGACTTGCATAGCTTCACGACACCGGTGGAGCACGCGAAGCTCTACCTCCAGACCATCCAGAACCTCAAGCTCTACGTGGCTGCCGGGCTCGACCTCGAAAATGAAGACAGCTTCATTTACCGCCAAAGTTTCGTGGCCGCTCACAGTGAGCTGACCATTATTCTCAACAATTTTGCTTATTTTGGCGAATTGCAACGCATGACCCAATTCAAAGAGAAAACTGACGAGGCCAAAGACGGAACCGTCACCGTTGGCCTCTACGATTACCCCATATTGATGGCGGCTGACATTCTGCTATACGCTGCCCAGTGGGTGCCGGTCGGCGAAGACCAACGCCAACATATTGAACTGACTCGCGACCTGGCCATGCGTTTGAATAACAAGTTCGGTAGTGAACTCTTAGTGCCGCCGGCCGAATGGGAGAAGCAACTGGAATTTGCCGGCCGCAGCACCGGTGTGCGTATCACCGCCCTCAAGACTCCTGAAAAAAAGATGAGCAAATCAACCGACGACCCCGCCGGCACTATTTCACTGTCGGATACACCTGAAGACGCTGCTAAGAAGGTTATGGCTGCTACCACGGACTCGGTCGGCGTGATTCATTATGATATGAAAGCCCAGCCCGGCGTTGGCAACTTGTTACAAATCTTAGCCTTGCTGGTTGGTGAAACAGTCCAGGAGATTGCCGCCAAATGGGAAGGTAAAACCAGCTATGGCGACCTCAAAGCCGCGGTGGCGCATGAACTGAGCGTCTTTTTAACAGAGCTGCACCGGCGTCTCGATGACGTCGATGAGGCCGAGCTGATGCGCAAGCTGGAAGCTAGCGAGCTTCTGATGCGCGACGTGGCTAACCAGCGCCTCTACAAGATACAGCAAGCCGTCGGCCTGAGACCGTAATGAACGACCCGGAACCGCGTTTACCTCGCCTGGACCAGCAGGTTGTAGCTCAGCTACCGAATCTGAGCCGCGCTTCGGCCGCCAAATTGGTCGAAGCTGGACATGTACAGGTTAATGGCCAGGTTGAGCAGAAGGCTGGCCATAAGGTCCGGCCAGACGATGTAATTACCATTACGTACGACGAAAAACTAGCAACCCATGTCCCGGAAATTGAGTTGCCGGTTATATATGAAGATAAGCACTGCGTCGTCATTAACAAGCCAGCCGGGCTGTTAAGCCACAGCAAAGGCGCCTTTAATCCTGAGGCGACTGTCGCTACTTGGCTCGCTAATCGCACAACCGGCCTGGCTGGTGAGCGGGCCGGTATTGTGCACCGCCTGGACCGCGGAACCAGCGGGGTCATGATCTGCGCCAAAACACCTGAAGCCCTGGGCTGGCTACAAAAACAGTTCTCCCAGCGAAAGGTTAAAAAATCCTACATAGCGGTTAGCAAAGGCGAATTGGCCAAACCTGAAGCAGTTATCGATATGCCGATTGAACGCAATCCAAAACGGCCGCAAACCTTCCGGGTTGGGGTCAACGGCAAGGCCGCGGTTACGGAGTACCATGTGCTCAAAACCGGTAACGGCCGCAGCTTGATTGAGCTAAAGCCCTTAACTGGCCGTACTCACCAGCTCCGCGTCCACCTCAGCCAACTCGGCGCCCCGATTATAGGTGATACCCTATACGGCGGCGAACCGGCTGAGCGCCTATTTCTGCACGCCCAATCACTTGAACTGACACTGCCCAATAAGCAGTGCCAGACGTTTACAGTGCCCGCGCCCAATAGTTTCAGTGAGGCTGTCGTTGAAGGCTAACCTACTACTGCACCCCTTGACTGAAACGCAAGTGGCGGCTTTTTTGACCCAACCCTCGCATGCGGTGTTACTTACTGGCCCCACCGGTGTTGGCAAGCGCGTGATTGCCGACCATCTAGCTGCAGAAATTCTAGAGACGACCCAAGTACATAACTATCCATACCTGCGCGTCATCCAACCCGAAGCGGGGAAGGCAATTAGCATTGAAGCGATCCGCGAGCTTGAGCACTTCCTGAGCCTCAAAGTGCCGACCCAAAACACCGTTAATAGGGCGGTCATTATCGAGGACAGCCACCTTATGACGACTGAGGCCCAAAACGCGCTGCTCAAAACGTTGGAAGAGCCGCCGCAAGGCACGGTCGTTATACTAACGGCCGTGCACGAGCAAGCCTTACTACCAACGATCCGCTCCCGGGCCCAGACTTTGGCAATAAAACGGCCGGATCATGACGCCCTAGCCGCCTACTTTGATGATAAAGGTTTTGCGACACAGCACATCGAGCAATCCTACGCCATGAGTGGCGGCTTGCCGGGGCTGATGCATGCCTTGCTGGAAGACGCTGAGCACCCGCTGGTTGAGGCGACAAAAATGGCCCGCGGCTTACTCAGCCAAACCGTTTTTGAACGGCTCTCGCAAGTGGATGAGCTGTCCCGCAACCGCCAACTCAGCGAGCAAACGCTATTCATCTTGCAGCAAATGGCCCATGTTAGCCTGCAAAAGACCTCTCGCGCGAATGCTAAGCGTTGGCAGCAAGTGCTGCAGGCCACCTATGAAGCCGCGACCCAACTGGCTTCGAGCGGCCAACCGAAGTTAGTCCTCACCAACCTGATGCTACATTTTTAACAGCGCGTCCTGTATACTAATTCTCGAGAGATGTACGAGTTACTTATAGTGGCAGGGTTCGGGATACTCGCCTATCATAACGCACGGATTCATGATGATGAGTTCGCTAATGTTTCAAGACGAGTGGGCGACCGCCTTGGCAAACTTTGGGACATTGCCCACCAAGGCATGCGTGAAAACCGCTTCTTGCGAGCCGAAAAAGCCCTCCTTACCATCCTGAAAATTGATGAAAAAAACGCTGCCGCCTACAACCGCCTGGGCATCCTCTATGCCAAGCAAAAAGAGTTCCGTGACGCCATTGACTGTTTCGAAATTGCCTCAAGTATAGAAGCGACGCCATCCAGCCTGCACAACCTCGGCCTGATTTATTACGAAACCGAACACTACGAGAAGGCCGCCGTGGCCTTTGAGCAGGCCTTGAAGCTCGAAGATAACCTGGCGGCCCGCCACGTGGCTTACGCCAAGGTCCAAGAAAAGCTTGGCAATGACAAGTTAATGTTCCAAGAACTGGAAAAGGCCGCCGAACTGGAACCCAACCGCGAAACCTACAGCCTCTTGCACCGCGCCTACCTCAACCACGGCATGCAAGCCGAGGCCGACATCATCGAAGACCGCCTCAAGAAGCTGGTTGTACCGGCCGGCCGGGCCAAACGCATCTTGCGCCCCCGCAGGGTTGTCGTTTAACCCCTGTTTTGCTACACTTATCCGAGTTAGCAAGCCGACGTAGCTCAGTGGCTAGAGCGGCTGTTTTGTAAACAGCGGGTCGTGG
>CAZOYN010000027.1:0-10971 GCA_964584135.1 uncultured Candidatus Saccharibacteria bacterium | reverse complement strand
GGCTGGGCTACAGCCTGGCGGCTATTATGGGTTACTTCTTGTTGGCCACAGTATTTTGGGGCTTGACCCAGCCCCCAGCCTTGCATTGGGCCAGTCGTATCGGCTTTAACCGTTCCATGGGCTTGAGTCTGCTCATCCAGGGTCTGCAAATACTGATGTTGGCGACTCTACCGCGTGCTCATTGGCCGTTGTGGTCGATCGCCCTAGTTTGGGGCATTTCTACGTCGCTGTACTGGCCGCAATTTCGAGCGTGTTTCACGAGTAGTCTTTCACACCGGCGTGTTGGACCAGCCGTCGGCCTGTCATCGGCCTTATTGATGTTAGCTTATGGCATCGCACCGGCTATCGGCGGAGTCATCGCCAGCCGGTTAGGCATTGGGGTACTCTATAGTTTGACTATGCTGTGTTTCGTGGCGGCTGCTTTGCCCCTGTTTGTTGGGCCAGAGTTTATGGAAAACCAACATCTCAGAATCCGGGACTTGCACTGGCGAGAGGCCTGGCGGGACCTGGTTGCCAATGCGGGCTCCGAAGTGGATGGCATGGTGGCTACGAGCGTTTGGCCGTTGTTTATTTTTCTGCTAATCCCAACCTATGCCGGCGTTGGTATCTTGAGCTCGGTGGCGGTGATCGCCAGTATTATTATCGCTCTCTATGTCGGCCAGCGGCAGGCTCGAAAGATGTCGGGGTATCTCAAGCATGGCACAAACGTCATCAGCCTGACCAATGGTATCCGACTGGCCATGCAGTCTGCCGGGCAGATCGCCGGCGTCAATTTCTTTAACGGTCTCGGCCAGGCGCTGATGGTCACGCCATACTATTCACGCTACTATCTAAACGCCGAGCACGAGCCGTTGCTGCCCTACTTATACGCCATGAATGCGGCCTCTATGCTGGGTGACGTCGTGCTGTTCAGCTTCTTGCTACTACTAAGTCTGATAGCTCCGATCAAGGTGGTGCTGGCTACCGGCTTAATCATTGCCATCCCCGCCGGTTATTGCATACGTTTAATACGCTCATCCTAGGCAGGATAGCTGTTTGTAATCCTCACCGTAATACCTCTTCAGCGTACCATTCCTCGGACAAGAAGCGTAAACTATTGTTGGGCTGCACCTCCAAAAACCATACGCGTAAAACACCCTTCTATTAGAGCTCTTTTTGTCGTATGATGACCCTAATGGTTAAAAGGAACAAAAAAATGAAGTTACAGAAAAGAGATTGGGCGATAATTATACTTTTCTTAGCAATTATAGGAACTAACTGGGTTTGGTATCAGCATTCAAAAGCTCAAGATATTACTAATAGGAATGAAGCATCGTCTTGGGTAAGCCATCAGGTAGAAATAAATAAACTGAAGGCCTGCATCGACAACGCTGTTCGTCCTTGCGACATCACACCACCGCAACAATAAATGGCAGCGATTGAAAACCAATACCCTAAGTTGGTGCGGGATAAAATTCCTGAGATTGTTGAGGCCCGAGGTAAAAAGGTGGATATTAGGGTGGTATCGGATGATGCTGAATACTTAGGCTTCCTGCTTTCAAAATTAATTGAAGAGGCGACAGAATTAGCCCAAGCCAAAACTTCAGATAACCAGCTGGAAGAGCTGGCAGACGTGATGGAAGTACTGGGGGTATCTTTGAGCTTACAAAGTTCTCACAAAGCGATCTTGCTAAAGTCCAGGACCAAAAGAGACAAGAACGTGGCGGGTTCAAAAAACGTCTACTGATGCTCTCGAAGCCTTAGACGTTCATGAAGTGCAGCGCGTAGTAAACCAAGAAAGCCAACCAAAATATGGCCTTGACGAAGGCCAGCACGACTAATTTGAAGGTGCCAGAATGAAAGTGCAGATAATATACCAGGGTTCCAGTAAAGCCCAATAGCCAAACGCCGCCGGAGCCGCTGTGCTGGCTCATATTCCGCTTCTTGTGCTGACTCAATTTTGATTCCTCTTTAGCCATACCAATCTTTCTGGCGACAAATTACGTATGCCACCATCCATAATCATACACAATATCTACGCTGTACAAACGGGTATAGCCCATGCATAATTAAACTGGTTAAGTTTAATTAATGAACAAAATACAGCGTAAAAGGTTTTACTATGGTCTTGTCCTGCTCGCTTGGGTAGCTTATATCTTGCTGGGCTTGGCCGCTCCCAAGAATACCAATTCGAGTTCGCATGTGCATCTCAGTGGTGCCGTTACGGCCATACTCGTTGCCACAATAATTATTCCCTACCTGTTAACTTGGTTAATTGGCATGCAGGGCTGGTACCATTTCAACCGATTCGTACACATTGCCAGCCGCAAACATTTGTCCAGCACGCAAGGCTTCAAATTTATATCGCGCGGATTGGGCTTTTTGGTCTTCGACTTGATCGTTATCCCTTTTTTCAGTTCTGCCCGTAATATTTGGATTGGCAACCAACACGCCGTAGTCGGGCTGACCGTGGCCAGTAATTATACCCACACCGTCCTAACCTTGGCGGCTTTCGGTTTCTTATTTTATGGCTCGATTGTACTGGCGCGCACCAGCGATTACGCCAAAAGTGTGCGCAGCCGCATAATACCGACTGTCGTTCCAACAATAGTCTTCAGTGTGCTGTTCAGCCTGTCTGTTTTCAACAACCCCAGCCGGCAAACGTCATCACAGCCTGGTGTATTTGCCACCTATTATCTATCTGACACGTTAATATTGCTTACTATTATTATTCCGCTGGCCATAACCTGGCTCTTGGGGTTGCAGGCGGCACTTAATACTGAGCGTTATGTGCATTCCATACTTGAGCCACGATGGAAGCGGGCTATTATCCGCTACTTCCATGGCTTGTTGGCGGTTCTCAGCAGCTCAATTATTCTTCAAGGCATAACTATGATCGGCAGCGATCAGCTCCAGAAAATAAACCTGGTTTTAATTTTGACCCTGCTTTACCTATTCATTGTCGTACAAATTTGGGGTTACATCTTAATTAAGTCCAGTGCCATACAACTGCACCGCCTGATAAAGGCCGGGGAGACCCATGCGACTCATTGAGAAGATTATATTGTTGTTGCTCGGCATTTCACTGCTGCCGCTTTTGCTGACGGGGAGCATTTTGTACAATACGGCCCAGCACAATATTGAACAGCAAACAGAGACCAACCTAAGCAGCATTGCCACTATCCAAGAACATCGGATAGCCAGTGTCCGTTCGCACAATCTCGAGCAACTGGCGAGTTTTACCAGCCGCCTGCAATTAAAAACTTCAGTCGACCAATACAACCATAGCCACAGTCTTCATGACCAGGCACAAATAAGCGCCATCCTGGCCGCGGCTGAGCAAGCCGACAGTAACTTTATCGGTATAACCATCATGAATCCGGCTGGTCTGGTCATTGCCTCGACCGACGCGCAACGAGTTGGCAAAGATTTCTCGGAAAACAACTTGTACAAATTTGGCCATGTGCGCAATGACGTGCAGCTTGTTGGCCAGCCACAAGGCCAAAAGCCAGTTTTTTATTTGAGTGGACCGCTACTATTCAATAACCAAGCTGTTGGAGTTGCCGGAATAGAGGTGACAAGCGATGAACTGCTGGCAACCGTACATGATTACACCGGGCTTGGTACCACGGGAGAAGTTGAACTGGCGGAGCGTCAGGATTCACAGAACATCTTCCTTACCGCACTCAGGTTTAATGACCGGGCGGCCTTTAATCAAACGGTAAGTGAGCCAAGTTCGCCAATGCTTACTGCCCTGGCCGGAAAATCAACGACGCTCGTAAATACCAAGGACTATCGGGGAGTGTCAGTGCTGGCCGTGACGCGGTACATCACAGACAGCCAGTGGGGAATGGTCGTTAAGATTGACCGCTCTGAAGCCTTTGCGCCAAGCAACCAGTTGAAAAGCGAGTTCCTGTTGCTCTCGTTTATTAGCTCAGTGGTGGTAACTTTCATTGCTATAGCTTTGGCCCAGCGCATTGTCCAGCCAATCCTCGATATTGATGAAGTGGCCGAGGAAGTCAGCCGCGGCAAGCTACTGGACCGCGTTCAGGACATTACAGACGATGAGATAGGCAACCTGGCGACAACCTTTAACACCATGCTCGATAACCTGGAAGAGCTCGACAAAGCTAAAAGTGATTTCGTCTCGCTCGCCTCCCACCAACTGAGGACACCCGCCACCGGAGTAAAAGCCTTGATCGGACTGCTACTACGTGATTACGCCAAAGACCTGACGCGCAAGCAGCGGACGTACCTAGAGCGGGCGTTTGATAGCAACGAGCGGCAGCTGCGGGTTATTAACGACTTGCTTAATGTGGCAATGCTTGAATCTGGAAAGTTAAAGCTCATTACATCGCCAGTTGATCTCTGCAAGCTGGCTGATAGTACCGTTGCCGAACAACAACCTATCGCCAGTTCCCGCAAACAAAAAATCCAGGCCGAAAAATCGCTCGAAGCGCTGACGGTGAGCGCTGACGCTGAAAAACTGCGGATGGTACTGGACAACTTGGTCTCCAATGCCAGCAAATACACGCCCGATGGCGGCACCATTACCGTAAGCGTACACCGCAACAAGTCTAAAGCCCTGATTTCAGTTAGTGACACCGGCGTCGGGATTCAGCATAAGGATATTAAGAAGCTATTCCAAAAGTTTTCGCAAATTGACAACCATCTAGACCACTCCGGTGGCGGTAGCGCCGGTTTGGGGCTGTACCTAGCTAAAAAGGTTGTTGAGCTACATAATGGTACGATTACTGTTGAGTCGCGAGAAGGACACGGCACTACTTTTACGGTTGAATTGCCAATTTGATAAGCGTAAGCTGAGGGCAGGATCATATGCAGCACCAGAACAAAACCACCAAACCACACGTTGTTGTCCTTATCGAAGATGATTCAGTCCTGCAGGAGACCTTCCGGGACGTACTCCTCGGCGAAGGCTTTAAAGTAACTACTGCCTCTGATGGCCAAGAAGGCCTGGCTATTGTCCGCAAGCAGAAGCCGGGAATTGTGCTGCTCGATATGCTTATGCCTTCGTTAAACGGCATTGAGTTTTTGCGGCAATTTGATGCCAAGCATCACCCCGAAACTAAAATCGTCGTCTTTAGTAACCTCTCTGACCCTGAACAGATGCAGCAAACCCTGGAACTGGGAGCTGTCCAATATGTTGTTAAGTCAGATTTGTCACTCGACCAGCTCATCCACCTGCTAGAAGATTTATAGCGACAATTTTCACATACGCACGCTAGTTACAGGACTATAATGAGTTTGGAATAAATTTTAGGGGGTTCTGTTATGGCAAAATACTTAGTTCTGTACACTTCAATGATGTCAGCCACCGAAACCATGGATAAGGCCAGCCCAGAAGACATGGACGCCAGCATGGCCGAATGGATGAAGTGGCGTGATGAGGCCGGCACATCGGTCAAGGTAGACTTCGGCATGCCCTTACAGGCTGTGGCTACGGTTACGGCTTCTGGGGTAGCCGACAGCGACAATACAACGTCTGGATATTCAATGTTAGAGGGCGACAAGGAAGCGGTCATGGAGGTACTCAAAAACCACCCGCACCTCAAGACTCCAGGAAGCTCAATTGAGCTTTTAGAATTACTGCCGATACCTGGCATGGATAGCTAAGGCAATTATCCCTTGACACCATAATAACAGATTGATATACTGTAAGTATGAAGTTTACTATGCAGCAGTTCAATCTGAAGTTCCCCACCAGCGGCCACTGTTTAGACTATCTGTGGGAGGAACACTTTGCGGGTAAAGCCTGTACTAAATGTGGCTTATACGACAGTTTTCATAAATTACCCAATCGTCCAGCATATCAGTGTGAATGTGGTAATCAGCTATACCCGTTAGCCAATACGCCTTTCCATAAATCTACCACTGATCTACGCACCTGGTTCCTAGCTATCTTCTTTATGACAAATACCCGCTCCGGTATGTCAGCATTGCAGTTTCAACGTATTAGTGGAGTAACTTACAAAACTGCTTGGCGGATTTTTAAACAAGTCCGGCTCATGATGGGTGATGATAAAAGTTTGCTTAACGAAGACGTTGAGGTAGACGAGACGTACATACACGCTGATCCAATGAAGAACAGTCGGCTCAAACCCAAGAACCCAGGTAAACGTTATTACAACAGTGAGGTAATCTTTGGTATGGTCGAACGTGGTGGAAGAGCCCGAGTTAAGCACGTTAAAAGTTCTGGTACACGCGTACTGGTGCCTGAAATCCAAAAGAACATTAACCAGACTGCCACTATCTATAGCGATGAACACGGCTCCTATCGACTGCTTAGGCGTCGTGGCTATCAGCATGAGACCGTTAACCATAGTGAGCAACAGTTTGTGGTTGGTCGGGTACATACTCAGAACGTTGAGAACTTCTGGAGCCAATTCAAACGTGGCATTTACGGTGTCTACCGGCACTGCGATAAACTGTACCTGCAGCACTATGCTAACGAGTACGCCTTCCGCTACTCCAATCGCAAGAGTGATACCCCGATGTTTGAGCTTGTGTTGGGCAAACTACTAAGCTCACTGGGCCCTCAGATCAAGTAGAATCCTGTTTACTTTTGCCCCCACGGGCGAGGGCAATATTACGCTTGTGTCAATCTGTTATTTCTCAGATATAGTGGTACCTATCTTTATAAATATAGGGAGTAGGAGGGTTTGGCAAAATGAAAGTACTACAAGTGCCAAAAATAACTCAAAAACAAAAAGAAATACTAGATCTTCTATATACTCATAGATTCTTAACCAGAATACAGATACAAACTTTACTAAAGCATAAAGACAAGAAAACCATTAATCTATGGCTTAAAGACTTACGAGCCAAAGAGTACATTAACTGGATCTACAACAAAGATCACTTTGCTGAAAAGACTAAACCAGCTATCTACTATCTAGGCATTAATGGCATACGCCACTTCCATAACTTCGATTCTTATCCAGCTACAGACCTGGATAAGCGCTACCGTGAACATGAACGCAGCCAAAGCTTTATTGACCGCAGCCTCCTGTTAGCAGATTGTAGTATCGATCTGGCTGACGAACGTAATGGCACCTACTACCTTAAAACCCGTTATTACTACGAAACCGAAGCTGACTACCGCAGGGATCAATACTATGGGTTTCTGGCACACAGTGAACTAATTCATCCGCAGCTGTGTTTCCACGAGGCACCGGATGACGAGGATGACGAGTATGGCGACCCCGATGCTATAGAAAAGAGCTACCTCCTGGAGATCTTCGATGCAGCGCTCCCACGTTACCGGTTGCGCAATAGATTGAAAAAGTACGTAGAGTGGCTAGACGAAGAGACAGATGAATGGGAAGATAAAACCTACGGCGACCCATTACCAGTCATCTTGCTGGTTTGTTCTAGCACCACTGACCTAATTTACGCCAAACGACGAACCAGAGGACTCGTGGCAGACATCTGGGAATACGAGGATGGAAAACGACCAGACATCAGGTTTACAACCATGGAAAAGCTAAAACAGTTCGGAGTCTTAGCTGGGGAGATTTGGGAAAAGGCTTAGCATTCCGCCCTGACACTATTTATACTAAGGGTCTAGACCGAAAAGCCTTTAACACCGGCACCATCTAAATATGAACCAAATTTTTGCGTAGCCTCGTCACCCTTAATGGCAATATTACATTTCTGACCGTCATTAGATTTGAGTGTCCACATCCCATTATTACTGTTGAAGTTCGCTTTTTTAAGTTCAGCTAAGGTGCAAGAAAATGCAGTACTGCCGTCTTTTTTGGTAATCTCGAGACGGGTCGGATCAATTTTCAATACCGCTGGATTACCTAGGAAGACAAGTCCCCACTTGATGAGTTTGATATCGAACTGTTCCATAGGAGTTCCTTTCAGCGTTACTTATTAATTTAATATTACCAGAATGATTTGATATATTAGATCTATGGTAAAAAGCACAAGCACAAAGAAAAAAACTAGAAAGTTAGAAAAAAACTTTGATTCCATTGTCGTTTTTGCGCTTGGTGACACTTTCGGGCGCTTTATTGTACGTCACAAGAAGTTCCTCGCAGTTGTAGTCGCAATATTTTTAGTATGTTTTACAGCCTGGGCAGTCGCCTATCGTTCTTCTGCACACCAGGTCACATTTACTGTCAATACAAAGCCGCCCAGGATTTACAACAGTACTGCCTATCCAAACCTCATATACACCAACAGAGGGGTTTTTCAGAATACCGACAGCATTCTATTTTTCAAATTTAGAAGCTCAGATGTCTACAATCAAATAGAAGAGAAAAAGACATACACCTGTACCGTTGCCGGATGGCGCTTTGGTTTCCTTAGCTGGTACAGAAACATCATAGATTGCAACGGCTTCGTATACTACTAGACGCTGTGGGCTGGCTACTGAAAAGTGGCCTGTCATGCATAAAGCTTGTGACCACTACTTCTTTTTTTGAGCATTCTTTAACACGCGATCAAAACGCTCCTTCCCTTGAGAATGATCAAGCACAATCTTTTCGTTGTTAACCCGTTTTTCTATTTTTTGCTGCCAGGCCTTATCCTTCTTAGTAGGCTTTCGTGGTTTCATGTACCCAGTATATAACGGTCAATAAGATATTAATCTATTATGGCCTGAGGGTATAATTGCCATAGCTAAAGCTAGTGCTTGGTCTGCTTGCCAAAGCTGACCTTGGAACGTTGTAGCCAGATCGCGAATAGGCAGACCAGGGCGCTGGCACCGACAATCAAGTCTTGGGCGCGCTGCGCCTGGTCCCAGAGCGATGAAGCAACAATGTTATGCCGTAAGCCCGGTGGCAGTAAGGGTACAAGCAGTAAGGCACCCAGCAAACCCACACCAGCTGACGGCAAGACATTGAGCAGCAATTTGGCCTTGCCGCGCACGGTGCGGACCATAAAAATAGTGGTCAGCACAACGGGAAACAACAGCAAGATGATTTTGGCGGGCATGCTCCCGCTGCCGAACTTTTGGGCGTCGCTGGAAGCAATAAAATTCAGCACTGAATTCGTGTCACTGGCCACGAACTGCACCAGCACGTCACCCAAGCACAGGCTCAAGAAAACCAGGGCGGCGTTAACGCGCAATACCATAAGTATCAAAACCGGGGCAAGGACAATCGCTACCAGCGTAGCCGCAGGGGTCATGGCTCGAATTATAGCACAAGCGCTTTAGGCGCCGACTTTGTCTTTGCGGCGCCCAGTTTTGGCGACAATTTCGGCGTAATCAATAATTTTGTCGGCCACATTATGGCCAGTCACATTTTCGATACCAAACCCAGGGCTGGAGTTAACTTCCAGTACCAGTGGGCCGCGCTCAGAGCGCATCATATCCACCCCGCACACCGACAGGCCCATGGCCTTGGCAGCTTTTTGAGCCGTCTTGCGCTCTTCATCAGTCAGTTTCACCGGGATACCCTCACCGCCCTGGTGTAGGTTAGAACGAAAATCGTCATCCAGGCTTTGGCGCAACCTACTGGCCACTACCTTGCCATTGACCACAAAGGCTCGGATGTCGACACCGGCACTTTCAGCCACAAATTCCTGGACAATAAAGTTTACGCCTTCAACGTAGAAGGCCTGCATTACAGCTTTGGCAGCTTTGCGGGTTTCAGCCAGCACCACACCGTTGCCGTGGGTGCCCCGAGCGACTTTAATGATAACTGGCGCGCCGCCCACCTGCTCCAAAACGTCGTCCAGGTCGGCCGCCTCACGGGCAAACACCGTCTTCGGGATACCAACGCCAGCCTTAGCCAGCAGTTGCATGCTGCGCAGCTTATCGCGGGAACGGACAATGGCAATTGAGCTCGTAAGCGTCGGCACATTCTGCATTTCAAACTGGCGCACAATGGAGCTGCCATACTTGGTCAGGCTAGAAGCAATCCGCGGGATAATGACGTCAATCCCTTCGAGTTCCTGTCCCTTATAGCGAACTACCGGGTGGCCACTCTCCAGCGTCACGTAGCACTTGGCGTAGTTAATAACCCGCACCTCGTGCCCGCGCTGCAGCGCTTCCTCTTTCAGGCGTTTAGTCGAGTAATTGGCCGGGCCTTTCGACAAAATAAGAATATTCATGACGCGCTCCTTTTTTTATGTGGGACTTGGGTGACAATCGCCAGTTTTTGCTTTTCGCGGGATTGCTCGGCTTTGACGTCTGGCCGGCCTTGTTTAACATTAACAATAAATTTGCCGCGCAGGATGTTGCGGCCAATGAGCACAGGATACACCTGCGAGGCCCGATTGGCGAGCGTAAAACTAGCCCGGATCTTGCGGCTTTCAAGTTCAATAAGTAGCTTGACCGTGTAGCGTAGTTCAACTGAGCCGTTAGAACTGGCTACAGCCCGCTGCTCATAGCTGTGCGATTGCAGCAGTTGACCATTATAGTGCTTGCTGTTCTTATTGAACAACACGTACTCCAAGTGGCCATCAGCTTCTTTAATATGCGTTGCCCAAATAGCTGAGGTCTTAGCGCCAGTATCAATCCGAGCCGGGATACGCGCCAAACCAAGTTCGGGGAAGTTGGCTTCCTCGGCCCGGCCAATAGTTGTGAGTTGCTGCTTTTGGCTCATAGGTATATGCGGCGGTTAAATAATTATAGCTGTAACCTGTTAATTATAACATATACGCTTAACTTAAGCAATAGTGTCTTGACGGTTTTTCTCTGTTCATTTACTTGACAATCCCCCCTTGCCTCACCAATACTGCGAGGTGATGGACCGATACATTTACTTTGTAGGCAAGCCCTACCCCCAAGCTTTGACCCTGGAAGCTATCAAGGGCTTAGGCTATAAGATTGGTTTGTTGCAGGATAAGAATATAGCGATCAAAAATGCTGAAAGGTTCGACCGCATAATAACCATTGATTATTCGAACCCGAAGACTATTGTTCAACAATTGCCCTCGGACCTGCGGCTTAACGGACTCCTCTGCATATACGAAAACTACATAATCGCAAAGTCGGTCTTCGCAGAACACTTTGGT
>CAZOYN010000026.1:0-11000 GCA_964584135.1 uncultured Candidatus Saccharibacteria bacterium | reverse complement strand
CGAAGTTATATTGTGAGAAAACATTAATTCTTGTACCAATAGGGTAGGTATACCCAGCTTTTGAGGTGTTGACGAAGCATCATGATTGTTGTACTTTTTTTCTATGGATGCCGAGCAACCGTCTCGAGCTGGCAAATTCATAAGGTAAATTGGGACAGCTATGGCTGAAGTAATGTCAAGAAAAACGATGGCGCTGGGCACCAGTCTGGTAGTGGCTTTCGGGGCTATGGCAACTGGCTGTGGCGAGGGTAAGCCAGGCTATTGTTTATCAAAGCGTGCCTATAATGCCATGTATCCTGGCGACCCTAAAGCTAACCCCAACGACCAGGAAACTTGGCACGAAGGAATAGAGATAGCCACTACCCTGCCGCCTGATGCTAAGGGCTTACTTGTGGGCTACGCCGGTCTTGATAAAAGCTATTGGTCAGACAGTGATCCAGTAAGCCCCGACCGCGCGGCGCGCACCGTCGTAAAGATAGGGCATGGCGCGGTGATATTCAGTACGCGCCTGGAGGCGGCCGCAGGGTCAGCTGCCTGCGACCAGCAACCAGATTCTACGTTTAGTTCGCCGGGGTCTTTTGACCAGATATATAACAGTGGTGCCACTGCCACGCATTGGCCAAAAAAGTAAGGTCTTGGGTTAGAATTAACAGTAACTATGCCGAGTGATGCTGAGCAAGCCGCCTGTAAGCGAAAAGTCCGTTTTGCGACTGAGGCCGCCGCCAGGGCGGCGCTGGAAAAGATCAACCCCTCGCGTAAGCTAAAAAGGCCCTGGCGCGTATACAAATGTCCAATTTGTTTCCGCTGGCACCTCTCTTCCCAGCCAAAGCGTTAAGGAGGCGCGGTTTAGTGTAAATAATCCCCTAGACAGGCGGGGGTAAAATCCCTAGAATAGTAAGCTGTTTGCCTGTGCGGTGATTCACCCGGGCGAACGTACTTTGGCAAGCAGGCAGAAATTGAGTTGAGAGCGAATATACAAGATGAGCGACTGGGTCATAAACCATCATTCCGTTTGTGACGAGGTGGCTCATCTTGTGTATACACACATTCGCAGCAGGCAATGAGGCAGGCAGCGAAGCCATCCCGGTAGACGAGCAGAAGGGTTACACCATGCAGCACGACAGGTATGCCGAGCTGAGATTCTCAGACGGCACCGTCAGCATCAAGGTCACTGCGACCGGCAACGCTGACGACATCACCCGGGTGGTGGACCCCATGCTGGCAACGGCAACCGCCGTCACCGGCATTGAGGTGGTCCGGTACGGGATCTTCGACGGCACTGGTGACGAAGGCAACTTCGATCACAAGGTCTCGTCATCGGTCCGGTTCGGCGAGACCAACGTCACGATCGAGCTCGGATTCGAGTCCAAGAAGGAGGCCTCCAAGAACCTCATCAACGCGATGATCTTCAAGGACATCCTGCCCGAGACCTGGCAAACCGCTGGGCTCTACCTCGGCGACTACCAGCTGGTGGACGCCACGCCGACACCCTTCGCACGGCGACTCCCCGGCGACACCCTGGCCAGCATCGACAGCGTTCTGTCCCTTCCGGGCTACGGCGCTTTCGGGCTGGAGCCTCTCGGGTCTCCAGCAGGAGGGCATCGTCGGCGGCGTTTCGCCCGCTGATCGCTAGCTCGACTTAAAACCGGTTATGGCAGGCAGCGAGTCTGAGAAAAAGCTGCATGCCCTTACCGGCGTGTTCCCTTTTTCTCTTTCTCGCCTGCTTGTCATAACCCACTTAGAATTTTATGAACTGGTGCGGCTTGTTTTTAGCTTCAATCGGGTTGGTGTAGGTTGAGATATCTTTGAAAGTAAACTGGATATGGGCGGCGTGGACGCTGCTGCCGGCCGAGTCAATGACTTTGAGGATTTCCAGCGTGTAGCCAGTGTTAATAATGGTCGATATCTGGCCGGCCTTCAGCTGGAAGAGGGCGGCGGTAATTTGGGGCGAGACGTCACGGTCGGTTTGGGTAATCGCCTGCTGGTATTGGCCGCCGTTGCCCTTGGTGGCCGCGTCATCGGAACTGGCTGCGGCCACGGTGGTAAAATCCGCGCCAGCTAGTAACTGCCGGAGCGCGGCTTGGGCGCGGTCGTTCGTGGCGGTGTCCAGTTTGGCAACCACGGCCTGCTGCAGGAGCTGTTGGTGGAGTTCACGCTTAAAATCGGCTTCGTTCCAGCCCCAATATTGTTTGAGCACATCTTTAACGACCCGGTCGCTGCTGCCCAGGCGGTTCTCGGTACGAACCAGTGAGACCTCGGTATCAACGGCTTGGTCGCTGACGGAGACATTATTTTGTGAAGCCAATTGTTTAACATAGGCCGCCTGGATGATGGCCCCCATGGCCTGTTGCTTGAGGCGTTTAAGCTGTTGTTTGCCGTCACGGGTCGCAAAGTTCGACTGCTGCTGGGCCTGGTAATAATGGATGTTGCGGCGTAGCTCAAACAGGTACGACTCATAACTTACCCAGCTGGAACCGGCCTTGGCAACCGGGAATGGCACCACTTGGGTAACGCCATAGATAAAGCTCGAGCTGTCCTGGAATTTGTACAGGGCTAAGCCGCAGTACACAAAAAAGGCCACCACCACCGTGCCCAGGAGCATCAGCGAAATGCGTACGATACGGTGTTTGGAGTGCTGTAAGGGGTAAATGTACTTACGGGCGCCGCTGAGGACTTCTTCACGGTGTTCGGCGACGGTTTCGTTGGTAATCCGCGGCACGCCCTGCAGCGCCTCGGCCACCTTTTCTTCGGCGCCCTTGGCACGCTTGAGCGAAGGCAGCTTCGGTGCCCTAAGTTTCGGCTTCTTCAGTTTCGGCTTCTTCAGTTTCGGCTTCTTCATGGCTGGATCCCGGCCTCGCGGCCGGATATGGATTAGTGGCTATCCCTTCTTCTCGCAATATGCTGAGCAATTTTTTCTGGATTCTGGCGGGATGATGCACATCATGGATGGTGAGATCCCCCACGTAGGTTTGCATCTTTATTGTACCAAATCCCAGGAGGGTTTCCTGCAGGCCGCTGACCTCGTAGTTCACCGATTGAATCTGGGACAGCCCCAGGTCGGCCACGGCCCGGTGCAATAGGCCTTTTTGGGTGATCTGGATAAATCTCTGGTCGGTCACAATAAACAGGCTAAAGTGCCAGCTAATCCAGCTGGGCGTGAAAATTAACAGGCCAATCAGCAGGCCCACAGCTAGGCCGCCAAAGAAGAAGCCAAACCCCAGCTCCGGCTTGATGGCCGCCGGAATAATGCCAATCAGTGGCCCGAGCATGCCATAAACCAGGCCGCGGCGCATCACAATCGGGTGTTTGTGGAAAACAAACAGCACTTCCTCGTCATCAAACTGGTCTTCAAAGTATTTGCGCGGTGTTTGTTTGGCGTTAGCCATAAGAGTATTGTATCAAAAACTGGTCTGGTGCCCCCAAACGGATTCGAACCGCTAGCTTCTCCTTAGGACGGAGCTATTTTATCCATTGAACTATGGGGGCCTGTGGGCTTATCTAGTTTGACCTGGGTAAATTTCTCGTGCAGAGCTTCGTAATTGTGTAGTTCTTCGGTTTGGAACCAGTGCTTAATCTCTGCGCTGGCTTCCTTTGCATCACCAGAAGCATGGATGAGGTTGGGGATGCCTGCACCGTGGGCGTTGGCGTAGTTGAAACTGACGTGGGCGTAATCACCACGGATGGTGCCAGGCTGGGCAGCTTTTGGTTCGGTGGTACCCACCATTTTACGAACCACTTCAATTGCCTCGATACCTTCAAGCACCATCGCAATGACCGGGCCTTCCTGCATGTTGGCTAGGTTGGTGTCAAACGCGGCTTGGCCGCGCCGGGAGATCATTTTGCTAATTGTCTCGTAATGGTGGTAGTAGTGGTCCTGGTCCGGGCTAAGCATCTTAGCGGCGACAATTTTTAAGCCGACATGTTCAAAACGAGTAATAATTTCGCCCACGATGCCCCGCTGCAACGCGTCGGGCTTCAGAATTATTAAAGTTTGTTCCATCTTTTTCCTATTTAGCTGGCTTCATTATATCAGATAGCGTCAGTTTATAACCGAGTATGTCCGCAACTTGGATAAGCTTTTCGAGGCTGGGGTTTCCGTTCTCGATTTTACTAATTGCCGCCTGGGACACACCTAATTTTTCAGCTAGTTCCGCTTGTGTTAGCTTACGCTGGTTCCGCGCGTTACCCAGGGCCAATTGAAACGTAACTTTTTGTGTTTTCAGCCGGTTTTTCTGCGCGGCCTCTTGGTCTTTAGCGTCCAGGTCGACCCCGGATTCAAAATCAGCCATGGCCTTTTCGAGCTCCGGGTCATCTATGTAGTCTCTGAAGTCATATGCCATATAGGTTATATTATAACTTATATGGAATATCGCTTCAAACTCATGTAGGGGGCGTGTAGTGCTAGAATAAACATATGCTATTTGCGAAGGCGAAGACGGATTTTTTGGAGTACCTGGAAATTGAACAAAACCGTTCCCAAAGAACTATTGCCAACTATGACCATTACCTCACCCGGCTGCTGGACTTTGCCGGCGACATTACAATTAGGGATATTGACGGCGAGTTGGTCCGTAAGTGGCGGTTGTGGCTGAACCGCCTGGGCACCAACACCTCTGACGAGCTGGGCAAAACCACGCTTAACTACCACTTGATTGCCCTGCGCAGCTTCTTAAAATACTGCGCCAAACGTGACATCTCGGCCCTGACGGCCGATAAAATTGAGCTGGCTCGCACCGTGCGCAAGCAAGTTACTTTCCTTAATGAAGATGAAGTGGAACGCTTATTTGCGCAGCCAGACATCAAGACACTCGCCGGTGTGCGCGACCGGGCCATACTGGAGCTGCTTTTTAGTTCGGGCCTGCGCGTCAGCGAGCTGGTGGGGCTGGACCGCGACCACATCAACCTCAAGCGCCGTGAATTTATGGTCCGCGGCAAGGGCCAAAAAGACCGGCCAATATTCATCAGCCCCGAGGCGGCGGCTTGGATTGAACAATACCTGGCTCAGCGCCAAGACACGGCGAAGCCATTATTTGTCCGTTACAGCGGCAGTAAGCAAGTTGACCTATCCGGCAACTTCCACCGCCTGACCGCCCGGAGCGTGCAACGGCTGGTGGCCCGCCATGCCCGCCTGGCTGGCATCACCAAACACGTCAGCCCGCACACCCTCAGACATTCTTTTGCGACGGACCTTTTAATGAACGGCGCCGACTTGCGGAGCGTCCAAGCCATGCTCGGCCACAGCAACATTGCCACTACCCAGATCTACACCCACGTCAACGACCCACATCTCAAAGCCGTGCACGAAAAGTTCCACCACAAGAATAACGACTAACTAGTAGACGGGGTTGCAGCCGTTGTCGGTGGTTGTCGGGTTGGCAATCGTCCCACCACTGGTATCAACAAAGCTTGTGCCGCCGGGATTGTAGGTGGGGTCGGTGGGCGCCGTAACCATCCGGCCACAAATATTTTGGCCCTCCAGCGCGTAGTTGGGGTAGTCAGTGTTAAACGGCACCCGCACCTGTAAACGCTTGAGTACCTGGCGGGCCCGGCCGGTTGAGTCAATGAGTGCCTGGGCGCCATGGAAGGTCACTGGGTTGCCACTATTATCAGTGCCAGTAATCGTCAGTGTCGAAGCATAGTAAAGGTCAATAAAATGGATGGCGTATGAATCACCTGGGTTGCCACTAATATTTTGGATGGTAACACTACAGGTTGAGCCGGTCCCGGTTCCGCACTTACCAGAGATGAGCTGGCCTTGGGCACCAAGACTGGTGCCGCTTTTGGCGTAGGATACCGTGTTGCCGTTGGCTGTTGAGGGGTATAAATAGGTATAAAAACTATTATTCAGTAAAGAACTTCTATCGACCCCTGAACCCAGAGGTGTCAGGTCAAATTGTAAGGCGCCTGGCCAAGGATAGGTCGCGGAGACGCTATTCCAGACCGAGGTAGGTAAAAAGCCATTGGCGGTATTGCCGGGTAATTTAGTCCGGTCGCTGGTCCACTGGATGGTCAGCTTATTCAAAGCTATATCAGTGCTAAACACCGCGGCCTTGCCCGCCCCAGGCTGCACATCCTGGTAGAGCAAGTTAGGCAGGTTGAGGTTAATGAGCACGCAGGTGTAGGAAACGCCATGGGTGGTATCGATGTTGGGGGTAAGATAGGCAGCTGACGCGCAGGTAGTCTTGTCGCTGGTTATAGTACCGGGCGTGCCCAGAGCTTTCATGACATCATTGATACCGGTTTCGGCAGCGTAATAGGCCTGGCTGGCGAGCTGCTTATTGAGGGCTTGCTGCTGTTCGCGGCGGCTCAGTTGGGCAAAACCGATGGTCAGCAGGCCTAAGACGATAATCAAGGTTAAGGCTATCACAATTGAGGCGAAGCCCGCCTGGTTTTGGTGCAACGTTTTGGTGTGTATCATACTCATCTATTGTACTCCTAGCGTAAGCGTTGGGTCGCGGTGGTGGTGAGTGAGCCGGTGGCGCAAAACTGGTCGCCGGTATGCCCTTTACAGGTGAGGTCAGGCTTGGTGTAGTTGACGTAGCTGGGGACGGTCGCGGTCGTCGGCATGGCCGCATCCGTACTGCACGAATTGGGCACTGCTGACGAGCTACAGAGTAAACCGCCATCACCCAGGGCCATAAAAATATTGATCTGGTATGGCGAGCCACTGCCGGTGCTGTTGATGGAAACAATGGAAAAATTAACCAGCCGCGAACGGGGACCCATCAGCTCTGTACCGCTCGGATCATTGGAATCCAGGTTTGGGCTGTTTAAATCGACGCTGTTTGAACCCGACAGGTCGCAGGTCCCAGGCGTGGGGTTGGTATCCCGCCAGAGCGCGTGCAGAATCTGGTTTGACTGGCTGCCAATTTGCGTGCCCGGCGCGAACGTGTAGCGGGTGTTGCCTATGCAAATCGCTTTGGTGCTAAACCCGCCGGTGGCTGTGCCAGTAGCCGTAAAAAAGCCATTGCTGTTGAGCTCCAGCTTTTGGCCGACTTCATCTGTCAGGCCACGGACAGTATCTTGCAACCGCGACTGGTTAACGCCCTTGTAATAGAGGTTGCCAATACTCGTTATAACAACGGTTACCAGGAGTAAAACCACCGACAAAACGGTGGTAGCAATCAGTAGCTCGATGATGGTAAAGCCACGTTCGACATCGGGCTGGCGGTTCATGGCTGGTGCAACCTGTATATTAAGGTATCGCTATCCGTGCCTTGGCCAAGTACGTCAGCCCACATAGCGGTCATAACAAACTCATCATCGCCACCAGCTCCGGGGGGGACGTACTGGACGGCTAGGTAGTAGCGGGCATTGCGGACACAGCCTGCCGGATAGGGGCTGGGGCTAGCCAGCGGGGTGAGTGCCGCGCCGAGACTGAAAGCCGTCACCTTATTACTGGTATCAATGCAGAAGTAGTTCGGCTTCGAGATGTTAAAAATCGAGGGGGCCGTTGAGCCATTTGGCGCCAGGTAGCGCAACAGCTCGGCTTGTGACCGCAATAGGGCGGTGGCTTCTGAATTTTCTTGGGCTTGGCGCGTCGCTAAGAGGCTGCGGTTAGCCGTGGCGTAGGTGACGCCAATCGCCAGCCCCAAGACCGCTAAGACGATCATCACCTCCACAATCGTGTCACCGCGCTTATTCATCAGCAATTACTCACCCCCATCTGGACATCGGCGTTCAGCCGGTTATTGTTCGTGCCAATAACGATGGTTGCCAGTTTGGCGTTCGGGTCGGGCAGCGGCCGGTCAGCCACGCAAATGTTAACGGATTGGGCGAGGCTGATGCCGGCCTCTATATTAGTAATCGCCGCTGGCTCGGTCTGGGGCGTGTTTAAGGTCGGTGAAAAATAGAGCGCTATATCTTGGGAACCTGACTGGTAAGCGTTTGTAACCGGGTCGAGCGCGCCTAAGCCTTGCATAAAACCAAAGCCATAAAAACCGGAGCCACCGCCAGTGCCAGCCACCTTCTCCCCCGCAAATTGCAGGCCTTGAGGGATGGTCTCGTTACGGGTGAGGTCCACGCCCCCGCCACTGATAGGCGTCAGTTTAGCGTTGGCCAAGCTGACAACCGGCGTGCCGGTATTTGGGTCAACCCGGGCGCCAGCCAGCGAAAATACTTCGTAGGCATTGAGGTCACCACCCACACCAAAGTGTAAGAATTTGCCTAAAAAGACACAGGCCTGGTTTGAGCCTTGGGTAACCCCCGCCCCTCCTGAAATAGTCAAGGTTGTGCCCGAAACATAGCTACAGCTAAACGGAATATCACTATACTGGCCATCGGTGACTTCTTCGATCACCCCCTGGAAGCGGGAGGCCAACTCGTTGACGCCCTGCGTAAAGGCGGCCCGTTGCTGTTTGCCATTAATAAAGGTGGCAGCAATTAAAAACATAACACCGGATATTGCCAACACGATCATGACCTCAAGAATAGTATAGCCAAGGGGTCGGCTGCCACCTTTCATATTGCCCTCAGTATAGCATAAGGGTTATCCCTGGAAGAAGCTGAGGGCGTACCAATGTAAGATAGCCGCGCCAAACAATTGCACGGCCACGGCGGCGATGATTAAAAACGGCCCGAATGGGACCACACTGGACCGCTTCAGCCGGTTCGAAGCCAGCAGCGGCAAACTGACCAGCGTGCCGAGCACGGAGGCAATAAAGATTAACAGCAGGCTGCGCGCCGGCGTCGCGGCCACCAGGCCAAGGAGCCAGCCGAGTTTGACGTCACCACCACCAATCCACCGGCCGCCAGACAGTTGGAATAAGAGATAAAATAAGCCGCCGCCCACCGCTACTGCCAAGGCAGTGTTGACGAGCGCATGAAGTGGCTGAGAGTCGTGCAGGATACGAATTGTAGCCAGGAAACCAGCTATAACCATTAAGGGATAGACCAGGCGGTTGGGTAGCAACATCCACCTTAGGTCATACACAAATAGGGCTACCAAACCAGTCAGCAGCACCAGCCAGAAGACAAACTCAAGCACCTCGATGGTGTTGAAGGCTACTGGCCACCAGCTGTAAGAAGCAACGAACAAAGCCGCCGTAAATAGCTCAACCAGTGGATATTGTGGCGAGATCGGCTGGCCGCAGTAGCGGCACGAACCTTTCAAGCTCAACCAGCTAAGTAGCGGCATTAAATCCTTGGCCGCCAACTCGTGTTTGCAGTGGGGGCACATTGACCGCCCGCGGGCAACTGATAACTGCTTGAGGTATGTCTTGCTGGGCTGTTTCTTGGCCAACTCAGCCTCTTGCTCATGCAGCCGCCAGACCAGCGCGTTGGCAAAACTCCCCAAACACAAGCCAACTACAACCAGCGCTGCGATAATCAAGGGATTTTTAAGCCTTTACTGTTCTGTACACTGGAGACTGCCGTTACCGCTTCCGGATTCAGTCACATAATAGACTACCGCGGTACGTGGGTTTGCGGTTGGGGTACAATCCTGGCCGTAAATAATCACTAGGGTATTTTTACTAACATGCGTAGCGTCTTCTGAGCCGGGCGCAACCACGGTGGGGGCTGCTGGAGGAGCAGCGGCGGCAGAGATATAAATGTTGCCGTCTACAGCGGCGGCGCTGGCTGAGGTTACGGTGCCGGCCGAGGTAAAGAAGCCGAGCTTGGCCAGCTCGGTGTTACCACTGGCTACCTTTTGGACTGCAACCGAGTTGGTTGTGGCATTGTCTGATAGTAACTTCGGTATGTCGCCATTATTGTTACTGATGAAGTTGGCTATGGCGGCGGCCACTTGTCCGGCATCGTTCTTACGCTGGGTGTTGCGGCCAGTGCGTTGTAGGGCGGGGATAGCCAAGAAGACAATCAGCAAGATCAAGCCGGCAATCGCCAGCACGATCATGACTTCAATAATGGTGAAGCCCTTGGGATTAGATTTCTTTAGTTTGCTCAGCATTGCAAGTGCCCCTTTGCGAATTACTAATTAGTGCTTATGGTTTGATGATAAGGGCTTAACAGATAAAAAGCAAGCCTTTTGCCCGGTACTTATCCACAGATTATAGCTGCTGGCACTCGGGCGTGACCCGATTGCCGCCGGCTTCCAGGCCAAACAGCGCCACGACATCAAGGTAACCGGCACCAGAACTGGTTGCCCCACCCTGGACCGCTGGGTCACACTTATAGTAATTATGAATGTCGACCGTGGTGTTGCTGGCAACTGGCGCCAGGCTGCTACCCAGAGGCGCGCCAGCATGTGTAGCCACACTTTTCGCGCTATAAAATGTCAACTTATTAGCGTCGTACTGCAAGAAGTTCGGTGCATTGTCGCAGGTAGTGGGCGCGGCGCCACCGCAGTCTGGTGGAAAACTGGCTGAGTTACTCAGTTCATAGTGCGAAACTGCTTGCAAAACAGCTGTGATATCCTGTTTGCGCCGGCCATTGCGAGCATTCCGCTCCAGAGCCGGCACGGCCTCAAAGACCATCAACAAGATAAGCCCAGCCATGGCTAGCACAATCAGCACCTCAATAATAGTGAAACCACGGACGCCGAAAGCTTTTGGCTTAGACATTATTGGTGAAGCCAGATTGGTTAACCAGGCCATAGATTGGCAAGAGGATGGCCGCCACAATCGTAATGGCAATAATGCCCATCAGCACCATCATGACTGGTTCGATAATGGTGCTAATGCTCTTAATTTCGTTGTCAACTTCTTTTTCATAGTAGTCGGCAACCTTGGCCATCATGGTCTCCAGAGCCCCAGATTGTTCACCAATATGTAACATGTTTGGCACCAGGTCGAGGAAGTTCGGGTCGTTTTCCAGGGCATCGGAGAGGGCCTTACCACCCTTGACCTTTTCGATAGCCTTGGTTAACGAGTCTTGGATGTGGACATTGTCCACCGCCTCTGACGTGATTTCCAGTACCTGGATCAGTGGCACACCGCTGGCTACTAGCGTGGTGCCGGTTCTCGCGAAACGAGCCATGTACATTTTCATAAACAGCGGGCCGATTGGCCAGGCCTTCATCTTAAAGGCGTCGATAATCCGAG
>CAZOYN010000025.1:8713-11030 GCA_964584135.1 uncultured Candidatus Saccharibacteria bacterium | reverse complement strand
ATCGACGTCGTGGACATCACCCACGTCATTAACTACTCGCAGCCTAACTCCTACCAGGACTACGTGCACCGCATTGGCCGCGCCGGCCGCGCCGGCCGCGTGGGCCACGCCCTAACCTTCGTCCAGCAGTAACATCGTCATGGCAGGCCTTCAAGACCCGACCAAGATTCGTAATATCGCCATTATCGCGCACGTTGACCATGGCAAAACCACGCTGGTGGACGGGCTCATGAAGCAATCGCAAACCTTCCGTGACAACCAGGCCGAAATGTCGCAGGAGCTGATTATGGACAGCGGCGACCAAGAGCGCGAGCGGGGCATTACCATCACGGCCAAAATTACCGCTGTGCAGCATGGCGACTACCGCGTGAACATCATTGACACGCCCGGCCACGCTGACTTTTCCGGCGAGGTCGAACGTACCCTGAACATGGCCGACGGCTGCCTCTTAATCGTTGACGCCCAAGAAGGCCCCATGCCGCAAACCAAGTTTGTACTGGGTAAGGCTCTGGCCGCCGAACTGAAGCCCATCGTTATTATTAACAAAATCGACAAAGATGGCTCGCGTATCCACGAAGTCGAAGACGAACTGGCTGATCTGTTCCTGGAGCTGGCCGTCCACGAAGACCAGCTGCATTACCCGGTATATTACGCCGTTGGCCGCGCTGGCAAAGCCTGGGCTGCAGTGCCTACCGACCCGGAAGTTGCAGGTGATTTGGAGCCGATTTTTCAGGCCGTTACCGAGCACGTACCGGCACCCAAAGTCGAACTCGACAAACCCTTCCAGATGTTGGTCACGGCTCTAGCTTATGATACGTTTAAAGGCAAGTACGCCATCGGCCGCATCACTCGCGGCCGGGTCAAGCCGGGCGACCAAGTGGTACTCTGCAAAAAAGACGGCTCTCAAACCAAAGCCCGCGTCGACAACGTCTTCATGAGCCACGGCGTCAGCAAATTCGAAGTCGAGCAGGGCGTGGCTGGCGATATCGTCCAGCTCACCGGCATCACCGATGCCCAAATTGGCGAAACGGTAGCCGACGCTGTAGATCCCGAAGCCCTGCCAACCATCGAAGTCGAAGCGCCAACCTTGCGCATTTACCTGGGCCCCAACACCTCACCTTTCAAGGGCCAGGAAGGCGAATTTAGCACCTCCCGCCAAATTGGCGAACGCCTGGCCAAAGAATTAGAAATTAACGTCGGTTTGCAAGTGGAAGACGACGGCATTGGCTTTACGGTGGCCGGCCGCGGCGAACTACACCTGGGTGTGCTCATCGAAACCATGCGCCGCGAAGGCTACGAGTTCGAAGTCGGCCGCCCGCAGGTAGTCACCCACGAAGAAAACGGCCAAACCGTCGAACCAATCGAAGAACTAATCATCGAAGTTCCGGCCGAACACGTCGGCACCGTCCAAATGGAACTCGGCCAACGCCGCGCCAGCCTCAAAGAACAATTCGCTTCGCCCAAAGGCGTCACCAAACTGATCTACGAACTGCCCACCCGCGCCCTCCTCGGCCTGCGCAACACCCTGCTAACCAACACCAAGGGCACGATTGTTATGAACTCGCTAGTGATTGGCTTTGAACCGGTCGGCCCCAGCCTGCAACAGCTGCGTAACGGCGTTTTGATCTCCTTCGAACAAGGCGTCACCACTCCTTATGCCCTGCAAAATGCCGAAGCCCGCGGCACCACCTTTGTCGGCCCGGCCGAAAAGGTTTACGCCGGCCAAATCATCGGCCTCAACAACCGCTCCGAAGACATGGAAATCAACGTCTGCAAAGCCAAACATTTAACCAATATGCGCTCTTCCTCATCTGATGGCGTTGTCCAACTCACCCCGCCCACCATCTTCTCTCTGGAACAATGCCTGGACTTTATCGAAAACGACGAACTCCTAGAAGTCACCCCCAAAAACCTGCGCCTCCGCAAGCGCGAACTCGATCCCACCAAACGCAAACGCGCGAAGTAGCCAAACTCTCTCTGCCCAGCAGATTTATAATTATCATTTTGCGACATGGCCGCAACTATTTGGCTACAGTGATATAATTCTGACAAAGAGGTAATGAATTGGACGACCAAATAGCAGCATTGGCTGAAATCAATCCTAACGACATTCTTTACGCAGATGACAAGCACTTCAAGTTAGGTGATGCTCAGGGTGATCTTGAATTGCTTATAAAGGGCGCCAAAGATGTGGCAGAGCACCCTGATTTTTGGAAGGAGCTACCCCGACCTAGTAAAGATCAGATACATAGCCAGACTGAATCATTACTGCAAGTCTTGACTACGCTGAAAACCAACCGTGATAATGCCCAGTGGC
>CAZOYN010000025.1:0-8703 GCA_964584135.1 uncultured Candidatus Saccharibacteria bacterium | reverse complement strand
AGTGGCTCACGTCGAACCTTGATGGACAGGTAAGCGCAATCTCATCTTATTATAATGCGCTGTATCCCTGGTTGGTAACGGCGGTACGAGAGTACATATCTTCACATGATGAACAAAAACAAGAAGTTGAAGCACTGATAAAAGACTTACGCCAAGCAACTAAAGCTGCCAAGCAAAGCTCAAAACTGGCGACAGAAGCTTCTTCAACCATTTCCACAACGGAGTTATCACGATTCTTCGATGAACTTGCAAATGGTGAAGCCGACTCAGTGGATATGCTTAAAAAGAACCACAAGCGAATTTGGCGTTATCACGTCACGAGCTACTCGGCTGATGCCAGGCGATGGTTTGTGGGCGTAATCATATCAATACTTGCGACTGGCGCGACGGCTTATCTAGCTTTTCACGGTATAAAATATAATAATTTGGGCTTACAAGAAGTTATTGCGCGCGGCCTTTTTCTAACTGCTCCAGCATATGCAATTAAGTTTTGCGCGCGAAATTATACCCTAAGCAAGCAGCTTCAAATCACCAATACTCACCGTGCTGTGGTTATGAAAACGCTTTTAGCATTTATGCAGCGTGAAGAAATCACGTCTGAAGTCAGGGCTAATGTAATAACTGAAGCAGCCAGACAAGTTTTTAAACCAACAGATGCTGTGGCTCACGATGACAAAGATTCAGTAATTGAGATCCCTATACCCTGGAAAAAGGCTTGAGATAATTGTAAATCAAAGATAAAAGCTCAAGCATTTATATAGTGTTATTTTGGGCTTGACGAATTCTGCGGGCGGAGTATAGTGAAGATTAGTCACTGTGAGGTGATTAGCAGGCAAGCCAGCAATGGTGGAAGTTGCGGCAGAAGAGAGCCCGTCAAACGGCTCTCTTTTGTTTTCTGTTACCATATAGACAATGAAGCAATTTGGTCTAATTGCATATATGTTGTTTGTTGGCTCGGTTGCGTATATGCTTTTTCGCTGGTCAGGCGAGAGCACTAAAACGTTTAGCCAAAATGCTGCGCGGAATCAAAGCTCGATCATATACTATGGTATTGTTCTCGCAGTATTTCTTGCCATGCTAAGCATATTTGCTTACGGCTGGCTTATCCCCACATTACTCCTGCCCACTACATTCAGCGTTGTTTTCGGAGTCGGTGTGGCGGCTGAGGCTATAGCGGGTTTGGTCCCGGAAACGACTGGTTGGCGAAAAGTGACACATATTACAGTGTCTGGCGTAATGTATGTCGCGACACTTATTATCGTAGGTATGCTCTACATAAATTCATCTACACCGCATGTTGCTAAGTTGACTAGTGCTGCGGCTTTTATTGTTATGGTAGCTGTCATATTGGCCGTTGTTCTTTTTAGGCAGCTACAACGCTATGCCTTATTGTTGCAAACAATTCACCTGTTTTGTTTCTTTGGTGCACTGCTGGTCGTCACTTATTCAGTCGGCTAAAAAGTCTTGGCCTTCGAGCTCTGGGGGCAAAAACCCAGAGCGGTGTTTGAAGCCGGCTTGCCATTTGGTGCCTTTGCCGTAGCCCAGGTCTTTCATGAGTTTGGTCGGAGCGTTGCGCAGGTGCAGCGGCACCGGTAGATCCGGGAAGTCGCGGGCGGCTTGCAGAGCCTGGCTCATGGCATCGGCTACCTGGCGTGATTTTGGCGCTTTGGCCAGTACGGCAGCGCAGTGGAACAGATTGTACTGGGCCTCGGGCATGCCAATGCGCTCTACTGCTAAAAACGTGGAAACGGCCAAATTCAAAGCGGCCGGGGCGGCCAGGCCGATGTCTTCAGCGGCGAAAATGACCATCCTACGGGCTACAAATTTGGGATCTTCGCCGGCTTGCAACATGCGGGCCAGATAGTAGAGCGCAGCCGTGGCGTCGCTGCCGCGCATCGATTTAATAAAGGCACTGATGACGTTGTAGTGGTTTTCGCCTTTTTTGTCGTAGCCCGGCACCTTGGTTTGGACAGCTGTTTCAACAACCTCGGGCGTTACCGGCTTGCCAGCTGCCAGTTGCACGGCCAGTTCTAAATTACCCAACGCTACCCGCGCATCACCGCCCGATAGCTCAGCAATTAAATCTATCGATTTGGCTGGTAATTTGAGCTTTTCGGCTCTGACAGCCGACTTAATAATATTGACGATTTCATCTTTGCTCAGCGGCTCCAACAGCAGTACGCGCGAGCGGCTGAGGAGCGGATTAATGACTTCAAAACTGGGGTTTTCGGTGGTTGCGCCAATCAGCGTAATCGTGCCGTCTTCCACATGGGGCAGGAAAGCGTCCTGCTGGGCTTTGTTAAAGCGGTGAATCTCGTCAACAAATAGAATGGTTTGCATGCCCAGCCGCTGGTTTTGTCCAGCCCGCTCAATCACTTTAACCACGTCGGCCTTACCGGCCGTAACGGCACTGAGCTCCACAAACTCGGCGCCCGTTTCGCGGGCAATAATCCGGGCTAATGTGGTTTTGCCGCTGCCTGGCGGCCCCCACAATATAAGGCTGGTAGGCTGCTTGTTATCGATAATCTCGCGGATAATCTTGCCAGCGCCCACCAAGTGCCCCTGGCCCACAATCTGTTCCAGTGACTCCGGTCGCATCCGCTCCGCCAAAGGTCGGTTGTCCATAACCTAAGTATACGATATAGCCGGACCCATCTGGCTTAGGCGTTAGCCCGGGCTTTTTGGCGGTCGGTTTCGTCCTCGATTTCGTGGCCGACGATCTCTTCGATTAAATCCTCGATAGTTACAATGCCAACAATTTCGTCGTCACGCTCCACGGGCATTAAATGGGTGCCGCTGCCGATAAACTTGCGGAACATGGTGTCCAGGGCGGTCATAGTGCCGACCATGCGCGCGGCATGCAGCGGCAAATCGCTGACGCGGATAATGTGGTCATCAAAATCAATATCAACCAGCTCTTTCATCAGCAGCACCCCCAGGCAGGTGGTTAACTCCGGATTAAAGACTGGAATCCGGCTATAGCCCTTGGCCTTGATTTCGTCAATCTTGGCATCATCCAGCTTGGCATCCGGCGTGAGCCAGTAGGTATGCCGGATGTTGGTCATAATGTCGCGGACCCGTTTTTCGCTGAGGCTGAGGGCGCCGCGCATGATCTCCACCTCATCATCGTCGAGTTCACTAGTATCGTTTGTTAAGTGCTCGCTAATTAATAAACCCAACTCGTCACGGCTGGCCAGGCGGGCAATCTGGTGCGGAAACAGTTGGTCGAGCAACAGTTGCAGCGGTTTGCTCACCAGATAGGTGATGACCAGCATCACTTTTAACAACCAGGCAAAACGGGCTGACCAAAGTAGGGCGTTGCGCGAAAACAGGGCTTGGGGCAAGACTTCGCCGAAGACCACAATCAGCAGGGTGCTCAACAAGCCAGCCACCCAGCCGTTAAAGCGTTGGTCGAGCACCAGCGAGGTGGCCGAAACTACGGCAATGTTGGTTAGTAAAATGCTGGCCAGTGTTAAGTGCGCATTGCGCCGCAGCGGCAAGATGCTTTTGGCGCGCTTGTCACCCAGTTTGGCCTTCCGCTTCAGGTCGGCCAGGTCCAGTGACATGACGGCAATGTTCAAACCAGAGCAGACGGCCGAACCCAGCACCAGCAACGTAACTTCAACGACAATTAAAGCACTAGAGGTTCCCATTCACACCTATTGTAGCAGTACAATGGGGGCATGGACGAACTCACCCAAATCTTGCTGGCGCCGGCCGAAGAAGTCGCGCCGCGCTTGCTTGGCTGCTATTTGATTCGTGAGCTCGAAGGCCAGACAATGGCCGCCAAAATTGTTGAGACCGAGGCCTATGCGCAAGATGACGTGGCCAGCCACAGCTACCGCGGCCAAACGCCGCGCACTCGAGTGATGTTTGGCCCGCCCGGGCATTTATACGTCTACTTTACCTATGGCATGCACTACTGCTGCAACATCGTTACCGGCCGGGAAGGCCACGGCGCGGCCGTCTTATTACGGGCGCTGGAACCGCTGGAAGGCGAGGAAACGATGAGCCAAAATCGGCATGGCTTAAGCGGTCAGCAACTCACCAATGGCCCGGCCAAACTCTGCCAGGCCTTTGGCATTGATAAAACCCAGAACGGCCACGATTTGCACCAACCGCCGCTGCAATTAATTGTTCAACCACCCCTGTTGCAAACCGATATTGTGCAGTCCACCCGAGTTGGCATCAGCCGCGGCCAGGATGTGCCCTGGCGGTTCTATATCCGAGGCAACCCCTACGTCTCCAAAATGTGATATTAATCATTGATTTTCGGCCAGTGCAGGCATAAGCTGGATTATAGGAAGTGTGAGGCTTCCTACCTGACCCGGGCGCATATCGTTCCGGGTCTTTAGGTTCTTAGGATGTCATCTGGCAGTCTTGGCAAAGGCCGCGGACTTCAATCTGGTGGTTCTTCGGCACAAACTTCAATAATTTAGCCAATTGATTGAGCCTGTTTTCTAAAGTTTCATCCTCAGGCAAGGGGATAACCCGGCCACAGTTCATACAGGTTAAGTGGTGATGATGGTGGCTAAAACTATCGGTTAATTCGAGCTTATATTTCCAGCCAATTGATAGCCGCTGCACAATACCCAGCTTTTCAAACAGGTCAACCGTACGATAAACAGTGGCCCGGTCTAACTGGTCGCCGCAGGCCGCCACCAGTTCGGCCATAGTTTGCGGTTCACTATCTTGTAGGGCGCCAAAAACCAGCTGCCGCGACCTGGTTAAGCTGTAGCGGTATGTCTTTAAATGCTGCTGTAACTGCAAGGTGGTAACATCCATGCTGCAATAATAGCAAAAATTGCGACAGATTTGCAATAATCAGCTGGCAAAGCTATCCTTGTCGCATGTCACATGAACACACGCGCAATTGCTGCGTCACACACGAGCTTCAAGAAGAGCAAAGGCTGCATCTAGCGCAACAATTAGGCAGCTTGTGCTGCACAGGCCGGTGTAACCATCCAGAGCACCAAGCTTCCAATCTGGCATTGGAGCAACAAAGATTCATTGACCAATTGTCACAAACCTCAGAAACCACTGCTGTCACCCCTGATAAATTAAAAAAACCTGAAAAAAATAAGAAGAAAACTAAGAAGAAACAGCTAGGCTGGTTAGCTGGTCAACTCCTGGCCGCTTCGTGATAGACTAACTGGTAACCAATGGCACCTATCCTACTTTCCCTCGCAACCTTCTGCTCAACCCTACTTGGCGGCCTCACCGCCCTGAAGCATAAAGACCGCTTGCACCGGTTTCTTGGCTATACCGCCGGCGTAATTCTCGGCGTGGTGGCTTTCGACCTGTTGCCAGAGATTTTTAGGTTAGTTAATGCGCAGCACCGTACGGCTACCGGCGCTATGCTGGCTTTGGTTTGCGGCTTCCTATTATTCCATATTATTGAAAAAAGCATTCTCATCCACCACACTCAGGAAGAAGAATACGAGGTCCATCATCATCCGCACGTGGGCGTGGCCTCGGCCCTGGCACTCAGCGGGCACAGTTTTCTGGACGGCGTGGGCATTGGCCTGGGCTTCCAAGCTGGCACAGCGGTGGGCATCACCGTGGCGATTGCCGTGATCGCCCACGACTTTACCGACGGCCTCAACACCGTTAATCTCATGCTGCTTAATAAAAACCAGTCCCGCAAAGCTTTCATGCTATTGCTACTCGATGCCGTCGCGCCAGTGCTTGGAGTGCTCAGCACGCTGTTATTTTCGATTTCCGGCAGTGGCCTGATTTTGTACCTGGGCTTTTTTGCCGGTTTTTTGCTGTACATTGGCGCCAGCGAAATCCTGCCTGAAGCCCACAGCCAACATTCATCATACCCAACTATTGGCTTAACCATATTGGGTGTTATATTTATGTTTGTGGTAACCCGCTTTGTCTAAATATAAGCTTTTACTGGCACTCGTGATCGTCGCGACGCTGGCTGGCAGTGGTTATGTGGCTTTTGGTAAGCATCCTGCCAAGCCAAAGCTTACTACAAACACGGCTAAAACCACTCAAATCCCGCCAGTGACCGGCTTTAACAAGCAGCAATACTCGCTGACCGATCCGGCCAGCATTTGGGTGGTAGTCAACAAGCAAAACCCGCTCCAGCCTAAAGATTACGCTCCAAACGACTTAACAGTGCCAAATGTGCCGCTGCGCGTGCCTGGTAACGAGACGATGCAGCTACGGGCGGCTACTGCCCGGGCGTTGGAGACGATGTTTGCGGCCGCCAAGGCGCAGGGCTTGAGTTTAATGCTATCCAGCGGCTACCGCTCGTACTCCTACCAGGTCAATTTATACAACGGCTACGTCAAGTCCATGGGCCAGGCGGCTGCCGACCAGCAGAGCGCCCGGCCGGGTTATAGCGAACACCAAACTGGCTTCGCGGCCGATATTGAATCTGCCAGCCGGCACTGTGAGCTGGATAATTGTTTTGGCGACACACCAGAGGGTCAGTGGCTGGCGGCCAATGCTTATTTATATGGTTTTATTATCCGTTACACCCCGGGTAACCAGAGTGTGACTGGCTACGAACCGGAAGCCTGGCACATCCGTTACATCGGCACCGAATTAGCCAAAGAATTGCATGATACTGGCGTAACCACCCTTGAGCAGTTCTTTAACGTGAGTGGCGGGACTAGCTACAAAGCTTAGAGCTGGTTCGAGTTAATTAGCGGAATCTGCAGCCCGCGGGCATTAAGCGTGCTTTCCAGACGTTGCTGTTGGGCGGCAATAGTGGTGTGCAATTGCTGGGCGTCCAGCATAGCCTGAGTGGCGTTCTCCAACAGATATAAATGCAGGTGGTTGCGGGTGCTGATTTGGTCGGCGGCGGCTTGGGCGGCCGTCCATTCATAGTGCATGTAAATCGGCAAGTAGCGCAGATTAGTAATTTGAAAGGTCTTGGCATCAAAATCCATAAAGGCCAAGCCATTAAACAATGTTTCTGGTGGCTCCTGGGTGTTTAAAAAGTTGCCCAAAGAATACCAAACAAGCGTTTTGTTGCCGCTGGTACCGGTTAACTCAGCCACCGGCTCAAGTTCGTGCGAACCATGGCCGAGTATCAGCGCCACGCCTTGGTTGGCCAGGAATTGGGCATCGGCTGCTTGCTGGGCGTTAACAGTGGTGGTGTACTCGGTGCCCCAACGCATGCTGGCAATAATAACTTGGGCGCCGGCGGCTTTGGCGGCCGTAATTTGAGTGGCCGCGAAGTTGGTACTAAAAACATTGACGCCGTAGCTATTCTGGGCCGGCGCGTCATTATTGGTGTAAGTTGTATAGGCCAGGAAGGCGAATTTAACACCTTTCAGCGTAAAGTAGTGCACAGCGTCGTGGTCGGCCTGGTTGCTGTTTTCTCCGGCCACAGCCAGCATATTGGGCACCGCCGCCCAGGCGGCCACGGAATTATCGATGTTGGCCTGAGTAAAATCAAAACTATGGTTGGAAGCAGTGTTGACCAGGTTGCAGCCCAGCTTACCCATATCCGTTACGAACTCCGTCGGTGAGTTAAATTTGGGGTAGCCGTGGATGCCCAGACTGGTGCCACCGTTCAAAATCGGATCGTTACAAAAACGGATGTCGGACTTGGTAAAAATAGGTGAAAAATCACTGACCAACGGTAAGTAGTTGTAGCTACCGTCAGTTTGCAGGGCGGCCGAGTTGACCGAATCGTGGGCAATCCAGTCGCCGGTGGCCATCAGTCGGATGGTGTGGTCATCGGCTACGGGTTTACGCTTGGTGATGTGCTGTTTGGCTGGTGGCTCGATGACCGGCGGGCGGGTTAGCCAATAGCTGGTAGCACTCGCAGAACCTAATAAAAGTACCAGCCCGAACCAATACCATTTGTTGCGTAGCATGTAGCCATTATAATAGACATATGATTATCGCCGTTATTGTTTTGGGGGTCTTGGTACTCGGACTGCTGGCTTTGGTGCTGCGCCAGAACCAGATTAAGCCCGATTCGGGTAGCGCCTTGCTCTTAAAAGCTGACATGACGGAGCTGAGTAAAAATGTTACTGAGCTAAAAGACGGTCTCCAAAAACAATTAACTGAGCAACTGGGGACCAGCAATAAACAGATGGCCGCCCAGTTCGCGGCCAGTAGTAAGATCATTGCTGACGTTACCCAAAAGCTGACGGAGCTGGACCGCACCAATAAAAACGTCGGCGACATCGCCTCTGAGCTTAAAACCCTGCAAAACGTCTTACAAAACCCCAAACAACGTGGCGTGATTGGCGAATTTTATCTAGAACAAATCCTTAAAAATACCTTGCCGCCGGGTGCTTACGAGCTGCAATACAAGCTAGCTGAGGGCATGATCGTGGACGCCGTGATTAAACTCGATGACAAAACCTTGCCCATAGATAGCAAATTCTCGCTAGAGAATTACAACCGGCTGATTGACGCTAAAGAAGCTGCCCGCGAGCCCCTGGAAAAACTATTTAAAACCGACATTAAAAACCGCATTGATGAGACCGCCAAATACATTCTGCCCGGCAAGGGCACACTAGACCAGGCACTCATGTTTATCCCCTCGGAAGCGATTTATTACGACCTACTGGCTAACAAAGTAGGCCTGGGTGGCGTCAGCGGCCGCAACCTTATCCAGTACGCCTCAGAGAAGAAAGTAACCATCGTCGGCCCCAGTACGCTTTCGGCCAGGCTGCAAACTATTATGCAAGGCCTGCGGTCTATGGAAATCCACCGCGATACCGA
>CAZOYN010000024.1:0-11227 GCA_964584135.1 uncultured Candidatus Saccharibacteria bacterium | reverse complement strand
CCATGCCCTGGTAGCTCAGCTGGATAGAGCAGAGGACTTCTAAGCCTAAGGTCGCAGGTTCGAATCCTGCCCGGGGCACCAAATAGCTTATGCTAATATTTATCTAGGGTGAAAAAACTCAAAGCGATTGATTATATTACCTCGCTGGTAGCTGCATTTCTTTGGCTTTTAGGTGCCGTTTCATTATTTTCATTGGTCGGTTTCACTGCAACACACGCAATACCAAAATATGCCCAACGTCCGCAGGAATCTCCTATATATGCTCTCGTAGGCTTGCTTCTTTATGCGGGATTGGCAGTTGGCGCCTGGTTAGCAGTTAAGTATCTTTTGCCTTTGTTTACGCGTATGACCAAACAAGGAAATTTGCGCCAAACAGTCCACAGATATATATTATTTTCTTGGCTCAGCATTTTCTCGCTATTACTTGCCGATACAATTGCCAAAGACAATTTAGTGATAAATTATGGCATTTGGACTTTAGTATTAGCCGGCATATATTTATATATAAAGTACACGACTACGGATTAAATTAGTTCTAACTTCATTAATAATGCTGTACCATTTCTATGTTACATAGAAATCATTTTTTACCTGTTATCATGAGTAAATGATTAAAGCTATTATCTTTGATGCCGATGGACCACTTTATCAGCGTAGTGAGACTGTTACAAAACTAAAGATAGAATTATTAAAGAAGTACGGTTACGAGAGTGATTACCGTACCTTTGATGCTGCCTATAATAAAGAGAGGTTTAAGGCGTATGACCAAACGGAAACTGCCAACGCCATGTTTGCCAACATCATGCTACAAGTCGGTACTAGATTAAGCGAGGAGCAGGCTCAGACTTTTACTGAAGAATTTAATGCCATCCAATCGCAAGTCGAAGCTAGCCCTTTCGCTATTGATACGTTGCATGCTCTTCATACTCATGGCATTAAAATTTGCATTCTGACTGATAGTTTTTATCCTGGGAATGAAAAATGGGGCTGGTTCAAAAAACTCGGTATGGATACTTACATTGATGAAATCGTTAGCTCATATGACATTAAGCATCTAAAAGATACCGAGGAGGCTTACGAAGCATGTCTGCGCTTACTCAAGGTATCTGCTGACCAAACAGTTTTCGTAGGGCACCAGCAATACGAAATGAATGGTGCTAAGAAAGCTAATATACCTTCGATAGCTTTAAAAACCATCCTAATACCAGAGACAACAAAGGTGACTACGAGCTTGCAATTTTATCAGAATTACCTGATTTTCTCCTCACTACTCTGGCCTAGTACAAATTAGCAAGTACGCAGCACAGTTCTAACTTCGTTAACAATGCTATACCACAAGAATGAACGTTGCTACACTAGTCCGCACAGTGATATTCCATATAAGTTATAATATAACCTATTCAGAATATCACTCTTGGGAATATATATAGGGGCGTACTGAGCTGTGGCGAGGCGTTGGTATGCACGGTCTATCAGGGAAAATTCCTATTAAACATTATTTTGACACCCTAACCTACGGTTGTAAAAAGTCGGCTCTTCAAGTATAATCACCTCTGTTTTAGCACCGTATGGCGGACGTAGCTCAGTTGGTAGAGCGTCGGGTTGTGGTCCCGAATGTCGCGGGTTCAATCCCCGTCGTTCGCCCCATGAGATCCCTGCGATGGGTCTTTTTTTATTGCAAACCTAGCACCTTAATTTGCCAAGCAGGCGCCGGTACTGACACGGCGGGTTAAAGTTGCGGCACGGTTGATAGATGGCAGGAGGCTGGTTGAGGTGAGCGCAAAGCCGTAGTCACCGGCATCATCAGCTTTGGCGAACATTATGGCGGCCACCTGGCCATTAGCTAGCATTACTGGTCCACCAGATTCGCCTGTCTGTGCATCCGTTTGGATTTCGTATATATCGCGCCCGGTGATGCCAACGTCATAAATATTACCGCTAAAGACATGTAACTGGTTACGTATGATGCCAGGCTTTGAGGCATAATTGCCGTTCGGATAACCTAAAGCTGCAACTGGCGTGCCCGGCCCCGAAGGCTCGTGAGCCAAGTTGAGCCAGTGATTGGGTAAACTTTTGACCCGCAGCAGCGCAAAATCAAGGTTGGCGTCAAATAAAACCGGCACCGCTTCGTAGCTGTGGTTATTAGCTTTGAGGATTGGCCGGTGCACGCCCGCGATGACATGGGCATTCGTCGCGATTACTTGCGGCGCCACGACAAAACCTGAACCTGAAACCACCCCGCCACAACCAAAGCTGGTAATCCGGACGGTAGCTGTGGCGGCCAGCTGCACTGCCTGTTGCATATCCGTTATGCTGGGCAGAGGCAGCTGGGTTGGTTGCGTTTGCAAGCTAATGTGAGCCGGGCTGTTCGGGTTAATCAACCGGTTAAAGGTCGCGAAGACTGCTGGCACTGGCGGCAGGTGTTGGTCAAGTTTTTGGACAATCAAAGCGTCATTAGCACTGTTACTAAAACCCGCGAAAGGCAGCCGACCAATCATCGCCCCTAGCAGCCAAACAGTAACAAGCGCGGAGGCTAGGCTAAAAAAGACGCTGAGGGCTGTTTCTAGCGTGTGCATGCGACCGTGGCCAAATGAATAGTGGAGCTTGCGGCCCAGGTCAAAGCCGCGCAGAGCCACGTACATCGCAAAAATCAGGACCAGGTTGCCGTTAACAATAGTCAGTAGGGTCCGGTCATGTATGGGCAGCAAATAATGAAAGGTCCAGCCGCCTAAAAACAGCGCTCCAAAAAAACCGAGGTTAGTGAGGAATTGCGTGACAAAGCCGTCACGGGCGCCGCGCCAAATTGCCGCGGTAATAAATACGAGGATTAGGCCGTCGAACCAGTTTAGCCCAAACATGCATAAGCATTATACCAAGAGGACGACTTTGCCTTTCGGGTGACCAGTTTTTTGGTGTTCAAGCGCGGCTGCCGCTTGGTCGAGCGGGAATACCTTATCAACATGCACAGTTAGTAGACCTTCATCCACCAGTTGGGCAATGCGGGTTAATTTAGCGGTGGTGACTTTCGTAACCTGGCCAATGGCAGTCACGCCCCGTTGTTTCGCCAGGTCCGCAATACCTTCTACGCTCATCATTGAAACCAGCACCCCACCCGGTTTTAGCACCTGCAGCGACTTGGTGAGCGTTTCGCCACCGACCGTATCATATACAACGTCGTAATCGCGCGACATGGTCACAAAATCCTGGCTGGTGTAATCAATGACCTCATATGCGCCGAGGTCTTTAACGTACGCGGCATCCGCAGCTGAGGCCGTGGTAGCAACCTGGGCACCGAGGTACTTGGCAAGCTGGATAGCTATTGAACCAATGCCGCCGGCCCCACCATGGATTAACACTTTCTGGCCAGCCTGGAGGTTAGCATGCTCCACCAAAGCCTGGTAGGCACTAACACTAGTGAGTGGTAAGGCGGCGGCGTTTACGAAATCCAGGCTAGCCGGTTTTGCCGCCAGGGAGTTGGTTTTTACCGGTGTAAATTCAGCGAATGAGCCTTCGCCGCTCATGGCATTGGCTTGGCCAAAAACGGCTTGGCCAAGCTGGAAACCAGACACCCCTTCGCCAAGTCCGGCGACAACACCCGCGACATCACCACCTAAGGTGCCGGGAATGGTTAAGGGGGCGCCTTGGATCAGGCCTTCACGAACCTTCAAGTCAAACGGGTTCACAGCGGCGGCGCGGACTTCTACGAGCACTTGGTCGGCTCCGGGTTGCGGTTTAACGGCATCAGTTACGTTTTGTACTGCTTCCTTGCCCCCGTAACGGTTAATTTGTGCTGCTCTCATATACTTTGCCTCCCGATTTAATCTTTCATTACTATATGGGCTGCGGCGTGGCCTCTACCCCGGGTTACCAGGTAACGGTTTACCGGCACGGCAACAATTCGAGTTGTGCTTATGGGCTGCATTATTTCAGTATAGCCCGGTAGCTTGTTGCTATACTAGTACAGACTGGGATTAAACGGAGACCGTATGAGCCTGAGACAAATTATCCGCTTTTCGCGTAATTACAAATTGTTCAGCCTGACAGTGGTGGCCGCCCTAGTGGGTTTAGGCTTAGAGCTGACCAAGCAGCACACCATTGCCCACTGGGTGTTGGGGACTGTGGCAACTATTGCAGTCTTCCCCTTGGCTTGGGATATGTGGCAAGACCTGCGCCGGGGCACATACGGCATTGATATTTTAGCCGCAACGGCCATTATTACCGCTGTTACTTTGGGCCAGTATTGGGCCGGCATTGTAGTCGTCTTAATGCTGACCGGCGGCGAATCGCTCGAGGATTTTGCTGAGCACCGGGCTAAAACCGAACTTGATGCCCTGCTCAAACGGGCACCACAAAAGGCCCATGTTATCCGTAACCGTAAAGTGGTTGATGTCAAAGTTAGCGAGTTAAAAGTCGGCGACAAGATCATTATTAAGCCGGGTGAACTGGTGCCGGTTGACGCGATTATTTTAGAAGGCACAGCTAGTTTTGACGAGTCCTCGCTGACCGGCGAAAGCCTGCCCCAAACGAAACAAATTAAAGATCAGATTGTAAGTGGTTCCATTAATCTTGATGGCGCCATTACTGCCAAAGCCACAGCCTCGGCAGAAGATAGCCAATACCAGCAAATTATTAAACTCGTCCGCGGCGCGGCGGCCAGCCAGGCGCCGTTTGTCCGCCTGGCCGACCGCTACAGCTTGCCTTTCACGGTGACCGCCTACGCCATTGCCGCTACCATGTGGGTTTTGACTGGCCAGGCCATCCGGTTTTTGGAAGTCATCGTGGTGGCCACGCCCTGCCCCCTCATTTTAGCGGCGCCAATTGCCCTGATTAGCGGCATGAGCCGGGCCAGTAAGTTCGGCATCATCGTTAAGAATGGCTCGGCCCTGGAACGCTTGGCCGAGACCCAGACCATAGCTTTTGACAAAACCGGCACCCTCACCCGGGGGGAACTAGAACTTGATGAAATTATAACCTACGGCTCACGTAAAAAAGACGAAGTCTTGGCTCTGGCCGCCAGCTTGGAGCAAAATTCGAACCATGTCCTGGCCAGCGCCATCGTGCGTGGTGCCCAGGCCCGAAAGCTTCGGTTCGCCAAAGCTAAACACGTCCAGGAAATTTCTGGCCGTGGCTTGCGGGCCAGCATTAAAGGCCAGGATGTTATTATTGGCCGTTTGAGCTTGCTACGGGAATACAAGGTTTCCCTGTCACCCAAATTTAAGGAAAGTTCGGTGAAACAGTCAGCGGCGTATGTAGCTGTTGACGGGGCGTTAGTTGGAGCCATAACGCTGACTGATGAGCTACGGCCCGAAACACAGGCCACCTTGGGCCGGCTGCGTCAGCTGGGCATTAAAAACACTTTGGTTATTACCGGCGATAACCAGACCACAGCCCAGACAATCGCCAAAAAACTGGGTATCACCCAGGTATACGCCGAGATGTTACCAGCCGATAAGTTACACGTGCTCGATGGCGTTAAGGACCGGCCGCTGGCCTTTGTGGGTGATGGCGTCAATGACGCGCCCGTGTTGACTGCCGCCGACGTTGGCATCGCGCTGGGCGCCCGTGGTTCAACCGCGGCCAGCGAGTCAGCCGATATGGTCATTATGCTCGATGACATTAGCCGGGTAGCTACAGCCCTTGCCGTCGCGAAGCGTACATTCTACATCGCTAAGCAAAGCATCTTGGTGGGCATTGGTATGAGCCTGGTGCTGATGCTGGTGTTCGCTACGGGCAGGTTTTCACCATTAACCGGCGCTCTACTGCAAGAAGGTGTTGACGTTGTTGTCATATTTAATGCCTTGCGGGCACACCTGATTAAGACTACAGATTAGTTAGCAGTAAGGCCACCGCCAGCGGCACCACTAAGTTGTCCAACCCAAAGGCAGCCAGGTTTTCTAAGGCCGTGGCTAACAACGCCGTAATCACTAGCCAAACAACTGATAGCGAGGCTCCGCTGGCGTATTTATAATCGAGCAGTATGAGTATAGACAGGACCAAAAAAACCGAACTGCCAAACACGCTTTTGTGGCTGCCAAACACTTGGTAGCTCGACCGTTTGCCATAGCGCACACCGAGCACGGCGGCCAGGCCATCAGCCAGGCCCATTTGCAGTAATGCCGCCGCGTAGATCCATTTGTTGTGGGTGACAAAAGTTACCGAGCCGACGGCCGCGGCAAAGAACAGCTCACCCCAGGTTGGACGTTGCACGCTATGGATAGCCTGGAAAATGTTTAGGTATTTTGAAAGCGCTACGCCGATGAGAAAAGCCAGGCTGAGCAGCCTAATCTGGTTCCAGCTCATAAAAAACGGCCAAAAAGCCACGAAGCTGCCAACGGTAATGTGCACGAATTTGCGGCTTAACTCATCGTGGACTTTAGAGCTGCGCCACCACACTTCGCTTAAAACCAGCAACCCAAACACGACAACCAAGGCCAAAATGAACGTCATGCAGTGTATTGTACTCCATCAATATAAAAACCGCCGGCGCGCGTGGCCCAGCGGTTTTTTCGTGCGCGCCCACCCGAGCGGCGGGTGCTTTTTATTTTTATACAGTTTTTGTTTTTGCAGCGCCGCTAGTGCGCACGAGACCCTATAATCATAACCTTTAAGGCTACTTTGTCAAGCTTCGGTTCACCGTCTCGAGTTCAGTCATGCACACGTCAATGACTGTGTTTGTCCGCAACTTAGCTTCGGTATCACCGAACCAGACAGAAATCCACTTACACTGTTCGCCGTTCATTTCTTTGGTCCATTTCAGCTCTTTTTCTTTGGCCAAAATAGCTTCTATATTGTCCGTCGGGCTGTAAAAATCTAGGTGGTCGAGACCAACCGTGTCCGTGGAGTCCGGTCGGCGTTGCATCAACTTAATAATTTGGATACCGCCGTCGAGCTTTTGGTCCTTAAGGTGCAAGGTTGCCAGCCAGCGCCCATTAAGCCAGGCAAGATGTATTTGGTCGCACAGCTCTCTTAGTTCGTTAAAGCGACGGTCATAATCCGCCAGGTCAACTGTCTTCCAACCGACCGCCGTTGGCCGCAATTGACGAAAGAAGTCCTGGTTTTGGGTGGCGTCCACTAGCTTGTCCCACTTTACCTGGTATTGTTTTAGTGCTTTGTCTATTTCGTTCAACATAACTTTAATGATACCCCTTAAGTAATGACTAGCCAAAGCCCTGAAAGCGCCATAATCACTATAAGAAAACCACGAATAAGTCCTTCGCCCTTGCGAATCGCAATATGACCTCCAATTAGACCACCAGTTAATCCCGTGACAATGCCAACTGCGGCCATCGGCCAGACAATAAGTCCAGCACTAAAAACACCAATAACAATAGCTGTGTTTAGTATAAGCTGTGAGTATCTTTTGAGGATATTTGCTTCGAGAGCACTCGTCCCTAAAAGTGTCATTAAAGATACATTGACCAGCGTTCCGAGACCACCGCTAAAAATACCTTGCAGCCCTAGAGATAGTGCAAGCAATGTATAACCAAAAACTTTACGGATTAGGCCGAGATGTTTGGTCGGTTGGGCGGTCTTCTTCCACACCATCAAAGGTATGAGCCCCAGAATTAGTAGTCCGAGTATGCGACGATAAATAAGCCCGTTGAGATTTTTAATAACTAGTGGGGAGAGCAGCCCCATGAGTAGTGCCAAGCCCATAATGAAAGCTACTTGTTGCTTGGAGCTTTGACGGGCAGAATGCAAGCCTTTTAAAGAACCGATTGCAACAGCTAAGCCGGTTAGCTTGCCAGTTGACACAGCTTGCGCGGGGGGCAAGCCCAGCAAGATTAGAAATGGGGTATTAATAAACCCGGCACCACCGCCCGAAATACCACTGATAATGCAGGTGCAAGTATTAACGAGCGCGTAAAGCACAAGCATCTGCCAAGTGATATGCATATTTACTTGCTTATCAGTTTTAAGAATGCAGCTTCGTCGATTTGTGGCGTGCCGAGCTTGCCGGCTTTGGTTAGTTTGCTGGCGCCGACGTTGGCGCCGACGACTAAGTAGTCCGTGTCTTTGCCGACGCTCGACTGGAAGGTGCCGCCCAAGGCACGGATGCGTTCAGCGGCTTCTTCGCGGCTCATACTTTCCAAGCTGCCGGTGACCACAAAGTTCTTGCCGGTCAATCTACCGCCGACCCGCTTGACGCTTTGCGGCCAAACGCCAAGTTTCTTAAATTTCTCGAGCAGTTTTTGGTTGCGCGGTTCGCTGAACCATTCCACGAAAGCCTCGGCGACCACGTCACCAACGCCTTCAACTTCAGCTAGCTCGTCAATTTTAGCAGCGGCCAGTTTTTCTAGTTCGCGAAAATGATTTGCCAGGTCAATTGCTGTCTGGGCACCAATATGGCGGATGCCTAAGCCATACACAAAGCGATTCAGTGGCAGGTTTTTCTTGGCTTGGATAGCCTCCACCAGCTTATTGGCGGAAACTTCGGCAAAACGGTCGAGGGTTACGACTTGCTCGGGAGTTAAGGTATAAATGTCAGCTGGATCTTTAATCATGTCGGCGTTCAAAAGTGCGATTACATTCTTTTCGCCCAGGCCTTCGATGTCGAGGGCTTCTTTGCTGGCAAAGTGCTCAATGCGCTTCCAAGAGCGGGATGGACAATTCTCATTCGGGCAGCGCCAGGCAGCGTCTTCAGCCTTATACTTAACAAGTTTAGTATTGCACTCCGGGCAGTGGGTTGGCATTTGGAATGGTTGTTCCGAGCCATTGCGTAATGTAACCAGCGGTTCGACAACTTCGGGGATGATATCGCCGGCTTTATGAACAATGACGGTGTCGCCAATGCGGATGTCTTTGCGTTTGATTTCGCCTTCGTTGTGCAAGGTTGCCATCTGCACGGTACTGCCAGCCACAACCACCGGCTCCAGCATGGCTACCGGCGTGGCAGCACCCGTCCGGCCAATTGACACAAAGATATCTTTGACTTTAGTAGTGGCTTGTTCAGCAGCGTATTTGTAGGCGATCGCACCGCGGGGCGCTTTGCCCACCACGCCGAGCCGGGCGTACAGTCCGCGGTCATTGACCTTAACCACCAAACCATCGGTGTTGAACGGCAAGCTGCGGCGTTTTTCTTCCCATTTGGCAGCAAACTCCAGTACTTGATCAATGCTATGAAAAACCGGCGCGTCTTTATTAACCAAAAAACCGAGACTAGCCAATGTTTCGTAGGCAAATTTATGCGTTGGCACTTCACGAGCAGTATTGCGCAGCAAATCATAGGCCCGAAAGTGTAGTGGCCGGCTGACAACTAGTTTTGGGTCAAGTTGGCGGATGGTGCCGGCGGCCGTGTTCCGGGGGTTAGCAAACAGCGGTTTTCCCTGCTTGGCCCGTTCAGCATTTAAGGCTTCAAAATCTTTTTTGTACATGACGATTTCGCCCCGGACTTCGGTACGGCCGCGTAAAAATTGCCCATAATTCTTGGTGTGGCGCAGCCGCAACGGTACAGAATCGATGGTGCGGACATTAGCCGTCACATCTTCGCCAACAAAGCCATCACCCCGGGTTATGGCCCGGTCTAAAATACCGTCCTGATACACCAGGGCGCAAGCAAAACCGTCCATTTTAACATCGACAAAGTATTCGAGCTTGGTGCTTGGCGGCAGGAATTTGGTGACCCGTGTTACCCACGCGCGGGTTTCAGCTTCGTCAAACGCGTCGTTCAAGCTCAACATTCGGCTGGAGTGCTCAACTTGCTTGAAACCCGGTAACGGCGTGCCGGCTATCCGTTGCGACGGCGAATCGGGCGTGATGAGTTCTGGAAACTCAGTTTCGAGCTGGGTTAGTTCATGTTTGAGGCTGTCGGCGGCGGCCTCACTCATAATAGATTCATCGAGCACGTGGTAATGGTAGCGGTAGTCGTTAATTAACTCGCGCAGCTTTTCAACCCGCGCTTGGGCCTCAGACTTATTCATTGAGCAGTTCCCGGTACAAGCCGTACATATAGGAATGGGTGGCTGCAACGGCCAGCATCGTCAGCAAGAAAAACACCCACTGTGACAACGCAGTTAACCAAATAATAATCGGCACCATGATCATGGCTGCCGCAACCAGCAGCAATATGGGCAGGAACAAAATTTTGCGTACAACCACCCAGCGCCGGTTACGGACAAGTTGGCGGGCACTGCGCAAGGCCTTCATGGGCGTCATATCCGGCAGTGTCACTATGTAGAGCGCAAATAGCGAGGAGCTAACTAAATACAAGCTGAGCAGTGCCAGCAGACCAGCGAGCAAAGCCCAGGCAAATTTTTCAACGAAGTAGATGGCAATACCATTGGCAACTACCAGATTGTACAGAGCTGAGCCAACCACCAGCGGCAACAGTTGCAGGCCAACCACCAGCAGTACCAGTATGAAAGGGACCAGCGGATAGGTACCACGGTAGTAGGTGTCCCGGATCCGGATTTTTTTTGTTCCGGCCAGCACCTGCCGGAGCGCCCAGATAACTGCCAGGCTGGTAATTAAAACCAAAAACAACTGGTAGGCGCCGGCAGTTTGACTGGAGCCGTTGCCAGCTGAACCAACCAAGACCGCAAAGACTGCCAAGCTTGAGGCCAGGCTCCCGAGGTGGCCGGTAAACACCAGGTTGAGCGTATTTTTGAGACTGGTAACATCGGTGTTGCTAGCCAAGCCTTGCACTAACACCAGGTTCAAAAGGCCGTACACTAGTGTGATGCCCAAAAACAAGCCCTTGTGTTGCCAAAGTGTTTTGGCGGCAGCTTTAGCCACACGCCAGGCGCTCGGCAGTTTAACCGGGTGCTTAATGCGCTTGCTGGGACGCAGGCTCTTGTACTCGGGCGGTTTGAGTTTTCGCGGACTAGGCATGGCTTTCCATGTGGCGCAACCGGGCAATCCGGTCGGCAATCGGCGGGTGGGTACTAAACAGGTTGGTCAAGCTGTGCCCCCGCAGCGGATTGGCAAAAAACAGGTGCGCGGTGGCCGTATTCTGGCGACGGAGTACCGAGCCCGATTGCTCAATTTTTTCCAGAGCCTGGGCCAGGCCTTCCGGATAGCGCGTGGCAAGCGCGCCGCTGGCGTCGGCCAGGTATTCACGCTGCCGCGACACGGCTAGTTGGATCAGCGTAGCCACAAATGGTGCTAAAATAGCGGCCACAATGCCGAGTATAAAAACGACTTGATTATTTTCTTCGCGGTCATTATTGCTGAACCACGTCAGGCGCAAAATAATATCGGCTAGCAGTGAAATAACGGCCGTGAGGGC
>CAZOYN010000023.1:0-11709 GCA_964584135.1 uncultured Candidatus Saccharibacteria bacterium | reverse complement strand
ATTTAAAGCCCTTGTCTGGGTCAAACTTTTCAACGGCGCGCAGCAGACCGGTGTTGCCTTCCTGGATGAGGTCCAAAAGGTCCAGGCCACGGCCAACATAACGCTTAGCAATCGAAACTACCAGGCGCATGTTGGCTTCGGCCATCTTGTCTTTGGCGTCTTTTTCGCCGGCCACCACCCGTTGGGCCAGCGCTAGCTCCTCCTCAGCGTTTAAGAGCGGGATTTTGCCGATTTCGCGCAGGTATAGGCGGACTGAATCGTCGGCGACGTCATCGTCCAGGTACACCTGGGTGTCAGTCGCCAAGTCTTCCTCTTCGGTTTCGTCCAACACCCATTCATCGCTAAGGCCCTCGGCATCAGGTTCGGTGTTGGTGAGTTCAATGTTGAGGTCGGCGAGTTCGGTGAGTAAAGCGTCCAGTATCTCGACGTTTTCGGCCGTTTCTGGAATCTTGGCGGCAATTTCTTTTTGGTCAATGTGGCCGGCTTTTTTAGCCTGCTCCAGTAGCTCGGCTTTAGCCTGCTCTAATAAAGCGCGGTCATCTTCCTTCGGTTTGTTCGGTTTGGCTTTGGAACCCGGCATCGGTTCCCCCTTTCACTTGGTTAAGTAACGCGTCGTAGGTTTTTACCTGGACCAACAGCTGTCGCTCCGCTTCTCCGCTCGCGGTCGCCAGGCTGTTGGCCAGTTCTGCTTTTTGGGTTTTGACAAATTGTTCTACCACCTTAGCCTGCAATCGAGCGGCTTCGTAATGAAGCTCGTTGAGCTCGAGACCCTGGTAGAGTTCCTCGTAGAGTAATACTAGGATTTTAACATAATCTGCGACTTTTTGCAGCCCCTTGGCCTGCTCAGGTTTTCCATAAAAGTCACGGTTATCCAGCAGGAACTCTAATAATTGCTGAGCGTTGTCGGTAATGAACATGTCCGCCGTGATTAGATCCAGGAATTCGCGCAGCGTTGGCCGCATGAGCATCAGGCTTAAGAAATGGTCCTGGGTTTTTTGCTTTTCGATGGTAATTTTATCGAGTTGCTGTGGAGCGACCTTTACCGCGCGGCGGCGGACGGCTGGCTCCGATCCTTCGGTTTTGGCGAATTTTTGCTCTAGCGCGTCGCGGCTCACAGCAATTGATTCGGCAATCTGGTTTAGGTAATGGTCACGCTCTACCGGATCAGCCAAGGCCTTCACCACCGGCAACAACACGTCACTGAACTGCCGTTTGCCTTGGGCCGAGGTAATATCGAGCAGCTTTTTATAACGCTCCATCAGCCAATCCAGGGCATACTGGTGCTTCTCGATGGCCGCCTCCCATAATTTTGGGTCTTGCTGGATCAGTTCGTCTGGATCTTTGCCGCTCGGGATGTCTATCATGCTCAGTGAAACTTTTACCCGGGAGGCTATGGGAATCGCCCGTTCGGTGGCGGCCACGCCAGCTTTATCGGCGTCAAAACTCAGGCGGATATCGCCGGTAAAACGGCTCAATGCCTTCAGGTGCGGCTCGGTTAAGGCCGTGCCGGCCGTTGCCACTACTTGCCGCACGCCGGCTTGGTGGCTGGCAATAACATCCAGGTTGCCTTCCACCAGCACCACGAACTTACTTTTGCGGATTGATTCCTTGGCCAGGTGCATACCGTATATATGCCGGCTTTTGTCGTATAAAACCGTTTGCGGCGTGTTTATGTACTTAGGCGCCTGCGGATCTTCATGTAATAGCCGGGCTGTAAAGCCGATGATTCGGCCCTGCGGATCCTGCAGCGGGACTATCAGTCGGCCACGGAACATGTCTTGGACACCCCCACGGTAACCTTGGGCGCTTAGGCCAGCCTGCTTCAGTTCCGCCTCTGTAAAACCCTTGCTTTTAGCAAAATTAAGCAAGGCCGAGCCATTATTTGGCGAATAGCCCAGCCGCCATTCCAGCGCCGTGTCTTTGCTAAAAGCCCGTTTTTTTAACACATAGCTGAGGGCGGTTTTATTTTGCGAAAAATGCACCTGGTAAAACTTGGCCGCTAATTCCAGTAACTCATGCAGCCGTTCTTTGTCCGGTCCACCGCGCCGTGATTGGCCGCGGTATTGTTTGATATCAATGCCAGCTTTGCGGGCCAGCAGTTCCAGCGCCCCCTTAAAATCCAGCCCTTCAACTTCCATAATAAAGCTGAAGATATTGCCGCCTTTGCTCGAAGAGAAGTCATGCCAGATCTGTTTTTCCGGGCTAACCATAAAGCTCGGCGTTTTTTCATTACTAAAAGGGCTCAAGCCGCGCCAGTTACGCCCGGCCCGCTTGAGTTGCACGTACTCACCGATCACGTCTTCAATCGCCAAGCGGTTCTTTATCTCTTCGACCACGTCCATAGTGTTAGTCTAAGGTGAAACGCCAAAAGTAGAAAGCATAAGTATGTTTAAATAGAAGTCATGCAACTGCAGCAACCAATCGGACAGCCAAATTACGACTTCATTATCAACCCGGCCAAACCTGGGCGGCGTAGCCTATTTGCTGGCAATTCCCTGCAGCAACGACTACTCCTGGTCGGCCTCGGCCTGCTGGTCCTCATTATCATCGCAACGGTGATAATCAATCTGTTATCAAGCACTAGCGACTACGGGCCGTCGTTCATTGCCGTCGCCCAGGAGCAGCAGGAACTTATCCATCTGGCTAACCAGGCTACAGCCAGTACGCAGTCAAAAGTATCGGCCGATAACGCCAACCTCGCCGCCACCCTACAGCTAGCGGTTACCAGCGGCCAATCTAACCTCACTAGCTACCTGAAGCGTAACCACCACAAAGTCACGTCTCAGCAACTCAGCGCTCGTATCAGCGCCGCCACCGACCAACAGTTAGCAGCCGCCGCCACGGCTGGAACCTACGATGATACGTTCAAATCAGTCATCCTTGCCCAGCTCGGCCAGTACCAGCAGGCCCTGAAGCTAGCCTACTTGAAAGCCCAAGGCCCGGTTGGCCGCAAGCTACTCAATGACGATTACAACCAAGCCCAGCTATTGCTCACCCAGCTCAGCTCGTAACTAAGTTATATGAGTGGCGGATAAGGTCTTTGACTTCGTCCCAGCTCAGCTGGCCGGCTAAAATCAGCGTATTCCAATGCTTCTTATTGAGATGATAACCGGGCATCACTTCATCGTACTTTTCGCGTAAGACTTTGCTCAGTTCTGGGTCGCATTTTAGGCTTACTTGCACCGGACTCTTCCCTTCAGAAATTAGGGCAAACATTTTATCGCCTACCTTGTACACCGCCACATCTTCACCAAACGGGTACTCCAGCCGGGCGTTGGGCATACTCAAGATATAGGTTTCAACGGTCTTGTGATCCATGCTGGAACCACTCCAAGTAATGTTGCAGTTCAGCAATCGAGGCCTGAATATCGTCAAACGCCCGGTGGACTTCTTTTTTCTCAAATATCACGCCATATTTACCTTGCATCAACACCTTCCAGGCGCTGACATCCAGCATGCGGTAGTGCAATTTAAGGTCCAGGGCCGGCCAGCACTGGGCAATAAACTTGCGGTCGTTATGAATGCTGTTGCCGGCTAATACCGCCGGTTCGGAGCCAAAATGTTCCTCTACCAGCACGATTAACTCCTGCTCAATTTGCTGCACTGGCTTGCCGTCATCCACTCGGCGCACAAATTCATCGCGGTTTTCCGGAAAATCCGCCCACCAAATATTTTTTTGCATCCGTTCCAGCACCGCCTCACGTGGCTGCCTCACGCGGCTTTCATAGCTGGCTAGGGTTTTAAAATTAAAGTCGGTAACTTCAGCGGCTACTTCCAACACCAAGTCGTTGGCTGGATCCAGGCCAGTCATTTCCAAGTCCACCCACAACAACTTCGTCGGGACTCCGTTTTTATCTATCATTGTGCTTATAATAGCAAACCGATCTCGACGGAACGAGACATTTCTCTCTACTTTGTTTTGGTCATGTTGCTAAAGTGATGCATAAAGTATGCCTAAGTGATATCACTAGTATGTCACTTTAAGAGGTGGGTAGAATTGAACATCAACACCCTTGCCCTACACGGTCGGAACTCGGGCGGCCGACAGCGCGTCGCTGTACCACTTAAGCTCTTGTAGCAAAGTTTCCAGCGCAGCCTGCGGACCATAGGGGCTCGTCTTTTCCGCTTCGCTCAAGTTGCCGTCCGCGTCAATCTTTTCACTCATATGTGTCATAGCCACGCCTGGGATAGTCGGCATTGGCACCATACGGCTCTCGGACAATATTTCCTTCAGCGCTACCTCTGCCCTGGCGCCGCCGGCTGAACCATGCGATACCACGGCCGCGGGTTTGCGGTTGAGCTGCCAGTCCACATAATCGAGCGCGTTCTTCAACGCGCCGGGCACCGAGTGATTGTACTCTGGGGTCACAAAGACATACGCCTCGAACTCGGCTAGTTTATCCAGCCATTTCTGGGCTCCAGGGTCAACCTCTCTACTGGGGTTGTAGCGCGGGCTGCCGGGCTCATCAAAAAACGGCATTGGGTAGTCCTTGAGGTCTACTATTTCGGGCTGCACATTCTCCATTGATTCCAATGTTTTAAAGACCCAGTTAGCCTGAGCAGGCGTTTTGCGACCATCACGTATCGTACCGATTATTACTGCTACTTTCATTTCATACTCCTCTATGCTATACTTTTTATAGTTACTAATATAACTAGTATAGCTCAATACTATACTTTGTAAAGTATGAAAACTACAACCCTTTCTCAATCTGTTGAACCGCACGTCGGCTGTATTGCCGCGGCCATGGAAATTGTCGGCAATAAATGGACCGCCCTGATCCTGCGCGACTTGGTGGGCGGCCCGAAACGCTTTAGTGAGCTCGAAAAATCAGTGGGCAAGATTAACCCACGCACCCTCAGCCAACGCCTCGACGACCTAGAATGCCACGGCATTGTCACCAAGCAAAGTTTTGCTGAAGTCCCGCCACGCAGCGAATATAAACTCACCGAAAAAGGCGCCGACCTCTTGCCTGTCCTCAAGCAAATGGCTGCTTGGGGCAACAAGTACTACTCGGCCTGAGCTTGTTTGGGGTCAAAAGCCAGACAGGTTGAATTGATGCAGAAATGCTGGCCCGTGGGGCTGCTCGCATCTTCAAAAACATGGCCTAAATGGCTGCCGCAATTCTTACAAATAACTTCGGTGCGGTGCATACCTAAGCTGTTGTCTTCGCGAAGTTCGACAGCTTCATTACCAGCCGGGTCAGCAAAACTCGGCCAGCCCTCCAAGCCGGCTTGGTTTGATTCGTATTTCGTGTCGCTCGTAAACAACTTGGCTCCGCAAGCCATGCAGGTGTACAGGCCGTCAGCGTTGTGCTTTAGGTACTGGCCGCTAAACGGCGCTTCAGTACCCTGCTCGCGCAGCACATGGTACTGTTCAGGTGTTAATTTTTGCTTCCACTCTTCTTCGGTGAGATCCATAGCCATAGATTATTCCTCCGTATCTATTGTAGAACAAAAGCCTCGATACCCAGCATGGCCGCCATGGTCGCTTCAGGTACTAGCCGGAACATGGCCGCGGTTTGCGAGGGCATGGCCTTCAGCGCCTGGCACTTGCAGGCTACAACCTCCTTCGGCAACCGGTAGCAGATGTCGCAGGCCGCTTCAGGCCGTAGCGGTGGCTTGTCAATCTTGAAGAAAAAGTCAAATTGCTCATCGAAATCCTTGAAGTACTTTTCGTATGCTTCATCCAGCTGCACGGCGTGGAAGACCTTTGGTGTTTTTGGTAACCTGGCGGTGGCCAGGTTGACCCATTTGGAGACGGTTTGGTGGTCGGGGTGGCCGGTCATGCCCTCCGGGCCAAAGGTTATGATGGTGTCGGGCTGGTACTGTTTAAGCAGCGCTACTAGCTTTGGCAATACCTCATGGATAGGCACATCAGCGCAACCACCGTCAGGGTAATTGAACCAGTGGTGGTCCGTGATGCCGAGGGCGTGGAGCCCTTGCTCCATCTCATGGGTGCGGATCTCGGCTAGCTGGGCGGGCGGCCAGCGGTTTTCGTCTTGCACCCCGGCCTCGCCACGGGTAGCGGTAATGCAAACCACCTTTTGGCCGTTGCGGACCGCCGTTGCTAAAATGCCGCCGGCTAAAAATGACTCGTCATCGGGGTGCGCCCAAACCCCCACAATGGTGCCCAGCTTTTTAATCTCATCAGGCTGGCAAATTTGTTGCATTGCGCCCCCTACATCTGTTCTGGCGCTGAAATTCCCAGCAGCCCTAAACCTTGTTGTAGCGTATCGGCGTAGCGCTTTGCGAGCGCTAAACGGATTGACTGGCGCCCATCACCAATCACCCGGTCGTGTTCGTAAAAGCGGTTAAACTCCTGGGCCAGTTCGTATAAGTAGGTACAGATGTGGTGCGGCATCAGCTCGGCCACGGCTTTATCGACCGTTTCGGAATACTCTGAGATTTTCCGTAGCAGCGAGCGTTCGCTGGGTTGGAGGTCGCTGCCGATTTGCTCGCCTGTGTTTTCAACCCTTCTTAATATGCTGCGGGCCCGGGCGTGGGCATACTGCAAGTACGGGCCGCTGTTGCCTTCCAGAGCCACCGATTCTTCGGGGTCGTAGACAATATCGCCGCCAATCCGGTTTTTCAAAAAAGCATACTTTACGGCACCGAGCACGGCATCGGCGTTTTCCTGCCCGAGTAGCTTCTGGTTAGCTTCGGCGGCGGCTTCCAAGATGTCAACTGCGCCCACGATATTACCTTTGCGCGAGCTCATTTTTACCCCACCCTTTAGCTTCACTACGCCGTGTGTGATGTGCTGTGAGCGCTTGGCCGGCTCCGGTTCAAATTGTTCGACGCTTTTCACTACCACAGCCATATACTGTTGCTGCTCGTTCGCGGTAATAATAATCGAGCGGTCAAACTGATAATCCTGCCACTTGGTGAGTAACAAGCCGACTTCTTTGGCCTCGTAGGTGGGCAACCCAGCCGAATTAATAAACACTCGGGTGTGCAGACCGTGGTCGTCACCCTTGAAGATCACGGCGTCGTCATTTTCGACATAGACACTGCCAATGTGCGCCTTCACGGCCTCCAGCCCGCGCTGGGCCACTTCGCTTTCCGGCAACACGCGGTCAAATTGGTGCACCTTGAGCTGGTCGTACAGCTGCGTGAAATAATCGTAGCTCCACTGGCGACAGGTCCAGTAAATCTGGGCAAAGGGCGAGTCGTGGTCGCCTGACTCGTACAGCCCGTAGACTGCCTTGTTGATCTCCACAATTTGCTGTTTTTTGGCCTCGTCGGTTTCGTACGCTTCGTTGCCCTCAACATAACGCTCACCCAGCCAGGTTGGCCGCTCAGCTTCAGGTATATCAGCTAGCTTTTCGGGGTGGTCGCCTCCCAGGTTTTGGATGATGGCCCAGAGTGACTTACCAACATGCAGCCCAACGTCTCCACCGTAGTTAATGCGCACTACTTTGGCGCCAGCCTGCTCCAGCAGTCGGGCAATTGCGTCACCCATCAGCGTGGTGTACAAATGCCCGGCATGTAATGGCTTAAAAGGGTTGGGGTCGGAGTATTCGGTAATGATGGTCTGCCCTTCAAGCAGGTTGCTGGAAGCCTCCTCCGCCAAGGCTACTAAAAAGTCGTTTGTTACTGATAAATTAATGAATCCGGGGCCAGCAACAGATACATCAGCGATTTTATCGGCCAAGCGTTCTGTAATTGCTGGTGCTAGTTGATCGGCAATTTCGCGCGGGCTTTTGCCAAGTTTGCCGGCTGCTTGTAGGGCTACGTTGGTGGCGAAATCACCGAACTGCTCTTCAGGGCGAGTTAATTCAATCGCCAGGTCTTCATTAAATAATTCTTTAAAGACAGCGGCAATGGCCGACTCAAGTTCGCGCTTCATGTGAACCAGTATAACAGAGGTTAATGAGCGGTTTAGTCGTTAAGGGCAGCTTTGAGTTTTTCGACCAAGTCAACCGGGGTCGGATTCAAGCCGTTCAATAGACCAACGTACAGACTGACAAAATCGCCAAAATTGGATGCCCATAGGAGTTGTTGTAGCAAGCTCCCGCCTTGCGGCACGACCACATGAGGGCTAGGACGCTGGCCGGACAGCAACCGTTCAGTCACCGCAAAGCGCTTCTGTACCCGCTCGTGCTCCAGATTAGAGCGGATTTCTATGACGGCGTAGGGCTTGTTAACCGGATGGCTGGACCAGCCGATGAATTCGTTGTGGTTAAATTCCGGGTACTGGTTGACCCAGGCTACGTTCTTGGCGTTTTCGTTAAAGCAAATCTTCCATTTATTGGCAGCCGGAAATAGCTTGGGCCCACTGTATACCACAATTGATTTACCAATTAGCTCCTGGGCCAGTTGCTTGGCCGGGTTCTTATCGGTTGGCACTTCGGCCCGCCAGTTAGCTGTCTGGTCTTTCAACCAATCGCCAGCGACCCTCAACTCATCAACTTTGCCATCTTCAATCAATTGCAAAGTCTGGAGCAATTGGACTAAAACCGCGAGGAAATAAAACGCTGACATCCTTGGCTGGATGCCGCCCGGGATCGTAAACAAGGGGTGTCCCTTTTCGCGAGCCAGGTCAGCCAGTTGACCACCGGCGGCAATGACTACAATCTGGGCGTCCCTTGCTGCGGCTTCCGCCAGGGCTGACAGTGTTTCTTCGGTGTTACCAGAGTAACTGGAAGAGATAAAGAGCGTATTTGAACCTACATAGGCCGGTAAGTTATAGTCGCGGACAATTTCAAAAGGCACCCGAGTACCGGGCCAGGACCGCAAAAAAACCGCTGGCAGGGCTGAACCACCCATGCCGGCCAGCACGATATTGCTAATCCCCTCCATAAGCGGCAGGTTTACTTCAAATGATTGCTGGAGCTGCTGCCACTGCTTTTCGGCCACACCAAGGGCGTCCTGGGCATCCCGTTCGTGAATCAATTTTAAATCATCCAGCATGCCTCAAACTCCTTGTGCTTTTAGTCGTTAATTGTATATAGTATAACTCAAGCATAAGTAGCGTACTCAGGGAGGGAACATAATGTTTGGGCGCCAAGATAACCAACAAGATAACACGCAAATTCCGGACCAATCAATTAATGGAGCGTTGGATGCCGACCAGCCCGTGCCAGACGCGCCATCCTCGATGATGACCTCTCCCGAGGCCTCAGCCGTATCATCAGATTGGCAACATCCTGGCACGCCCACTGATACACCAAGTGCTCCAACTACCGCCCCGGACATGCCCTCAGCGCCGGCACCAATGACCACGGCATCCGTGACACCGTCTGCCCCGACTGACGATGACGATACGGCTGCCAATGACCTAATTGATATCAAGCAGCGGGCCCTCAACCAATTGTCACCGTTAGTCGGTCACCTCGACCAAACGCCCGAGGAAAAATTCCGCACCACGATGATGATGATCCAGGCCAGCGACGACCAAAGCCTCGTCCGCAGCGCCTATGATGCCGCTCAACAGATTGAAGACGAAAAAGCCCGTGCCCAAGCCTTGTTGGACATCATCAACGAGATCAACTACTTCACCCAGCACCAAGAAGCCTAAGCTTCGGCTACATCATGCCGCCCATGGCGCCGGACATGTCCGGACCAGCGGCTTTGTCTTCTTTGGGGACATCAACCACCAGTGCGCCCATGGTCATGGCCGTGCCGGCAATCGAGACTGCGTTTTGAACAGCCTGCTTGGTAACCGTTACTGGGTCAACAATACCCGCGTCTTTCAGGTCAATCGGTAGCTCGCCAGGGTTTGAAACATCCACGCCCTTGCCTATGCCGGCTTGGCGAATTTTTGGCAGCCACTCGTCCGGATTCAGGCCAGAGTTTACTAACAGGATACGAAACGGCATGGCCAGCGCGTTGCGCAAAATATGCGCTCCGGCAACTTCGCTGGAGATTTTCAGTGAAAACTCTTCTTTCTTGCCAGTTTGTGGGTTGACGAACTCGGCTTTGCCACCGGTTGGCAGCACCATAGCGTCAGAAATATTAACCAAGGTTACGCCGCCGCCAGGCACGATACCTTCGGCCAAGGCAGCCTTCACAGCGTGCACGGCGTCGTCCACACGGAATTTCTTCTCTTCAATTTCGGTCTCGGTAGCACCACCAACCTTAATGACAGCCACCTTGCCCGACAGCGCGGCGCGGCGCTTTTCTAGGTGTTCTTTGTCGTACTCGCTGGTAGCTTGATCAGCTTGGGCAGTAATTTGCTTGATGCGGGCCCCGACTTCAGCCGGCGTGCCGCCACCTTCAATAATAGTAGTTTCGTCCTTGTCCACGATAACCCGGCGAGCCGAACCAACCACGTCCAGGCCAACATTTTCAAAGGTCATACCGCGGTCATCAGTAATGACTTCGCCGCCGGTTAGGATGGCAATGTCGTTCAGGATATCTTTGCGGCGGTCGCCAAAGGCTGGCGCCTTAACGGCCACGGTGTTAAACACGCCTTTCAGGCGGTTCAAAACCAGGGTGGTCAAGGCTTCGCCGTCAACATCCTCGGCAATCACCACCAGGTCTTTTTTCCCGGAGGCGGCCAGCTTTTCTAACAGGGGTAAGAACTCCTGGATGCCGGAGATTTTCTTGTCGGTAATCACAATGGCCGGTTTGTCGTAGACGGCCTCCATGCGGGAGGTATCAGTTACCATGTAAGCACTCACGTAACCTCGGTCAAAGGTAAAGCCCTCCACAACTTCGGCTTCCATGGACAGGCTCTGGCCTTCTTCGACCGTCACCACACCGTCCTTACCAACCTTTTCAATAACTTCAGCGATCAAGCGGCCAATTTCGGCGTCACCGGCGGAGATAGTGGCCACTTCGGCCACCCGCTTTTTCTTGGTCAGGATGTCTTCCTTAAGCTCATCGAGTTTGGCAACAACTTCGTGGCCAGCCAGCTCCAAGCCCTTACGTAGCTGCAGCGGGTTGTGGCCCGCGGCAATCAGTTTGTTGGCCTCACTTAAGATGTGGTAAGTCAGCACGGTCACCGTGGTGGTACCGTCACCGGCAACGTCATTCATCTTGGAAGCGGCTTGTTTAATAAGTTCAGCACCAACCTTGTAACCCAGCGTTTCGTCATCCACATCAGCCAGTTCCACGCCTTTAGCCACAGTTACGCCATCGTGGGTCACGGTTGGCGCTCCATAAGCTTTGCTAATCACCACATTGCGGCCCTTGGGGCCCATGGTGGTCTTTACGGCATTATATAAGACTTCGGCCCCGCCCAGCACGCGCTTGCGGGCATCATCATCATAAAAAACTTTCTTGGCCATGTATCCTCCTATTTAACGGTCGCTAAAATGTCTTCTTCTTTGACTAAAATGTACTCGTCACTGCCGACTTTAACTTCGGTGGTGCTGTAACTCTTGTACACAATCCGGTCGCCAGGCTTCACCTGCTTGGCATCCTTGCCCACAGCCACCACTTTGGCAGTTTTAGGCTTTTCGGCCGCTTTTTCCGGCAGGTACAGGCCGCTGGCCGTCTTAGATTCGGCCTCTTCGGCCTGGGCTACCACGTAGTCGCCCAAAGGTTGCAAAGCTGAACTCATAACATTCCTCCATTACTTACGCCTTACATTAGCACTTACAGCATGAGAGTGCTAATTATCAGCTCTTATAATAAAAAAGACCCCTCGGGTCTGTCAACTCGTTTACGTGGAGAATGAGATTGTGAGTATGTGGGGGGAGCTAGGTGGGGCCCGGGTGGCGGCCGAAATGCGCATATGCGCTGATGGCACACCACCCG
>CAZOYN010000022.1:0-13113 GCA_964584135.1 uncultured Candidatus Saccharibacteria bacterium | reverse complement strand
ATATGAGCAATAATACAAAAGTTCCGAATCTGTGACTGGTCCATGAGACCCACTACTCCTTAAATGAACGCTCACCAGGGAGGCAGTCCATGACGCTGGTGTACTTGCCCGGCACAATAATGAGGTGGTCAAGCAACTCAATACCTAATACCTGGCCGGCGCTGATGAGTTGCTCGGTAATGTCGATGTCGGCCGTGGTGGGTTCCAAACGGCCGGACGGATGGTTGTGGGCCAAGATAATTGCCACGCCACCGCGCTCGATAGCCGGCTGGAATACCTCGCGGGGATGCACGACATTCGAAGTTAGGCTGCCGATAGAAATAACTTCGTCATGGATAACTTGGTAGCGGCTGTTGAGGTAGAGGCCGCGGAGCTGTTCTTTGGCGCCCTCGCCCATGTCTTTGAGGTATTGAAAGGCTTGCTTGGCCGTACGGACCTGGACCGGGCGGCCGGCTTGGGTGGCATAGAAACGTCGGCCAAGTTCAAAACCGGCAACCAGTTGCGAGGCTTTGGTAAGCGGGATGCCAGCAGCCTCACTAAGGCGCTGCGGGTTACGCTCGTTGCCAATAGTTTTTTCGCCGTACTCTTTGAGGGTCCGCCGAGCCATGGCTAAGACGTCTTCATTTTTGTTGCCAACGCCCCAGACAATGGCCACTAGCTCGGCCAGGGACAGGTGGGTTGGCCCCAGTTCCAGCAGTTTTTCGCGTGGCTTTTCTTGGTCGGGTAAATCTTTAACCCGCAGGACGTACTGGGCCTCTGGCTGGTCGTTAAAGACCAAGTCATGGTCGGTAAGGCTATAGGTGCGCTGCAGCGTCTCTAACATGGCCCCATTATATACCGAAGCCCTCCAGAAATTCTTAAATTTTTCTTAAATGTTACAAAATAAGGTTTATACGTCGAGTTTCACCGGTTTAAGTGCCAGCTTACGCAGCCGACGGAAGAGCGGCTTTACCTCATCTAGGTCAAACAGGGCGGAGACACCAATATGCACGCCAAAGGTTACGGCTGTGATAAACAGCAGTTTGCTGCCGAGCGTCACAATACCACGGTCATGGGCCCCGAGTGGGTAGAGCGTAATCATAATAAAGCCGGCGACCACGCTAAAGCCGGATACCGAAGCAATCCGCCACAGTCCGCCCCAGAACTCAGCGTCAAACAGCTTATGGTCGCGCAGTAGCATGATCACCGCCAGGATAAAGACTTCCACCATAGCCACGATTGATTGGGCCAACGCCAGCCCAGCGACCCCATAACCACCCGGCCGGGTCAGCGTGTAGGCCAGAAAAATGTTCAGGGCAATGGTGAAAATCGATACGTACAGCGGTGTCCGGGTGTCTTTTTGGGCATAAAACCACCGCGAGACAATGGCGTAAATGATACGGAAAAAGATAGCCAGGGTGAGAAAACCAAAGATATTAGCAATTTGGAAGTTACCACGGGCAAAGATCAGGCGCGACAGGTAGCCACGCGAGAAAAAACAGATGACCACCAGCGGCGCACTAATCCAGATCATGGCCCGCAGGATATGTAGAAAGTCCTGGCGGAACAGGTCCGGACGGCCTTGGCTGAGGCGCAGGTTCAGCCGCGGAAAGGCGGCCGTTGAAATAGCCGTACCAATCAGCAAGATTGGGGCTGTAGCCAGGGTGTAGGCATTACTGTAGTAGCTAATGCTACCGCTACCCAAGCCCGAGGCAATGTGTGTTTCAACAATGTTTTCCACCTGGTCGATACCCTGGTCCAATGAGCGCGGCGGCAAGTTGCGCAAAATCAGGCGGAACTCGTTACTGTTCCAGTTAATGTGTGGCCGCCAGTGGAAGTTCAGCTTGGATGAGCCAAAAGCCACCACTAAAAGTTGTAAAACCGCGCCAATGAATGCCCCAATGCCCAGGCCAACCAGCCCGATGTTGTATTTAAAGATGTAGATGCTGGCGATGATCGAGAGGTTATAAAACAGTGGCGCGATGGCATAAAAAAAGAAGCGGCCCATGGTCTGCTGGACACTGGTAAGCACACCAGAAATGGTGAACAGCAAGGGGTTAAAGGCCAGGAAGCGCATGATAATCACGGCGGTATGTTGCTGCGCGGCGCCGAGGTTGGGCGCGACGATATATTTAATCAGCTCGGGGGCAAACAGGAGCATCACCAGGCCAACCAGGCCCATAATAATCGCCAGAAAGTTCAACAGGCTGGCCGATAGTTCCCAGACCCCTTTCCGGTCATTCTTTAACAAGTGATCGGATAGTACCGGCATGAAAGCCACACCCAAGGCACCGGCCGCTAGGGTGAAAAAGAAAAAGTCAGGGATGCTAAAGGCGGCAAAGTAAGCGTCGGTGCTGTGGGGGCCGGTGACCGGAAAGTTTCCATTTACCAGTTTGGTTCGTAAAAAACCAAGCACCTGGCCAGCCAGGGAGGTAGCAATTAACAGGACAGCGACGTTGCCCACGCTGAGACGCCGCTTTTTTTCAACCGGGGCAGTGGGGTTCATTCAGCTACTAGTATAAAATAGCTGCTACTTTAAGTGAATGATTCCGCCGTCAGTTATGTCTCCGACACCTGGCTGGGTGGGGGTAGCCGCTGTATGGTGCTTACGGCGGCGAGTCCGTTTACGCTTTGGTTTATCAATTTCTGGGACGATGGCTGCATGACCAACAGCCGTGGCGACTTGTTGGGGGGTTGGCGGCTCTGCTGGTTTAGCTGGAGCAGCTGCCACAGCAGGCGTGGCTTTTGTGGGCAGAGCCCCCCGCTCGGCTTCTAACTTGCCCGGGGCACTGAGCAAGTAACGCTCACCCACATAGCGCTCCACGAACTCCTTGGTGACCGAATATTCGCCCCGCGAACGTTCAATAATATTGGCGGTTTCGTCAAACTGGTGGGTTGGCAGGTTGACAGTGATGGCCGAAAAGGCCGGGACTTTCTCGCCTTCAATGGTCATGCTGATCACAAAGTGGCGGTTATGCATGTGGACTAGGTCATATTCCTCGAATTTTGGCTCAAAGTAACGCTGCATGCTGCGGGCATCATCAGCTCCCATGCGAAAAGAGATGATTGAGCCAACGTTACCGAAGACCGCGTCTTTGACCTCTTGTGACATCTGGGCAATATATTGGTTGGCCACCGTCAGGTTGAGGCCGTACTTGCGGGCCTCACTTAAAATGACGGCAAAACTATCGGTGGCGAAGTTCTGGAATTCGTCCACGTACAAATAAAACGGCAAGCGCTCGCTAGCCGGGACGTCGGCCCGACTCATGGCACCAAGCTGAATTTTAGTCACCAGCAAAGCGCCCAGCAGCGCCGCATTATCTTCGCCGACTAGTCCGCGCGACAGGTTCACGATCAGGATTTTGCGCTGGTCCATAATCGCCCGGATATTAAAGCTGCTCTTAGGCTGGCCGATGATGTTGCGCACCAGTGGGTTGGCCGTGAAGGCGCCGACTTTGTTGAGTACCGGGGCGACGGCTTCGGCGGCAAATTTGTCGTTCCAGCTGGCAAATTCGATGGTCCAGAAATTGCGCACCACCGGGTCTTCGACGTATTTGAGCACTTCTTGCCGGAATTTCTTATCGGTTAATATCCGCGTGATGTCCAGCATGGTGGCATCGGGGTAATCGAGCAGCGCCAGCAGGCTGTAGCGCAATATATACTCAAGGCGGGGGCCCCAGGACTCAAACATCCGTTTTAAAACACCAATTAGCTCGGATACGGTGTGCGTTTTGAGCTTGGGGTCGGGCACTTCCATGGGGTTGAAGGCAATTGGGAAGTCGGTGTCGGCCGGGTTGAAGTAAATCACGTCTTTAGCCCGCTCGGGCGGAATCCGGTGCAAGATGCTGAGCGCGTAATCCCCGTGGGGGTCGATGACCGCAAAGCCGTACGGGCTATAGATGTCCGAGATGGTTAACAGCTCCAGGAGGCCTGATTTACCAACGCCAGTCTGGCCAATGACGTACAGGTGCCGGCCGCGGTCAACGCGTGGCAAGCCGAACATTGTGTTGTGGCCGCGGAAATTAGTGGCCGCAATTGGGCTAATATCCGGTTGGTAGGTTTCGGCAACGATGGGCAAATTGGCCGGTGGTTCGGCAGTCTGGGCCAAGGCCCATAAAATATAAGGTGTTTCAACGTTGGTGTGCGGCAAGTGGTAGAGCGTGGCGATTTCTTCGATATTAAAAATCAGGCAGCGCTTGTTGAGTTCACGAGCCCGGTAATATGCCAGCTGGGCAGCAGTCTCGGTGGTACGCCGCTGTTCAAAACCGTTTAAATAGGTGGTATTGAACTGTTTATAGCTGGCGATGATCGATTGCAGGCGCAGTTTGGCTTGCGGGGCTGGCAGCGGCCCACGGTAGACGATGCGCACCGAGCTTTCAAAGGCCAATTTGTGGCTCTTCTCTTCTGCCCCGCCAGCCCGGGCGGTTTCGTACTCGGTGAGCTTGACGGCTTCGCCACCACTATGCTCGGGGGGCGCCCAAAGTGCGCTCAACAAACCACTGGTACCGCCCCTGGTTTTGCCGCGTAAGCCGGCAATGTAGCGTTCGCTCTTCTTATGCCAGTTGCTAGCCGCCGGCCGTAACACCAGTTGGATCCAAGCCTCTTCGTCATCTTCAAATTTAGCTAGGGCGGCCGTAATGGCCGCCAGCGGGTCAACTTCAAAACTCTGGAAGGTTTTGATCGGCAGGGCGTCGTTGTACATCAGTTTTAATTCGGTCATTAGGTTGGTGGCGTAGCTGGCATCAGCTGTCATGGAATAATCCACGACCTCGCTGATTTGGACGCTGGGGTACTGGGCATAGATCTGTTCTTCGACAAAGCTCTTTAAATACTCCGGCACCCAGACGTAAAAGCCGATGCGTTTTTTAAGGACGGCGATTTCAAAGCTTAGCCGCTCGCGTTTTGCGGCCTGTAATAATTTGTGTGATGGTAGCGTGAGCAAGCCATGTAAGCTGGCAAACATCTGCTCGGCAGCCAACTCTTTTTTATCATTGGTCCGCGGCACTTGCAGCAGAAGCACCACGCCTTCTGACCCAGCGGCTTCTGCAATTGAAGAAATACTACCCATCCGTACCTTTTATTGTCTCATCTTTCAGTAGCTTAATACAGGGCTGCGGCCTGGGGCATTTTGGCGCCTTTGAGGACGTCGGCGACTTCGTCGGCATCAACCGTTTCTTTTTCGAGTAAGCGGTCTTTCAGCACTTCGAGCTTATCGAGGTTAGCTTTAATGACCGCCCGAGCCCGGACACCGGCCTCGGTGATTAAGCTTTCGACTTCGTCATCAATAACTTTGGCGGTTTCGTCGGAGTAGTCGCGTTCGTGCACCAGACGGTCGATCATCATACCGTCATCGGTTTTAAACACCTGGTCGCGGAGCTTTTTGCCCATGCCTTGGTTGACCACCATGTCGCGGGCCAGGTCGGCGGCACCCTGCAGGTCGGAGCCTGCACCAGTAGTGATGCGGTCGTGGCCAAGGACGACCTCTTCGGCCACCCGGCCGCCCAGGCCGCGGGCCAGCATGTCTTTAAACTGGATCAGCGAGACGAAGACACGGTCTTCGGGCGGGATAAACCAGGTAACGCCACCGGTGCCGCCACGCGGGATGATGGTGACTTTGTGCACCGGGTCGCTGTCGGGCAAGACGTGGCCGACGAGGGCATGGCCGGCTTCATGGTAGGCGGTGGTGACTTTGTCGGCTTCGGTCATGACCTTGCTCTTGCGTTCCGGGCCGATGGCGACCCGCTCGAAGGCTTCGGTAACATCGTGTTGGGTGATTTCGTTATGACTGTTGCGGGCGGCAATGATGGCCGATTCATTGGCGATATTGGCTAAATCGGCGCCCGAGGAGCCGGCCGCTTTGGCCGCCAAGGCATCGAGGTCAACGTTTTTAGCCAGCGGCTTCTTGGCAAAGTGCACTTTCAGTATGGCTTCGCGGTCCTTGCGGTCCGGCAGGCCAATGTTAACCCGGCGGTCAAAGCGGCCGGGGCGCAAGAGGGCCGGGTCGAGCACGTCAGAGCGGTTGGTCGCGGCCAGGACAATCACATTCTGCCCCTGTTCAAAGCCGTCCATTTCGACCAGGATCTGGTTCAACGTTTGCTCGCGCTCGTCATGCCCCCCGCCCATACCAGATCCACGGCGCCGGCCAACGGCGTCAATTTCATCCACAAAGATAATACAGGGGGCGTTCTTTTTGGCCTTGGCAAACAGGTCGCGAACGCGGGAGGCGCCAACACCCACGAACATTTCCACAAATTCCGAACCGGAAATGCTAAAGAATGGCACATTGGCCTCGCCGGCGACAGCCCGGGCCAACATCGTTTTACCGGTACCAGGCGGGCCAACTAAGAGCACGCCCTTGGGGATGCGGGCGCCCATGCTGGCGAATTTTTTGGGGAATTTCAGGAACTCCACCACTTCTTCCAGGTCTTGCTTAGCCTCGTCGGAGCCGGCAATGTCGCGGAAGGTGGCCTTGTCTTTTTCGTTGCCGTACAGGCGGGCGCGGCTCTTGCCAAAGCTCAAGGCCTGGTTGCCCTGACCCTGGGCACTGCGTAGCATAAAGTACAGCAGCCCGGCAATGATGACCACTGGACCGACTGTTTCGGCAATACCGAGCCAGGTTGGAGTGCCGGTAGTAACTGACTTATAGCTCAACTCGACTTTGGAGTAGTTTAAGCCTTCGTCCTTGAGGCTGGCATTGGGGTCGGTAAAGGCCCGCAGCGTGGAGTGGTTGTCGCCCTTTTTGGTAATATCGAGCTCGTTGCCACTAACGAGAATTTTGCTGTACTGGCCGCTGTTGGCGCTGCTGATTGCTTGCGTGAGCGGGATATCTTTTAAGGGGCTGGGTTGGTTGCTGGCCGCAAAAATAACCAGGCCAAACAGCAGTATTAAGGCGATAAAGCCGACGTTCTTCATGCCGCGTCGGTTATTGGGGGCTGCTTTTCGATTACCGCCTAAGGGTTTCTTATCCATAGGCAATTATTATACCTCCCTTAAAAACTTTTGGCTAGCGCTCCGCCCCCGCGAGTGCCAAATAATCACTGCCAACCAGCAGCCGAATGCCTTTCAGGGCGTCGATTTGCTTGCCGGGCGCACTGGTTTTGGCCCCCACCACCAGTCGCTCCAGCGCCTTGCGGTCAAAGCCACGCAGCCCTCGGGCGCGCAGCCAGGTAGCCATGACCTCTCGGGCGACCATATGTGGCAGCTGGATAAACCAGGCCCGATCAAGCTGCTGGGCAATTGGCTGCATGTGTAATTGGTTAACCAACAGTCCATCAAGCTGGCGGTTCGTCTCCTGCAGGCCACTGACTAATTGCCAGAGCTGCTGGCGTTGTTCGTCGTTAAACCGTGGCAGGATCCGGTGGCGGATGTAATTGCGCAGGTAGGTTTCATCCTGGTTGGTGCTGTCTTCGCGCCACTGTAAATTTTGCTCACGAGCATAATTAATAATGTCGATTTTGGGCACGTCTAACAGCGGCCGGCGGATGTCGCTGCGGTTTTGCAAGGCGCTCAAGCCCTTCCGGTCAGTACCCCGTAAGAGGTTTAAAATAGCGGTCTCCAGGACGTCGTCCTGGTGGTGGGCCGTCACAATTGCCCGGGCATTGCTGGCCCGCTGTACTTGGCGCAAAAAGCCATACCGAGCGGTGCGGGCCTGGGCTTCACTGGCGCCGGGGCCAAGCTGGCCTTCATCAAAGACAAATGGCAAGCCATGCTTCGCAGCAACCCCCCGCACCAGCTCACGGTCTTTAGCCGAATCCGGGCGGATGCCGTGGTCAAAATGCGCCACTACCAGCCGTGCACCTGGCTGCTGCCGCAGCCTATCCAGCAGTGCCATAGAATCAACTCCACCACTGACGGCTAACACATATGTTCCCGGTTTAACCACAATATCCACCCTTTCATCTTAGCAATTTCGTATACTTTATATATGGAACATCTTTATTTTGTCCGCCACGGCCTGAGTGTTATGAACAAAGAGGGGTTTTTCTCGGGGCGGACGGATACGCCACTGGCGCCAGAGGGCTTCGAGCAAGCCCGCCAGGCCGGTGAGGCTGCCAAAAAGCTTAACATTGACTTACTGGTTACTTCGCCGATGGAACGGGCCCGCGAAACTGCCTTCGTGATTGCCAAGGTAATCGGCTACCCGGTGCAAAACATTATCGTCAATGACTTATTCATGGAACGGGCCTTTGGCGTTTTAGAGGGCACGGAATTTTCGCACGGCATGGACGTTGAAGGCCACGAAGGCGTGGAAACTGGTGATGAAATCCTGGCCCGCGCCCAAGCTGGCATTGAGTTCCTCCGCAGCCAGCCTCACGACAACATCATGGTGGTCAGCCACGGCGCCATTGGCCGCGCCATGCGCCACCTCCTGAACCCCAATATCGCTTATCACGGCTCGGGTCCTATACTGAACGCCGAGATCGTGGAGCTATTGTAGTGTCAGATTTTACTTTTGTTACCACCAACGAGCACAAAGTGCGCACTGCCGAAGTTGTCTGCAGGCAGTTCGGTATCAGCTTCGATCGGGCTAACCTGGAGCTGGTCGAGATTCAAGCGGACAACGGCGAAGACATTGTCTGGCACAAAGTTGACCAAGCTTTCCAACAATTACAAAAACCAGTCGTGGTCACCGACAACAGCTGGTCTATCCCGGGTCTCAAGGGCTTTCCCGGCCCATATATGAAGTACATGAACGAGTGGTTCACGCCTGAAGATTTTTTGCGCCTAACCAAACCGCTGCAAGACCGGCGAATTATATTGCATCAGTTGCTTGCGTATCAGGATAAAAACGAACAGAAATTATTCGCGACTGACATAACCGGCGTACTGCTCAAAGAAATTCGTGGCAGCTCAAAGTTCCCGCACTTTACGATTACTTCGTTTGACGGTGGTAAGCACAGCTTCCCCGAACAAAGTGACCACGGTGAGCCAACTGAATATAATCAGCGATTGGCCTGGCACGATTTGTGTGAATGGCTAAAAGCTAGGGCTTAATGAAGTCGGTCAGGCTCTCAAGCTTACCGTGTAGCGGCACTGAACCGAGTCCTTTTATTTCTTCAACAAAACTTGAGGCTTCAGGGATTTCATTCAATACAAAGATTGGTTTTTTAAGGTAAAACGCCAGCGCCATTTCAATCAGCACATTACCGCCAATATAATTATCAACGCCGTGCTTCTCGTAATTGAGGACTAGGATGGCGTCGGCTTTTTCGACCTCTTCAAAGTGGGCCGTCATAAAAGCGGCCTTTTTGTGGTAATCTTTTTCGTTATTAACCCAGGTTTTGTAGTGACTAACATCGTAGTCGCCAGTCTTTTTCATAATTTCAGCATTGCCAGGAATGATGGCTTTGTAGCCCATTTTTTCAAGTTTTTCTTGGACCTCAACTGCCTGGCGGTAAAAGTTTGCACTGGAACAAATAGTAATTGTGGTCATGCAGCCAGTATAATTTAACAAACGTATGCATGACACAATTTTATTTTTGGTGGGCATAGTTGTTGGCGGCATGAACGCCATCGCCGGCGGCGGCATGTTGGTTGGGTTTCCAGTGCTGCTGGCCCTGGGCATACCAGCGCTGGTGGCCAATGCTAGTACCAATATTATTGTGCTCCCGGGTAACTTAGCGGCCACTTTTGGTTACCGAAAGTACTTGCACCGCGTGCCAAAGCAATACTTGTTGCTTTTAATCCCTGCCGTTGCTGGGGCGGCAATTGGCGCTACGAGCTTACGCCACACCTCCTCCGCCCATTTCCAAGATCTGGTGCCGTGGCTGATCCTTTCGGCCGTGATTCTTTTTACCTTCCAGCCATTCTTATACCGCCAGCTGCACCTCCACTTGCACGGGCCCAAGCATTTCCGCAAGCGCCTCCGGCCACTGGTGATTGTGGGCATTGCGGTTTTCCCGCTGTCGATATACGGTGGCTATTTTGGCGCCGGATTCGGCTTTATTATGCTGGCTTTTCTGGGGTTTACACGGTTACATGAACACATCCACCGCATGAATGCCCTGAAGAGCATCATCACCGTCTGCATTGCCGCCACTTCGTTGGTCAGCTTATACAGTTCGCACCTGATTGACTGGCGGCACGGCCTGGTTATGGGCGCCGGCAACCTAGTCGGCGGCTACAGCGGCGCCCGCGGCATCCAAAAAGTCTCCTCGCACAGCATCCGCATTGCTATTATTGCCATCGGCTTGGGCACCGCCGCCTATCTCGGCCTGCGTAGCTATTAGGCTCATTCCGCCCATGAGCTGAACAATCCGCTGCTCCTGCCGTGAGAGAGCCGCAGGAGTGAATGGCGTTTCAATGCTGCCAGGTAACTCCGCCAGATCCTCAAGAAGGATAATGTGGTCGGCGACAGTAGCCAACCGATGCTCGGCGCCTAAGTCAAGCGGCACATTTGGCGGCTGTATATCACTAGGATTCGTCGGCAGATGAGCATCGCTGTAGTAAATGAGCGGGTATTTGCTTCCCTGAGCCCGACGGAAAAACATCCGGAACTCGCCAAATAGATAGGGTACATGAGCAGGCAAGGTTGTTAGCCAGTATTGATGCTGGCCTATCATGTAATCACCCGGCTGATTGTTAGCCATAAGACTCTGAACCAATTCATTGGTATGACGTTTAATAATCGCGCGGCTGTCGTGCGCCAGGTTAGCTTCTCGCATTAAGGTATTAAGGGCATCTATTTGGCAGCCCAAAAACTGCTTGCGCCTGGCCTCTTCACTCGTAATTTCTGGCCGGCAAAGATTTATATACTCCATGACGCTTGCACGGTAGCTCGCAATGCTGGTCTCGTCGGCAGGCAGACTTATGTCAAGTTCAGCCTGAGCCTGTTTTGATTGTTCTAAGATGCCCTCGTAATCAAGGGCTAAGTGATAAACATCTTGGCTAATAAGCCCTGATTTTAAAAAAATACCGCCCTGCGGCGGTAACGTCGGTTCAGTTTCCAAGACTATCGGCATACTGAGACTTCAGTGTAGCATAAGCACAGTTTTCAGACAAATCACGCTGGCCAACAGATGTAAAACATGGTATATTGAACCCCTGTTAGGCGGCGTAGCTCAGCTGGTTAGAGCACAGGACTCATAAGCCTGGGGTCAGTGGTTCAAGTCCACTCGCCGCTACCATTTTTATTTTGGATTTTGCGCTTTAGTTAGTCATATCGATTCGTGGATTAATTTGCTTTATTTGGAGTAAACCTGTTATTGATATAAGAATGAGCCTTACGCCAGAACATGCCAGCCTCGATCCAGAATTACTGGAGCAGGCAACTCAGATAGTTATTAATGGCCTTACAGCAACCTACAATGTGCATGAAACACTGGGTCCAGATGGCGTAGAAGCTAAACTACAGAATCGTTTTGGTGAAACAGCACTGGCTGCCGACGTCAACGCTGAGGCCGTTTTGATTGATGCTCTCCATACAATGGGGCGCCCGGTTCTCGTACATTCAGAAGAACACGGAATATTTGAAATCAACACTGGGTTAGCAGGCCAAAGGCTACTTGCAGTCATGGATGGATTGGATGGATCAAGTGTTTACCAAAAGGAGCGCGGAACTGGCCGCTACGGCACTATGTTTGCCTTGTTCGAGAATGATAACCCAAATTACGCTGACTATGTAGCCGCCGGTATTATGCTCCATTCACAAGCAACACTTCTTCTGGCAGTTCGTGGTCAGAGCTTGCGTGCCATCAACCTTAAAAGCAGCGAAACATCATACCCGCGTACCGACAAGCAGGCGCGTCTTGTTCCTGGCGCTGTCGTATTTACGGAAAAGGCTACCGCTCCTGAAGGCAGCAGTCTCTACGACTATTTCAGGCTAAATACCGCATTGGCCGAACGCATAGAAACAGGTGCCGGGCTGCAGACAAGGCGTTCCGGGTCAACAGCTGGAAATGTTTCAGCTGTTGCCTTGGGCGAAGCGGCAATGGACGTAAGCGCTACACGCAAAGGCAACTTGGAATTTGCAACTGCTTTCCCAGTAGTTACTGCAGCGGGTGGCGTGGTAGAAACAATCGACGGCGAGGACTTAGGGGACAAATCTTTCCTTGATTTCGGCCAACGAACACATGTCCCTGTAATTGTCGCCGCGAACAGAGCTGTAGCCGACCAAGCCCACAAGCTTTTAGCCGCTTAAGCTGCAGTAGCTTGCTGTAGGGCAAGTTGGGCCAGCATTTTAGTCAGTATATTGTATCTGCTATCCCACGGGTCGTTCTGGACTATCAAGCCAAACTTACGTTCACGAGTTCCTTCATGTAGGTCTGCAATTTTCGGTAATTCGAGGGGCAGCGTTTTATAGTCCTTGGCCTTGATGCTGGCAATAAAGTGAGTAATTTGCGCTTCATCTAACTCAATGTCGAGTTGCTCGCAGAGTTCTTCAAACCATTCAATCAGCAGTGCTTCGATCTGCAGAGCTTCAAGACTTTCAGCCTGGTTGGTTGCTACCAGCTCATGCAACCGGTCCGCGGCCTGGGCAATAGTTAACACCAACGCTTCCAGGGCCTCAACCAGTTCCGGCCCGCTTTCCTGAATTACCAAAGCTAATTGCGCCTTGACCGTTTCTGGCAACACGACCAATAAATGCTCGACCTGCTCCTGAGCTATCTCGTCTAGCTCAAGCCGCTCATCCATATCCGCAACGATTAACTCTTGATGGACTTTCGCGCTTTCAAGGAATGCATCAGGTGTCATAGACTGTTCGTGGTGAGCTTGCAGTTCATTCAAAACAGGGAACAAATCTATAAAATGTACCTCTTTTGGTTCATTTTTTGCGGAGCTTTCAGGTAAGCTTAAAGTTTCAGGTGCAGGTAATGAAACTGGTTGCCCGACATCTGGCAGTAGATTTGGTACAGCTCCTTGAACTTCTATGTCTGCAGTTTGGGCTTCGGATAACTCTAGCTCAGACATTACGCTGACTTTATCTGAACTACCTATATCAATATGGGTTGTAGCCTCAATAAATAGACGCTCTTGGTCTGTGACTAGGATGTCCTCTGGCACCAAGTCATGTATTTTTTCTTGGACTTTGTCCAAAACAGGTTTGTGTTTTACTTGCCAGACTTCGAGCCTTGGCTCATCAAGTTGTGGCACCGGTTTTTCTAGAGTCTCGGTAAGTGGTTGCGCCGCTAGTTG
>CAZOYN010000021.1:0-13228 GCA_964584135.1 uncultured Candidatus Saccharibacteria bacterium | reverse complement strand
TGGTAGGCGACATGAGGCCAACATCTGCTGTAGGTAAGCTGGGAGCAGTACTCTCGCTAGTGGTCACGGTAACAAAGCTGGCATCCGGTTCGCTACTTGGCAGCAATTGGTTGGAGCCGGTTTGGACCGGGGAACTCGTGCCACCAGCTACCAGATTGCAGGGGTTGGCCGCATCTGGCTGGACGATTTGCCAAGAACCAGTCCCCGGTGCCGTAACGGCTGGATTATGCTGGGCGTCAGTCGGCTGGCGCTGCAGGAACGCGCTGGTATTCGCTGGCAAGGTCTGGGCACCGCTGACGGCGGTTTTCGACCAGCCAACATAATCTTGCAACAGGGGTAGAACTGACCCGCCAGGCGTTGATTGGTTAAACGCCAGCAGTTCTACCAGCCCGGCCGTGCTGGACAGGCCCAGTGAAACCGAGTCGACTGTCACTTGGTAACAGAGCAGCAGCGAGCTATCGTTGACCATAAAATAACTATGCGGCGGTAGCGTTCCAGACAGCGCGATGAGCTTACTGCTGGTGGCCTTGGTAAAATCGTAGCTGTTAAAGTACTCCAGCTGATACTTGCTCATATCTTGGGCGGTAGCGGTCGAGTTGTAGAGGGTAATGAACTGGCCGTTACTGCTGGTGATTTTGAGCTGGCTAATGCTGAGGGAGGGCGCACTAGCACTATCTGCTTGAGCCTTATGGCTACTGATTGTAAACCAGCTGCAAAGTAGGAGAGCCGAGATGCCTGTCTGAAGTAGTTGCTGGGTCCGCCGCATAGTAGTTGTGATTGTAGAAGGCTGTCGTGGCAGTCAGCAAGCACTAGCGTAATGAAAGTACCTAAGTTATTAAATAATTTAATAACTGGCCAATAATTATGCCAGTTTTACCTCTTATGCGTTAGCAGTATACTAAGAGCATGCTACAACTCAGTGCCAATCTCCTTAATAAATCTGTGCTGTCTCTGCGCACTGGTACGACTATTGCCACCGTTACCCAAGCCATCTTTAACCCCAACAACCTCAAGATTGAAGGTTTTTACTGCCAGGACCGCTTTAGCAAGCAGGAACTGGTCTTGCTGTACCAGGATATCCGCGACACCATGGCCAAAGGCTATGTGGTGAACGACCATGACGTGCTGGTGGAGCCCGAAGAGTTGGTGCGCCTCAAAGATGTGCTTGACCTACGCTACGAGCTTATTGGCAAGCAGGTGGAAACAATTAGCAAGCATAAAGTTGGCAAGGTTACCGATTATGCTACCGAGATGGAGACTATGTTCGTCCAAAAGATTTACGTTTCACAGTCAATCCTCAAAAGTTTCACTGGTGGCTCATTGAGTGTTGACCGGTCACAGATCAACGAAATCACGCCAAGGCGGATTATTATCAACGAATTAATTAAGGGCGCACCCGCAACTGCGCCGGCGGCCATTTAATCTCCAGGCTTGAGTGCCTGCTTAATATCGTCGTAATTAAAGCCCTGACGAGCCAGGTATTGCATGAGTTTTAGGTCGTCTTGGTACCGGGACTGCTTCCGTTTGCGTTCCACGATGGCTCGCAGGGCAGAGCGTTCGTCTTGCCTCTCATTCCCGAGTGCTTTTTGGATCACCTCATCTGTTACATGTTTTTTACGTAATTCGGCCATCATTTTGCGACGTGAAGTAGGGCGGAGCAGCCGGCGGTCATTTACAAAGGCCTGCGCCAGCTTATGGTCATCTAGCAGCCCAATATTACTTAACTTGTTAAGTAATTGTTCCGCGAGAGTAGGGGAGGCGTCTTTTCGTTGCAGGTAGGTCTCCACTTCCCACTGTGTGCGTGGCCGGATGGCTACATAGCGCAAGGTCAGATTGTAGAGCTTGTCATCAACCGATAACTTTTTAAGGTCTTTAACCTGTTGCTCGGTCAATTCCTGGCCACTAGCCAACCGGGATTCTAGCAATGCTGTCTCGCTCAGAGAAAAGGCGTATTTAGTGTCAACAAAAATAGAATAGCGGTTGCCTCGTTTAACCTGCCGCTGTATGCTCGTGACTTTCACGGCTGTAACCAATTAGTCCTTGGTAGCTTCGTCGGCCAGGATTTTCTTGGTCACTTCGTCTAACACTTTGGGGGTTTCTTCCAGGTAGGTTTTGGCGGCTTCCCGACCCTGCCCGATTTTTTGGTCGTTGTAGGCAAACCAGGCACCGGCTTTTTCAATGATGCCGCGGGCTGTAGCTAGGTCGAGCAGGTCGCCAGTCTTAGAAATACCCTGGTTGTACATAATGTCGAATTCGGCTTCACGGAACGGCGGGGCAATCTTGTTCTTGACCACTTTGACGCGGGTACGGTTGCCAATGACTTGTTCGCCCTGCTTGATTTGGCCGATGCGGCGGATATCCATGCGGACTGAAGCGTAGAACTTCAGGGCATTACCGCCGGTAGTAGTTTCGGGGTTGCCAAACATCACGCCGATTTTCATACGGATCTGGTTAATGAAGATGACTGAGGCTTTGGACCGGCTGATCACGCCGGTCAATTTACGCAGGGCCTGGCTCATCAGGCGGGCTTGTAAGCCCATATGACTGTCGCCCATTTCGCCTTCGATTTCAGCCCGTGGCACGAGCGCCGCCACAGAGTCAACGACAATCAGGTCCACGGCATTGGAGCGGACTAAGGTCTCGACAATTTCGAGGGCTTGCTCACCGTTATCGGGCTGGGAGAGCAGCAGGTTGGCAACATCCACGCCAATGCGCTTAGCATAGACTGGGTCAAGCGCGTGCTCAGCATCAATAAAAGCAGCGGTACCGCCGGCCCGCTGAACTTCGGCAATGGCGTGCAGGGTCAGTGTAGTTTTACCAGAGCTTTCCGGGCCATAAATTTCAATCACTCGGCCTTTTGGGATACCACCCCCGAGGGCGAGATCCAAGCTCAGCGCCCCTGTAGGCGTACATTCGACATTGCCAGCGTGGACTTCGCCAAGCTTCATAATTGAGCCTTTGCCAAACTGTTTTTCAATCGTTTCTAGGGCCAGGCCCAGTGCTTTAGTTTTGCCTTCTGCAACGCCGGAGGTGGCGGTAGCTTTGGTCTCTTTCGCTGTTTTGTTATGTCTAACGTCTTTAACGTCGGCCATGGAACCTCCTGGGGTCGTTACTGTTACACCAATTACTTTAGTTACATTTTAGCACTATAGGCCCTTCTCTGCCTGGGGAAAATTGCTAGAGCTTAGTTTGTGGTGAAATTTAAGAATTAGTTCAGTTTTGCACTGTAAAGCCCCGGTTATTACGCTTCTGCTTTTTGGTCTGAACTGATATGATGGGGGCCAGGATGGGTGAACCTCAAAGGCTAAAATAAATGCGCATTTCAGACACGTTGGTTGAAAAGTTGCTGAACCATACAGGCAAGTTCAGTAAGGAGCAAATTGCCGCTTTACGCGAACAGGAAGCCAATGAGAAAAAACCGCTCCAAGACCTGGTTATTAAGAATAACCTGCTCAACGAAAAGGACTTAACAAAACTCTATGCCGAAGAGGTTGAAGTCCCATTTGTTGAACTGAACCCCAAAGAGATTAAGGCCGAGGTGCTCAAGATGCTGCCGGAGCGCATTGCTCGCCAGTACAGTGCCATTGTGTTTGACGTCGACGAACAGGGTACCAAGCTAGTGGCCATGGAAAACCCCGATGACATCCAGGCCCTGAACTTCTTGCACAAGCAACTAGGTACCGGCATTAAAGTCCACTTGACTACCAACAGCTTATTGCAAGCGGCACTTGACCAGTACCGCGGCAACATTTCCAGCGAGCTGACCAAGGTCATTGCCAGTGAAGATGAGGTTGAAGACAGTGAAGAAGTTGATGAAAGTGACCTAGCTGAGGATTCGCCGGTTGCCCAAACGGTGAATATTATTATTGAGTATGGCGTGAAAGCCGGTGCCAGCGACATCCACATTGAACCGCGCGAGAATTTCGTGGTGGTGCGTTACCGTATTGACGGCCTACTCCGTGAGGCCAACAAGTTGCCCCGAAAGCTATTGGGGGCCTTGGTCAGCCGCATTAAAATCCTCAGCAACCTGAAAATTGATGAGCACCGGGCGCCACAGGACGGCCGTTTTAAGGTGGAAGTCAGTGGCCAGGTCTACGCCCTGCGCGTCTCCACGCTGCCGATCCTGGATGGCGAAAAAGTCGTGATGCGTATCTTAAACGAGTCGAGCAAGCCGGCCGAACTGCAGGAGCTGGGATTCTGGGGCGGCGCCCTCAATGATTTGAAGCAGGCTATCGTACAACCGCACGGCATGGTGTTGGTGACCGGCCCGACCGGCTCCGGCAAATCAACCACCTTGTTTAGCGTGCTCAGCGCCCTGAACACGCCGAACGTCAACATTTCGACCGTGGAAGACCCGATTGAGTACCACGTGGTTGGCGCCAACCAGACCCAGGTTAACCCCATTGCCGGTATGACCTTCACCAACGGCCTCCGAGCCCTGTTGCGGCAAGACCCAAATATCATCATGGTTGGCGAGATCCGCGATGGCGAAACGGCCGACCTGGCCGTGCAGGCCGCCCTGACCGGCCACTTGGTTTTTAGTACCTTGCACACCAACAATGCCGCCACTTGTTTGCCGCGTTTGCTGGACATGGGCGTCGAACCCTTCCTGATCGCTAGCACCGTGCGCGTAGTAGTTGGACAGCGGCTGGTGCGCCGGTTATGCGTTGATTGCCGCGAAAACTTCGCGCCCGACGCCACCATCTTAAAGCAACTCGAAAAGTCCTTCCGCCTGACTGAGAATGGTGGTATTAAAGAGGTACACGAGCTCGAAACCCAGGCCCTTGCCGACGGGATCGGGAAAGCCACTGGCAAAGGCGCCAGCACCAATGACCTCAGCACCTCAGCCACGACCATAACCCGGCTGTGGAAAGCCCACGACGAAGGCTGTGACTGCTACAACCACAGCGGCTACAAGGGGCGGATCGGTATTTATGAGGTGCTCAACAATAGCCCCGGTATCCAAAAAATGATCGTCAGCAACAGCACCTCAGAGGCTATACAACTGACAGCCATAAGTGAGAAAATGTTAACCATGCAGCTTGACGGCCTGGTTAAGGCCCTGCGCGGCCAAACCACCATCGAGGAAGTACTGCGCGTAACCTCCCAAGGATAAACGCTACCGCTATGCAATTTTCTTACAAAGCCACGACGCCTGAAGGCAAATCTATATCTGGTACCGCCGAGGCCGCCAGTAAGCAGGCGTTACTTAGTTTACTGCATAAACAGGGTGTACATCCGGTCTTAATTGAAGCGTCAAAGGGCAAAGGTAAGTCCGGTTCGCTCTTTGGCAAGAAAAAGAAGGTTAAGTTGACTGACCTGGTGGTATTTACCCGCCAACTATCCACCATGATCTCGGCTGGCGTGCCCCTAGCCCGCAGCCTGGCGGCTTTACAAGAAGATTCCCCCAGCCCCTACATGCGCGAAGTGCTCGCCGCGATAACCAAAGACGTGGAGGGTGGCATCCCACTCGGTGATGCCTTCGCTAAGTTTCCGACAGTGTTTAGCGATGTCTATGTGAACATGGTCCACGCCGGCGAAGAGGGTGGCATCCTGGACCAGATTTTGCAGCGGCTGGCCACCCAGGTGGAACAAGACGCTTCCATCCGCAAGAAAATTAAGAGCGCCATGATGTACCCAATTGTTATCTTAACGGTCACGATTGTGGCCTTTTTTGGCATCATGCTATTTATTGTCCCGAAGATTGGCGCCATTCTGCTCAGCCTGGGTGGGCCGCACGCCAAGCTGCCGGTCTATACCCAAGTACTGCTTAATTTCAGCAACTTTTGTTCGCACGCCACCATCGTGCCCAAGGTACCAAACCTGATTTTGATCGTGATTGTAGTGGGCGTCATCGTCTTCTTTCTATTACGCTACATTAAGACGCCAGCTGGCAAGTATAAGTACCACGCCCTGCTACTGCGCATTCCGGTGGTGAAAGTCGTCATCCTCAAAGTAGCTGTGGCTCGCTTTTCGCGGACTTTCGCCTCGCTGATGGGTGCCGGGGTGAGCGTGCTCGACGCCCTGGACGTAACCGGCGCGGCCTTGGGCAACAAGGTTATCGAAGCCGAGCTGAAAGCCGCTGCCCAAGAAGTAAAAAACGGCAAGCAGCTCAGCGAGCCCATCAGCCAAAGCAAGCACTTCCCGCCGATTGTCGCCCAAATGCTCTCCGTGGGTGAAGAAACCGGCCAGATTGATACGGTACTGGTAAAGATTGCCGACTTCTACGAAGAAGAGGTGGCCGTATTGATTGACGGCCTGGCCGCCATTATCGAACCAATCATGATTATTTTCTTGGGCGCCGGCGTGGGGTTGATTGCCGCCTCCGTTATGGGTCCGATCGCCAACCTGTCTAAGAATATCGGTAACAACTAGTTTTCCACAGAAAGCTTGACCTCAGAGTGCTTATGGTTATAATCATAGCCAGATACTTGTAGCCTGGCGTATGCCCGTGTTACAAAGATCAATAGTAAAACAATAAACAGGAGGGTGGGCTCTTATGATCTCCCTGAAAAAACGTGACCAAGGTTTCACCATCGTGGAACTCTTGATCGTAATCGTCGTTATTGGTATTTTGGCACTGCTTGTCATTACTACTTACAGCGGCATCCAAGCTAAAGCACGTAACTCGAAGCGGGCTTCAGACGTTAAGTCATTACAAACGCAAATTGAAGCGTTCTTTAGCCAGAACGGTTACTACCCTAACCTTACTGATATGAATAGCAACGCTTGGCTGACAGCCAACATGAAGAGCCTTGACCAGAACGCATTGGTTGACCCGTCTAACCCGAACCAAAGCAAGACTCTGGTGACAGCGCCAGTGGCTAAGTCGTACGCCTACGCCGTGACTGACAGCAGTGGCAACAGCTGTGAAGGTGCCGTCGGCAGTGGCGCAGACCAAAACTGTGCCAAGTACACCTTGACCGCTACCTACGAAGGTACGGTTAACGGCCAGAGCACAGCCGTGGCCCAAAACCTCGACTAAACAATTAGTAGAAAGCCAAGTAGAAAGCCCCGGAGCAGATCCGGGGCTTTTACGGTAAAATAAGCAAGAGCATGAAGAAGCAGGAAGCCGGTTTTACGCTTGTTGAAATTTTGGTTTGTATCGCCGTCGCCACTATTGTTGTTGGCTCACTGAGCCAGGTCACAACAAGCTTCGTTCATGTAAGTCAACGCGGTCGCTATATAAACCTGGCTAACTCATACGTCGAAGCTAAGGTAGAGGCGCTACGCAACATTGGTTATGCCGGGCTGGCCAATGGTACATTGAGTCTTACGGGCGAACTATCAACCCAGCTACCGCCAAGTCGCAGTGCCAGCATGACGGTGAGCGACCAATCATTGGGCATTAAACAAATCGACTTAACTATTTCCTACAAAGACCAGGGGCAGGTATATTCGTATGCCTATACCACGTACATTGGAGAGCTTGGTGTCGGACAGTAAACAAGCCGGTTTTACTCTGGTGGAGTTGCTCTTAGTAATTAGCCTGATGGCCATTATTGGGGTGGTATTTTTGGGTATGGTTTCTAATTATTTTGTGGTCATCACCCGGAATAATGAGTTGTCAGAAATGACGGTTATCTCCCAAAACTTGTTGCGCACAACAGTGGAGAATATCCGCTACGGCGACAGTGTACGCCAAACCAACCAGATTGCTGACCCAAATGCTCCAGCCGGCGGTTGGAACACCAGCAACAGCAATTTCGTGATCATCATACCCGTACCGGCATTAGACAGCTCGCACACCTACATTATTGACCCTTCTACAGGCAAACCGTACATGAACGAACTGGTGTACTACAAGAGCGGTTCAACGCTGCTCGAACGAAAATTGGCGAACCCGAGCGCCACCGGCAATACGCTTTACACGACCTGTCCACCTAACCTTGCCACCAGTAGCTGTTCGGCGGACACGCATTTGGCCGATTACGTGAACACCATGACCTTCACCCTTTACGACCAGAATAACGTTGTTACTGCTACGACATCTCTGGCACGCTCGGTTAAAATTAGCCTTAATATGCAGCGTAATGCCCCTGGCAACCCCTTAAACTTAACAACGAACACGCAAGTTACACTAAGGAATAGGTTCTAAAATGAAAAGGCTCAACCAACGTGGCTCAATTCTTCTGGTGTTTATTATTACACTGCCGTTTCTGATTACCATTGCCATTTATTACATGCGTTTATCGCTTACTAGTGCCCAGGTGTCACGCTTCGACCAATTCCACACTATGGCCCAGTTCGCGGCCGATGCCGGAGCCGACTATTCGGTAGAGCAAATGGCCCTTGATGGCACGTGGCCAGGCACGACCATCCCTATGACAGTCCATAGCGACAGCCAGGTAAAAACCACCTTCACGAGCACGGTGACCGGTACTAACTCCTCTAAAACGGTAGCCGTAACTGGCAATACATACTTCCCGGCTTCGTCACCTACTGTTTCGCGCTCAGTAAAAATCTACGTTGATCTTTATCCAGTCGTGTCAGGCAACTACAGTATCGTAGCTGGTGCCGGCGGTTTGTACATGTCAAATAACTCAAAGGTAGTCGGCGGTAGCGTCTTTGTGAACGGTGAGATCAATATGTCTAACTCAGCCAGTATTGGCTTGGCGGCCCTGCCGGTTAATGTCCAAGCGGCTGACCAGATCTGTCCGATACCGGCGAACAATACATACCCCCAAGTCTGCTCCGGTACGGCTCATCCGCCAATCACCATGAGCGGCGTAGCGCACATTTACGGCACCGTTACTGCCACTAACCAAACAAACGGCGCCCAAATGAGTAATAGCGGGCTGGTGGCTGGCAGTGTTGTTCCGCCACAACCGCTACCAACCTATGACCGTGCTTCGCAAAAAACAGCAGCGACCAATAACATGACTGGCGCGGCCGCTTCCTGTTCAGGTAATGGAACTACTGTCACTTGGCCGGCAAATACTAAAATCAACGGTGATGTCACAACCAGCAATAGCTGCACAATTATCGTTAAGGGCAATGTCTGGATTACCGGCAATGTAACTACTTCGAACACGTCGCAAATCATTATTGATAACTCAGTGGGGGCTACTCGGCCAACGATTATGATTGATGGCAGCACTGGCCTTACCATGAACCAGTCAACCGCCATCACTTCAAATAATTCCGGCACCGGGGCCGAGATTATTACCTATTACTGTGGCGCAAGCTGTGACGAGGACAGTATGGTAAGTGGCACAACGCTCGCTAGCTCTCGTAGCTTAACAACCATTTCATTGAACAATTCTGCTTCGGCGCCAAACACTATCTTTTATGCCTATTGGTCGCAAACGTCTTTGGGCAATAGTGGTCAGCTCGGCGCGGTAATTGGCCAAACCATCCAAATGAATAACACGGCCGCCATTACTTTTGGCGCTGCCTCGGGCATTGGCACGACAGTCTGGGTCATTAAGGGATACCGAAGGCAATAATGCTATACTTAAACGTGATATTCGCCTTAGTGGGCTAGGCTACATGAAAAACACTAACATCGCTAACTTCTACCACGACAAGCAGCTATTTGGCCTGGATATTGGCCATGGCTCGCTCAAAGTCATGCAGCTGGAGCACCAGCCACTTAAAACTGGCAGTAAAATCCACCCCCGCGTGGTTGGTTATGGCTTTGCCACCTTTGACAAAGCGGCCCAGGAAGATGGCGTGGTCATTAAGCCGGAGGTCATTGCCAAGGCCGCGCATGACTTATTCAAGAACCACTTAATTGGTGATGTAACCACCCGCCGGGCGGCCATTGCCATCCCTGCCTACCGCACCTTTACGCGGTCGGTCCAGCTGCCCAAGCTAAAGCCCGCCCAGCTCAAGCAGGCTGTGGAGCTGGAAGCTGAACAGTATATTTCGATGCCGCTGGAAGAACTCTACCTGGATTACGAAATCGTCAAGCAAACCGCCGACAACACCGAGGTTTTTGCCGTGGCCGTGCCCAAAGATATCGTTGACTCATATCTAGAGCTAGCACAGATTATCGGCCTAGAGACCGTACTGATCGAACCAACGCTCAGCTCCTCGGGCCGGCTTTTTTCGCTCGATGTCCAAAGTGATATGGCCACCGTGTTGATCGACTTTGGTTCAGTTTCCAGCGATATCAGCATTTTTGACAAACACATGCTGGTGGCCGGTACGGTACAGGGCGGTGGTGAGAATTTTACGGCCTCAATTAAGTCAAAATTAAACGTTACAACCCAGGAAGCCGGTTTGATTAAAACCCGTTATGGCTTAAGCGTCAGTAAGAAACAAGCCGACATCAAACAGGCTTTGGAGCCCATCCTGCAGCAAATCGTGAAGGAAATTCGGCGGATGATGCGCTATTACGACGAACGCTACGGCAGCGAGCGGCCAATCGGCCAAATCATTACCCTCGGTGGCGGCGCCAACATGCCCGGCCTGAGCGAATACTTAACCGAAGCTATTCGTTTGGCGGTGCGCCGGACAGACCCCTGGCAATACTTTAATTACCACGGTTTGCAACCGCCATCGGACGCCGACAAGCCCATGTATGCTACCGTTGCCGGTTTGAGCCTGGCCAACCCGAACGAGGTCTTTTAATGATTAACCTCCTACCGCCAGAGGTAAAGGCCGATTACCGCTTCGCCCGGCGCAATGTCCGCCTGCGGCGCTGGACCGCCTTGTTTGTGCTGGCTCTTGTTGGCTTAGGCCTATTAGGCACCTACGGGTTATTAACCATCCACCAGTCAACCGTGCGCTATAACCAGCAAATTGCCCGCGAAGGCCTGCTGGCCGAAAAGCAGCAATTCGCCCAGACCCAAGCTCAGGTAAAAGAAATCAGCAGTAGCTTCAAGCTGGTCTTACAGGTATTAAGTAAAGAAGTGCTGTTTTCTGGACTGCTCAAACAAATTGCAGCAACCATTCCGGTTAACGCCAACTTGACTGGCCTGACTATCAGTAAAACAACTGGCGCCCTTGATATTACAGCTATCGCCACCGACTACAACACAGCCACGCAGGTGCAGGTTAACTTGGCCGACCCGGCAAATAGGATCTTCAGCAAGGCTGATTTGGTGAGCGTAACCTGCGGCGCCACTGCCTCCCAGGACCCCCGCTACCCCTGCACGGTGACCGTCCGGGCCCTGTTTGGCAGCAATAACCCATTCTTGTTCATCAATAGCCGGGGGACGAAGTCATGACGCCAAAACAAGTCTACATTGTGATGCTGGTTGTCATCAGCCTGCTCTTTGCCGGATTACTTGGTGGCGCGTACGGTGCCAACAACCTGCTGGTTGCCCGTTCAAAACAGCTCACCGACCTCAAAGTTGAAACCCTGGCCCTGGAGCAAGAAAAGCTCAGTCTCGTGAACGCCAAAAAAGAAATCGCTAAAAACTCGGACTTGGAAAAAATCGCCAGGACCATCGTGCCCCAAGATAAGGACCAGGCCGAAGCAGTGCGCGAAATTGTGAACATTGCTGACGATAATGGCGTAAAATTAGCAGCCATCACCTTCCCGGCCTCTAACCTTGGCAGCACTCCGGGTGGCACCACCAGTACAACACCCGTGGCCAGTAACCCTAAAGCTGGCGCGCTGTCACAGCTGCAATCGGTTAAAAACATTGCCGGGGTGTATGATCTACAGATCAATATCCAAAGCGACCCAACCGCCTTTATAACCTACAAGCAATTCGTTAGTTTCCTCGGGGCGCTCGAACAAAACCGGCGCACCGCCCAAGTCAGCGCGGTGACTATCCAGCCCCAAGGCAATAACCGTAATTACTTGACGTTTTCACTAACCCTAGATGGGTACATACGGCCATGAACAAAGAAAAACTCCAAGCACTGGTTCAAAAGCTGCAAGATATATTACAAACCTCTCGCCGCTACAGTCTTGTCGCCTTCATTATATTTGTGGCCGCACTGTATGGTTTTGTCCTGCTGCGCATTAATAGCCTCAGTAATGTCCAGCCGAGCAGTGATGCCGTCAACAGCCAGGTCCAGGCAGCCCATATCCCGCGGGTTGACCCGACAGTTATCCGCCAACTACAGTCACTGCAAGATAACAGCGTGAGCGTGCAAACGCTATTTAATGACGCCCGTAGCAACCCGTTCCAGGAGTAGTTAGTTATTGGGATTGGTATTGATGTTGACGCCGTTGTCTGGTGGCTGCTCGTAGGTGTCTTCACCCCTATACGGACGTTGCAGGTCCTGGCCCCGCCGGCCCTGCTCGAACTGTTCGCGGGCGTTGAGGATCTGCTGAGCGTAGTCGTTGGGTTTCGGGCAATAGGTAAAAACAAACTTGCTGCGTTCACCGGCCGTTTCTACCCGCAGTACGCCATAGTTAAACATGTGGGTCAAGATACCGTTCTGCTCGGCGGTGACATCTTCAAGATTACCGAGGCTGAGCTGGCTTGACTGGCGGTCAAACAGGCTAGTCTGGGTAATTTGCGTCAGGCTGTCACTGGTTAAAACCCAGCTATTGCCCCAGTAAACCCGGCTCGAGATAAGCACAAAGATGAAACTGAGCACTGCCAGCACCAAGAACACCAGGCCGCCAACTTCGACTACTTTCGCGTGACTAACGCCGGTGATAAAATGTGGTGCTACGCCAAAAGCTATAACGGCTACAACCAACAACATCAGCCCAGCCATAAAATATATACCAAAAATGCCAATTGCATGACGCTTAATCTGGCAAATGACGGTTTCACCGGGCTGCATGGCTTGTAAGCGGTTATCTACCGGCCGGTTTTCCTCTGGCAAATTCATAGCCTTACCATTATAGCAGCGTCGATTGCGGGCTATCTTTCTTGGGGGTTTTACCTAAATGCTTGTAGGTTTTGTGGGTAACCTTACGGCCGCGGGGCGTGCGCTCCAGCAGCCCAATTTGCATGAGGTAGGGTTCGTAAAAGTCCTCGATGGTGCCCCGTTCCTCGGCCGTTAAAGCAGCCAACGTTTCCACGCCAACCGGCCCACCATTATAGTTCTCAATAATCGCCGCCAACAGCATGCGGTCGGCCTTGTCCAAACCCAACTCATCAATATCAAGTAGCTGCAGCGCCCGGTGGCTTAGCTGGGCGTCAATGATGCCGTCACCATTAACATCGGCGTAGTCACGCACCCGCTTGAGCAAGCGGTTAGCGATGCGCGGCGTTAACCGCGAGCGCTTGGCGAGTTCCTGGGCCGCCGGTTTATCGATTGTAACTTTCAGGATTTTGGCAGCCCGCTCAATAATTTGCTGGATCTCTTC
>CAZOYN010000020.1:1135-13798 GCA_964584135.1 uncultured Candidatus Saccharibacteria bacterium | reverse complement strand
TAGGCTTCCTGGATTTTACGGCGGCGGGTGGTCTCATCCATAGCGAATTGCATGCTCTTGGTGACGTGGTCGGCGTACATAATAACGTGGCCGGCTTCATGGCGGGCGGCCCGGCCAACGGTCTGGATCAAGGCTTGGTCGGAGCGCAAAAAGCCTTCTTTATCGGCATCCAAAATAGCTACCAACGACACTTCCGGCAAGTCCAGGCCTTCGCGTAACAGGTTAATCCCGACCAAAACGTCGTACACGCCCAGCCGGAGGTCACGCAAGATGTCGGTGCGCTCCAGAGTATCAATATCACTGTGGAGGTAGGCGACTTTAACGTTTAACTCCTTAAGATACTCTGCCAGGTCCTCGGACATACGTTTTGTAAGCGTGGTCACCAGCACCCGCTGGTGTTTTTCGACAGTGCCGCGGATTTCGGCCAGCAAATCATCAATTTGGCCGTCAATTGGCCGGACTTCAATGGGCGGGTCAAGCAGGCCGGTGGGGCGGATAACCTGTTGAGCTGGTTCTGGGGAGCGGCTCAGCTCGTACTCGGCCGGCGTGGCGGACACGTAGACGGCTTGGTTAATATGGCGCTCAAACTCAGTAAAAGTCAGCGGCCGGTTATCGAGCGCCGAGGGCAAGCGGAAGCCGTAATCCACTAGCACCTCCTTGCGGGCTCGGTCGCCGTTATACATGCCCCGCACCTGGGGTATGGTCATGTGCGATTCATCAATAAATAATAGGTAATCATCGGGGAAATAGTCCAGTAGCGTGGCTGGCTGGTCGCCTGGTTCGCGGTTCGTCAGGTAGCGCGAGTAATTTTCAATCCCCTTCACGAAGCCGGTTTCTTCCATCATCTCCAGGTCAAACCGGGTGCGCTGCTCCAGGCGCTGGGCTTCCAACAATTTACCTTCACGTTTAAATTTGGCCAGCCGTTGCTCCAGTTCCTGCTCAATCTTGCCCAGGGCGACTCGCAGCTTTTCTTGCGGTGTTACATAGTGCGAACCCGGGAAAATACGGTAGTCATCAAGGTTGGCCAGGATCTCGCCGGTGAGCGGGTCAATTTTGGTGATGCGCTCCACTTCGTCGCCGTCAAACTCCATGCGGTAGGCCAGCTCCTCACCAGCCGGGTAGACGTCCACCACGTCGCCGCGCACCCGGAAAGTGCTGCGGTGAAAATCAATGTCGTTACGCTGGTACTGGATGTCTGTCAGTTGCCGGAGTAGTTTGTCGCGGACTTTACGCTCGCCAACTTTAACTTCAATCGACAGGCCGCTATAGTCCTCGACTGAGCCAATGCCGTAGATGCAGCTGACGCTGGCCACGATAATGACGTCTTTACGGCTCAAAAGCGCGTCGGTGGCGGCGTGCCGCAGCCGGTCAATTTCTTCGTTAATTTGCGAGTCTTTTTCGATGTAGGTATCGGAACGTGGAATGTAGGCTTCGGGTTGGTAGTAATCAAAATAGCTGACAAAGTAGTGGACGGCATTGTCGGGGAAAAAGTTCTTAAACTCGGCATATAGCTGCGCCGCCAGGGTTTTGTTATGGCTCAGCACCAGTGTTGGGCGTTGTAGGTTTTGAATGACATTGGCCATGCTAAAGGTCTTGCCCGAACCGGTCACGCCCAGCAGCGTTTGGTGGTGCAGGCCAGCTTGCAGACCCTTGGTCAATTGGGCAATGGCCGAAGGCTGGTCGCCCGTCGGCCCAAACTCACTCTGTAAGACAAACCTATTCACCCCTTAATTGTAGCAGCTTAGCCGGCGTGGGGCTGTTTGGGCTTGGGATGCATGAACCAGCTGGCGTTATAGCGCTCCAGGTCAGCTTCAATATCAGCGTATTTTTCGTTTAAGACTTCGATGATGCGCTGGATGAGGCGTTCGGGGTCTTCGTCGTAAATGACCAGGTCGTGGGCTGGCGGTTCGAGGATTTCCATCAGTTGGGGGATGAGGTCGGCAGTGCCGCCACTGCCAATCAGCACGCCGCAGGGCTTACGGGCTTCCAGGGCGCTGGTGAATTCGTGGAGCGAGCCGAAGCGGCCACCCACGGTAATGACCGCGTCGCTGGATTGCACCAGGTACAAGTCCCGGCCAACGTAATTCAGGCCGGTGAAGTTAATAAAATCAAAACAGTCGTGCGGCAGGCGGTATTTGCGGAGATGTTCGCGTAAGGAAACGGCTGGGCTGAAGCCAATGCTCATGCCGCCCTCCGATTTGGCCCCAACGGCGGCATAGTAGGGCAACCCAACGGTGGCACCGGTAGTGATAATATGGCCGGCCTTGCCAATCGCCACGCCAAGCGCATGGGCTTTTTCAGATGATTCACTGACCGTTTCGCCGGCGGCCGCTCCAGAAACACAGATCGAGTACCGCAGGTGCTTTTTGTCATCGGTGGTTGTGGGAGTCATAGGACGGACAACTCCGCAGCCAGCGCCGGCTGTAATTGGGCGTTAATTGCTTGTTCAATGGCAGATGGCTGCAAGTAATGCAAGAGTAGTTCGTGGCCCAGCGCCCGCTGGAAGTAATGGACCAGCCGCTGTTCAAACGGCAGCTGGTTACAGTAGCTCAAAGCCACGTCCAACAGGTTGAGTGAAACCGGTTGGTGGTTGTGTAGCAGGCCTAAGTGGCCGCTGTCGTGCCAGAACTCAAAGCTAGGCTCAATCTCGCTGAGAGCCTGCTCCACGCTTTGCCAGGACATATCTTCGGCCTGGATGTGTGGCTCGAATACCCCGCCTTCTAACAGGTGGCTCAGCCGGGCATAAAACCGCTGCACCAGCTGCCAGGGCACCGGCCGGTCGAGCATTTGGGCCGTGAGCCGTGGCTCGTCAGCGGCAATGGTTTGCACCACGCTGCCAAAATCTGTTTGGACCTGGCTAAGTTTCAAAAAGGTGCTGCCCGCCCGGATTTCGTTGAGCTCATGCAGGGCTAAAGCCAGGCTAACGGTGACCGCCCCGGCCGGCACGTCCACCGGAAACGGTAGCAAAATCAGCGTGCCGAGCTCTTTAAAGCTCAACAGGTTGTGCTTTTTATCGTTTACCGCCTCTTGACTCAGCTGCTGCCAGCGTTTGCCGTTAGGCTGAATGATCGTGATCGCGCGGCTCTCAAAGTCGCCGGCTGTGAGCTTTTTATACTGGTCGAGCAGTTGTTTTTGCCAGCGCTCGCCTTCCAGCAACCAGGCGGCGGCCAGTATGCAGGCCGGCGGTTCGTGCTTGAGCAGAGAATCGAGCGAACGGTAGCCCAGCTGTTTCATGGCCTTCTTGGGCGGAACTTTCTTGATAAGGGTTTTGAGCTTGCTGGTTTTCAAGGCAAAACAGCCCGCTGAGCCAGCAACTTCCTTTAAGGCCAGCAGCAGGCCGTCGTTAATGTTGGCTTCAGCCGAAACCTGGGTTGCAGCCCGGGTACGCAAGGCTTTTACCAGCCGGTGGTCATCGGCTGTAATCCGTGCTTGCAATGCATGGTACAATTCTTCAGCCGTCGTGTCATCCGGGTCAACACCGAGCTGGCGCAGTTTATCTTTCGTGGCCCGCGTCACCGAGGCCGAAAGGCGGATGTCGTTACTGGGGTGGCCATTGGCCGCCTCCAGTTTTTGTAACCCCCGGCGGAAAGCTGGTTCGCTGGCTCGCAAGGCCTCAGATAAGAAGCGTGTCACATTTCACCTCTGTTATTTTTATTTCGCAACATAATATTGTCCTACACACAGATTACCATAAGCGACACACGGAAAGAAAGTCGTTAACTGAGGCGTGTTGGCTTGTACCAGTCCGGCGCCTGCCGCAAAAAATGCTCCAGTTCTTTCTCTGAGAGCAGGCCAGCTTGGGCGCCGACTTTTTGCACGACGCTCATGGAGTTGATCGGCGCCCACTGTAGCGCGCCTTCGATCGTGTTGCCTTTCATCAGGGCGGCCACAAAGGTCGAGGCAAAGGAGTCGCCGGCTCCAGTACGGTCAACCGGTGGCGCTGGGTCTGGATATAACGGCATCTGGAAGCGATTCTGGCCGTCGGAAGCATAAGCTCCTTGTGGACCGTCAGTAATTACTACAATGCGTGGCCCGAGTTTATGCAAATGATTGAACAGGTCGTGGATATCTTCGTGGTTGCCGCCACCGACCGTGGCTGCTTCTTCACGATTTAAGATTAAGACCTCGCTGCGGGCATAGATCCGGTGTAACCGTTTGGTGCCGGCTTCCATCTGGAAGGTGCCCGGCTGGAAGGCTAGCTTAACCTCACGGTGGGCTTCCAGCCAGTCGGCGACGTCGTCATGGTAAGGGATGGCGTGTTCACTAATAGAGCTAAAATACAACCACTTGGGAACTTCGGCCGGCCGCAAGTGCGGCCAGTGGTAGTCGTACTCTTCGTGCTTAATTAGGATGGTGCGCTCTTCTTTGTACCACAACACATAGTGGTAATTGCTCTTTTTACCGTGGTTAATGCGCACAAACCGGGTATCAACATCATTTTTATCGAGGGCGTGGATCATGTCACGGCCGTGGGGGTCAGAGCCGACATTGGTGACAAAGGCGCTGTCGAGACCCAGGCGGGCGAAGGCGACCGCGGCATTACTGGCGTTACCAACGGCCTCAATAATTTCAGCGTGGTCAAACGGCAGCTTGGTGCCAAAAGGCATGGCCAGCCACTTGCCTTGCTCGTTCTGGTAGGTCACCGCCTGGTCATCAAACAGCTTAATAAAAGCATCGGTAACGATGTCGCCTACGCTGATTACATCTGGCTGCTCCGCCACTTACCCACCCCTGTTTATTACATTATGCTTATGGTACTAGTGTAGCATAGCTTTTCCGGCGGAGTTGAAGTCGTCAAGTTTGCTTTCCACCACCGCTTGGACGGCCGGAATAACTTCTTTGGAGATCAGTTTGGCTACGGAATACTCATCGGGGTGTTCTTTGAGGACCTTTTCTAGCGTGGTGCGGTACGCGTAGCGCATGTCGGAGTTGATATTTACCTTGGTGACACCAACGCGCACAGCATCACGAAAGTAGTGCCCGGGGGTGTCCGAGCCGCCATGCAGCGAGATGTTGCAGCTGACGGCGTCGCGGATTCGCTGCAACAGTTCTAAATCAAGTACTTTGGGCACTGGGTATTTGCCATGCAAATTACCGACGGCGGCGGCGAAGGTGTCAATGCCCGTGGCTTCCACGAAGGCCCGCGAACCTTCGGGCGTACTAAAGGTCTTTTTAATTTCTTCGTAATCGATATTTTCGGTATGGACATTGGACGAGCCGCCGAAGTAGTGTGGCTCGCTTTCTACCAGGGCGCCGGTTAATTTGGCGTAGGCCACGACTTCGCGGGTGGCATTGATAATATCTTCGTCGCTGGCGTCGTGGTTGGCCTGGGAAACGTCGATGTGGATGAACTCAAAGCCGGCCTCGATGCCGGCTTTGGCGGCTTCGATACTGGGCGAGTGGTCGAGGTTAACGTAGATCTCAACCCCGTACTGGGCCTTGAAGTTGTCGACCATGTCGCGGACATTATCCAGGCCTATGTCGTCAACTTCGCCCTGGCTGACTTCAACCAGCACCGGAGCCTGCTTGTTAACGGCCGCCTGGACCACGGCTTTGAGCGTGGCTTCGTCATCCAGGTTAAAGGCTCCGAAGGCCCAGTGTTCGGCCCGGGCTTGGGCCATGCGCGTTCGGGCAGTTTGGCAGTTCTTTCGTATCTGTTGCAGTGTCAAAGGCATACCAAGCAGTATAGACGCTTATGCTTGCCTACGCCAGTAACTCATCTACCTTGCTGACAGCCGTTCGAATTATCCAGGACCGTCCACGCGCATGGTTCGATCAGCAGTATTCCATATAGGTTATATTATAACTTATATGGAATACTGCTTAACCCAAGGTTCAGGCCTTGCGCTCGATGACATGATGGGCGGCCAAGCGGATATGTTTAGCATCGAGGCCAAAAAACTCTAATAGCTCGTTGGGTTCACCGGATTCGCCAAAACGGTCCTGCATGCCAATGCGCTTCAGCGGCACGGGCAGGTTTTCGCCCAATAGTTCGGCAATGGCGCCACCGAGGCCACCGTTAATTTGGGCTTCTTCCGCCGTTACCACGGCACGGGTTTTTCGGACACTTTTTAGGATAGTCTCAGCATCGAGCGGTTTAATGGTTGGCACATGCACGACCTCAGCATCAACCCCGTCTTTGTACAATTTTTCGGCCGCCATCAGCGCGTGGTAGGTCATGGTGCCAGTCGCAATGAGGGTCACATCTTCGCCCGGGCGGAAGACGTAGGCTTTGCCGATCTCAAATGGCGTTTTGGGCGTCGTGATGATGGGCGTGGCTTCGCGGGCCAAGCGCATGTAGTTGGGTCGCTTGTTGGCCGCCATCGCCAAGGTGGCTTTTTCGGCTTCGACGCTGTCGCCGGGAGCCAGTACAACCATATTCGGTAATACACGCATTAGGGCAATGTCTTCGAGCATTTGGTGGGTGGCACCATCCGGACCAACCGACACCCCGGCGTGTGAACCGATAATTTTAACTGGCCGGTCATTTAGCGCGATAGTGGTCCGGATTTGCTCCCAGTTCCGGCCGGGACTAAAAGCCGCGTAGCTGGACACAAAGGGTATTTTGCCCATGGCCGCCAGGCCGGTGCCGGTAGTTACGAGGTTTTGTTCGGCTACGCCAATTTCTATAAACCGGTCTGGGAACTCTTTGGCAAATAGGTCCATGGCCGTAGAGCCAGTCAGATCAGCACAGGCGGCCACCACACTCGGGTTACGCTTGCCGGCCTCCAGCAAACCCCGACCAAAGCCTTTGCGGATTGGCTCGGCCTCTAGCTTAGCGTCAACGTCTAAGAGATACAGGTTCACCCTGGCCTCCGCATCAACCGCCAAGCCGCCGTACAAAGGGTAATTGTCAAGGCGGCCGATAAAATCAGCAGCCCAATAAGCACAAAGTCACCAGGATTAAGCGACTGCTTGCCGCAGTTGCTCAAGGCAAGGCCGGAATTATTAGCAGCGCAAGATTTAAAACTGGCCAGGGCGCTGCGTACAAAATTTCCGATGAGCAACAACAGGCCGGTGCTGGCGAGGCCGGCTAGCCAGCTGCCCGCAATAAATAACGGCGAACGCTTACTCATGCTCACTCCGGATTTTGCCGCCGAGGGTGCGTAGCTCGTGCAGCGCCTTGACCGCTTGCTCATGGTCGGGCGGTTTACCGTGCCAAGTGTAGTCGAACTCCATAAAATCCACCCCCTTGCCCGGCACAGTCAGGGCAATGATCATAACTGGTTTTTCGGTGATGGCTTTGGCCATAGCGCAAGCGTCAATAAAGGCCTCGATGTTGTTGCCGTCCACTTCTAACACATGCCAGCCAAAGGCCTCCCACTTGGCCTTGAGGTCTTCGAGGGGCATGACACTTTCGGTTGGGCCGTCAATCTGGATATTGTTTCGGTCGGTGATGGCGGTTATATTGCTCAACTTGTATTTGCTGGCTAACATAGCGGCTTCCCAGACATTGCCTTCATCCTGCTCGCCGTCGCCCATAACCACATACACCCAACGGTGGGTTTGCTTGTCCATGCGCAGCGCCAAGGCCATGCCGCAGGCCTGGCTCAAGCCACTGCCTAAGGGACCGCTGGTGGTTTCCATACCGGGCAGCCGCAGCCGCTCCGGGTGACCTTGGAGGCGCGAGCCGAGCCGGCGCAGCGTCATCAGCTCCTTGCGGTCAAAGTAGCCGGCGTGGGCCATGGTGGCGTAGCGCACCGGTACGCAGTGGCCGTTACTTAATAGCAAAATATCACGCTCCGGCCAGTCAGGGTTTTTAGGGTCGTGTTTTAAGATGTCAAAATAGAGAGCGGTGAAGATGTCGGCCAGGCCGAGCGGGCCGGCTGAGTGGCCGCTGCCGGCGTGTTCCAGCATCCGGATAATATCCTCACGGATGTCGTTGGCAATAGTCTCCAGCCGCTCCACAGGTAGTTTTCGCATGGTTAACCCCGTAATACCGCTTCCAGTTTAGCATAAGCGTGACTGGGGTTGTCAGCTTTTTGGATAAAGCCACCGACATTCAGCACGTCCACACCGCCCGCCACCAACTGCTGAGCGTTTTGGTCATTGATGCCGCCATCCCAGCTAATTTCGGCCTCGGGGTGGTGCTGCCGGACTTTTTGGACCTTGTCCAGCAAGCCCAAGTCGGCATCACCGCCGTGATAACCCAAGTGGCCACTAAAAATCAGCACGTGGTCAAAGCTGTGCATTATCTGATAGGCATACTCAATCGGCGTGTCGTGGAGTATCGCTAGGCCGGCCTTAATGTCATGTTTATGCAACTCGGCCGCGAAATGCATATGATGCACGTGGGCTTCATTATGGATAATCACCAGATGCGGCTTCAGCTTGACAAGCTGCTCAAGATAATCCATCGGTTCTTGGTACATGAGATGGATGTCAGCCGCGAGTTCATGCGGCCACCAGACCTGCTCCAGACTTGGCGACGTGGTTGGTGCGAAGACGCCGTCCATGAGGTCAATGTGGACCCGCTTGGCAAACGGCTGGATCCGCTCCATTTGCGCCCGGTATTCGTGCGGATTATAAGCCGTAACCGTTGGGCAAATAACTGCCATGTTATTGGGCTAGTTCATCGAGCTCTTTGATGCGACGCGAAAAGCGCTCGGCGCCGGCAAACGGCGTAGCCAAAAACGTAGCCATGATGGAGCCGGCATCATCGAGCGAGGTGTAGCGTGAAGATAGGCAGAGAATGTTGGCGTCGTCGTCATTGCGAGCCGACCGGGCTTCATTCATATTCCAGCACAGCGCCGCCCGGATACCCTTAAAACGGTTGGCAGCTATGCACATGCCCTGGCCGCTACCGCAAACCAAGATGCCTTTGGCAGTATGGTCCGGGTCGGCCAGTAGTGCGGTGACCACCTTGCCGGCAAATTGCGGGTAGTCGTCGTTGGGGTCAACCGATAAGTCACCCTGGTCGATAACTTCGTGGCCAGCCAGCTGCAAGGCTTTTGTCAGCTGACCTTTGTACTCAAAGCCATTATGGTCGGCGCCAATGTAAATCTTCATACTATTCGTGGTCGTGGTTGGACTCGGCTTTATGCAGCATCCGGCCGGTATCAGCCACGACTTCAACCAGGCGGTTGGAATAGCCCCACTCGTTATCGTACCAAGCCACTACTTTGAGCATATTACCGCTCACTACGGCTGTTAATTTGAGGTCCACGATGCAGCTATGGCTATTGCCAATGAAGTCGCTACTCACCAGCTCTTCTTCGGTAACGTCCAGAATGCCTTGGTAATACGGTTCTTTGGCGGCTTTTTTAAAGACTTCGTTGACCTCTTCGACCGTGACGTCGCGCTTGGTAATAATCACGAAGTCACTGAGTGAAACAACAGGGGTAGGCACACGTATCGACAAGCCGCCAAAAATGCCCTGCAAGGCTGGCATAGCCTGGCCGGCGGCAATGCTGGCACCGGTGGTGGTGGGCACGATGTTTTCGGCGGCGTTGCGCATTTCACGCTTGTCTTTAGCGCTCGGGCCGTCTTGTAACGCCTGGCTGGCGGTATAGCTGTGCACGGTGGTCATCATAGCTTTTTCAATGCCAAAGTTGCTCTCAATGACGGCTGCTACAGGGGTAATACAGTTCGTGGTACAGGAGGCATTACTAATAATGTCGCTGGAGCCTTCCAGTTTATCTTCGTTGACGCCCAGAACGATGGTCGTGGCGCCTTCACCCTTGGCGGGCGCGCTAATGACAACTTTTTTGGCTCCGGCATCAACGTGGGCCTTGGCTTTGGCGGGGTCTACAAAGAAGCCAGTTGACTCAATAACTACATCCACTTTCAACTCGCCCCACGGCAAAGCTGTCGGATCTTTTTCGGCAAAAATCGGGATGTGTTTGCCTTCAACGATAATGCCTTTGTCGTCGAAGCTGACCTCTTTGTGATAAGTACCGTAGTTAGAGTCGTGCTTGAGCAAGTGCGCCAATGTTTCTGGAATTGTTAGGTCGTTAATGGCCACAATTTCCAGATCACTGCGCTCAAAGGCCACTTTGAAAGCATTGCGCCCAATCCGGCCAAACCCATTAATTGCCACCCTGGTTTTCATTGAAGTTCCTTGTTTATGTTTTAAGTGTAACGCTTATGCCTATATTGTAAAAGCTCGCGCCCTTTGGCGCAACACCTTAGATCAGATGGTTGTCGCGGATGTAGCTGAAAGCCCGTTTTTGGCGGTCATAATCTATGGCTTCAATGGCCCCATCAATGCTCATCCAGGCAAACTCACTGTGCTCGTGACTGATGGTCACCTCAGGCTTTTGCACCTGAGCAATATAGAATAGCCAGACAACACTCAAATCGTCCTGCGCAACCTCTGAGATTGAATAGACTAAATTGAGGTTGCGGGCCCGCAAATCAATGCCGGCTTCTTCTTGCGTTTCGCGGATAGCCGCTTCTTCGGCCAGCTCGTGCTCTTCTGTATGACCACCGGGAATGTCCCACTGGTTTGGTCGCCGATGATCCGTTGGGCCGCGCTTGAGCAGTAAAACCTTCCCGGCGGCGTTGACGACGACAACTTTAGCGACAACCCGAGTTTGCATAGCTACTTTTGGGCGCGGGCAATCGAGTCGCTAATGACCTGCTGGGCAGCTCCGGCATCACCCCAGCCGTTGGAGGCAAATTCAACACCCTTCCAGTCATTTTTCCAGTCTTTACTGTGGGCAAAGTAGTGTTCGATGGCTTTTTTGAAGTTTTCACCCAATTGGTCGACGTTGGTGAGATGGTCTTTGGAAACATCCTTGGCAGGAACGCAGATAAGTTTCTCGTCCTTTTCGCCGTCATCAACCATGTAAAAAACACCGATAGGCCGGACCGGGACTACCACGCCCGGGAACAGTGGTTCGTCGAGCACCACCAGCGCGTCGAGCGGGTCGCCATCTTCACATAAGGTGTTTGGGATATAGCCGTAATCATAAGGAAAGGTAACGTGCACACCATTGACGCGGTCGAGAAAAATACGACCGGTATCTTTGTCCACTTCGTACTTATTGCGCCTGGTGCCGCGTGGGATTTCGATAACAACATTTACGACGTGTGGCGCTTTGTCGCCGTAGCTAAGTTCATTCATAGAAAGTATTGTACACTACGTGATATGAAAATTATTGGACACCGCGGGGCCCGCGGCTTGGCGTCGGAAAACACCATCGCCAGTTTCAAAAAAGCCTTGGAGCATCATGTTGACGAGATTGAACTGGATGTTCGCGTCACCAAAGACGGCTTGACCGCCCTGCTTCATGACCCACATCTTACCGACCCATCCGGCAATCATCTAAAAGTCAGTGAGCACACCTTTGACGAACTAAAAAAGCACAAACCAGACCTGACCTTGCTGGAAGAGGCCCTGGCTGTAATTAACCGTCGGGTTCCGGTCATCGTTGAGGTTAAACCTGATGTACGGACTAAGCCAATTGTCAAAATCATCAAACAACTACTTCAAGAAGGCTGGGCTCCCAAAGACCTGCTTATTGCCTCATATAGCCAGTCAGTTCTGCTGGCCTTGCACGCGCAACTGCCGGGCATACAAAAGGTTGTGATCGAAAACTGGTCGGGAATACGAGCTACCCGCCGTGCCCGCCAGCTGGGCACAAAACGACTAAGCATGCTCGAATATTGGCTGTGGTCGGGCTTTATTTCATCGATGGCAAGACGGGGTTACGAGCTCTACAGTTTTCCGCCCAAGAGCCCCAAGAAAGAACGTATTTTCTCCAAAATAGGGCTGACAGGCTACACAAACAACCCGGTCAAGGCCCGAAGGTGGGCGAAACGTGGTTTGGCGGGGGTAATCACCGACTTTCCTGATCGCTTCGAGCCTCGTTAGACTGTACCTTGCCATACTATGCCGTCTTTGGCTGCTAAAATGTATGTATGCAAGCGATTTTTGACCACAGCCAAGCCGAGGCCGCCAATATCCGGACGTTTTTCTTTAAGCCCGATAAGCCGGTGCAGTATACGGCTGGGCAATTTACGGAGTTAACCATCCCCCATGAGCAGCCGGATGAGCGGGGTATAAAGCGTTGGTTTACGCTCAGCAGCCCGCCAGGCGGTGAGTTTTTGACCATCACCACCAAGTACGCTGGCGACGACAAGAGCAGTTCGTTTAAGAAGGCCCTGTTCACCCTGGAGCCGGGCGTGGGACTGCATATGGCCGAGCCAATGGGCGATTTTGTGCTGCCCAAGCTCATCCAAACGCCACTGGTATTTGTGGCTGGCGGTATTGGCATCACGCCGTTCCACAGCATATTGGAATGGCTGGCGGCGGTTGGCGAAGAGCGGCCGATTAAACTCCTGTACGGCGTACGCTCCGAGGATGAGATTGTGTTTCAGGATACCTTTGATAAGGCTGGCGTCCACGCCACCATCGTGGTCAGTGAGCCCTCACCGGCCTGGGGCGGCGAACGCGGAAACTTAAGTGCCGAGCTCATTCTAGGCTTAGAAAAACCCACTGACGATACACTAGTATACGTTTCCGGGCCCGAACCGATGGTTGAAACACTGGAAAAAGACCTCAAAAAAGCCGGCCTACGTAAAGACCAGTTCGTCGGCGACTTCTTTCCGAACTATACCAGCGCCTACTAGTTTTGCGGCGGGTGGGCGCGGCCTTCGAGGTATTCGCGCAGTTTAAGGGCGGCGGTGGCACCTTCGCCGGCGGCCGAAGCGATTTGC
>CAZOYN010000020.1:0-1125 GCA_964584135.1 uncultured Candidatus Saccharibacteria bacterium | reverse complement strand
AGGCAATTTGCATGGTGGCGCCGGAGCGGATGTCGCCGGCCGCAAAGACGCCCGGCATACTGGTTTGCAGGTCGTTGTTGGTGACAATAAAGCCAACCGGGTCAAGCTCAAGGGTGCCTTGCACAAACTGCGAGTTGGGCATCAGGCCCACAAATACGAAGACCCCGTCGGTGGGAAATTCAACTTTTTGGCCATCCTTGGTGCCAAGCACTTTTGTTACAGAGTTATTTTCGCCGACAATTTCATCGGTGGTGGTGCCCAGGTGGATGGTGACTTTGCCGTTTTTGACATATTCTTGAAGCTCCTCTTGCAGCACGTCGCTGGCCTTGATGGTAGAGCGCACCAACAGGTCAATGTGACTGGCAAAACGGGTCAAAAAGATGGTCTCCTGGACGGCCGAGTTGCCGCCGCCGACCACCACCAGGCGCTTGTCACGGTAAAAGGCACCGTCGCAGGTGGCGCAGTAGTGGACGCCGCGGGCATAATATTCCTGCTCGCCGGGAGCACCGACTTTCTTATAATCCGAGCCGGTGGCAATCAGCACCGCCCGGGCCAGCATGTCGCCGCCGCTGGTCTCCAGCCGCTTGAGCTCGCCCTCGTCGTGGATGGCCGTGACTTCGCCGTATTCGATCACCGCGCCGAAGCGTTCCGCCTGCTTTTGCAAGTTATCGGACAATGTCAGGCCTGCAACGCCATCAGGAAAGCCGGGGTAATTATCGATCTTGTCGGTCACGGCAGCCAGGCCGCCGATGACGCCGCGCTCGAATAACACGGTGTCAATGTCTTCGCGGGTCGTATAAATGGCGGCCGCTAAAGCTGCCGGGCCAGCGCCCACAATAATCACATCATGTTTCGGTGTATCGCTCATAGAATTTAATTGTAGCAGTTATTAGGCGACAGCTGGAGCCAGGCGGGCCAAGTTGTAGCCGATAATTACTTCCTGGGAATCATCCTGCTTGGTCACTACGGTGACGGGCACCGTTAAGGCACCGGACAGCTGGAGGGCTTCAGCTTGGCGATGGGGGTGCTCGTCGAGGTTTACTTCTTCCCAGGTCATACCTTTAGCGCCAAGATACTTTTTGACCATCTGGCAGTAGCCGCAGGTGTTGGTAGTGAAAATGGTGA
>CAZOYN010000019.1:5876-14119 GCA_964584135.1 uncultured Candidatus Saccharibacteria bacterium | reverse complement strand
AAAAGCCAATTAAAGCTAATTTAAAGATGAAATTGCAAGCCGGCCGTGCCAGCGCAGCGCCACCTGTTGGTAGCGTACTGGGCCAATACGGCGTCAACATGATGGATTTCATCAACCCGTTTAACGAACAAACTAAAGACCTGAACGGCGCCAATGTTACTGTCCACATTGCTATTTATGAAGACCGCACCATGAGTTTCCGGGTGGTTGGCGTGCCAACGGATGACCGCATTCGCGCTGAACTGGGTATCCAAAAAGGTTCAGGCCGTCCAAACAGCGAAAAGATCGGCAAAAAGCTGACCCAAGCCCAACTGACTAAGATTGCCGAAGACAAAGCTGACGACATGAACACCAGCGATGTTGAGGCTGTTAAGAAGATGGTTGCCGGTACCGCCCGCAGCATGGGTGTTGAGGTCGAGGTATAATGTCGAGGCTTGATATAGGTGGTTTTGAAGGTTCGACCCGGTCGAAACCGGAGTCAGAACTCCCACTTGATGAGTACACTGTTCAACATCGTGACTTGATGGATGCTATGGCCGCCGCTGTGGAGGGAAGGGATCTTAAATCAGCCGTATCAATAGAAGCTGAACTTACAGCCCTTGGCGAAGCCAATCCCCAAACCGACGCAGATTTTCGGAAGCTTGCCGCGGAAGCTGATTAAAGACAACAATTAATTTGTGGGAGTCCGGGGAGGACGCTTGTACCACGAAAGGATATATATGGCTGAAGCCAAGAAGACGACAAAGAAGGCTGTGAAAGAGCCTGAATTAATCGTGGAGACAGCACCGATCGTTGAAACACCAATTGTTGAAAAAACACCTGCCAAAGCTGGCAAACGAAGTGCCAAAGCGCTCGAAGAGACTGCTGAGAAGCAAGCTAAAGAAGAGCGCAAGGCGAGCGGCGAGACTGCGGAGACTAAGCCAAAAGTCGCGGCAAAGCCGGCCCGTTCACGCCTAGAGCGCCGCGGTAAGTTATTCCGCAAGAGTGCCGAACAGATTGAAACCGGCAAGCTGTATGATTTGCCGGCCGCCATTGACCTGGCCAAGAAGACTAGCCATGTTAAGTTTGATGCCACCGTGGAGTTGCACGTCAACCTAAGCGTTGACCCGCGCCAGGCCGACCAAAACATCCGCGACAACCTCGTGCTTCCGGCTGGTACCGGCAAAACCGTCAAAATCGCTGTTTTAACAGATGAGGCAGCAGCAGCCAAAAAGGCCGGGGCCGACATCGCCGGCACAGACGAATTGCTTGCCCAATTAGAAAAGGGCGTCATGGACTTTGACATCCTCATCGCTACTCCAAACCTGATGGCAAAACTCGGCAAATATGCCCGTACGCTGGGCCCGCGCGGCCTGATGCCAAACCCGAAGAGCGGCACGGTCACCACTGACGTCGCCAAGGCGGTGGCCGAAGCCAAAGCCGGCCGCGTAGAGTACCGCGTGGACAGTACCGGCATCGTACACCTTGGCATTGGTAAAGTCAGCTTTACGAGTGCCCAACTGCTCGAAAACGTCCAAGCCGTGCTGGCCAGCCTCAAAGCGAGCAAACCATCAAGTGTGAAGACTGGCTACTTCAGGGCCATCCACCTGACCACTAGCATGGGTCCATCCATCGCGGTTGACCTGACGGCTGTGGCATAATAGGTTACATGACCAAGCCAGCCAAAACCGTCCCCGGCGGACTGCTTGTTTTCTTTGAAGGTATTGATGGGGTAGGCAAAACCACCCAGCTTAAGCTAGCCGCCGAAGCACTCCAAGCCGTTGGCTGGGATGTACAGACAACCAGAGTGAATGGTGGCACGCCAATTGGGGAGGCGCTGCGCGAAGTATGGTTGTCTGCGCTCGACAGGCCACCAGAGACTGACCTGCACATCGCGCTTGCCATGCACGCGGCACTCTTTGGCCAAGTTGCGGCCGGCCGGGCTGCCGGCAAGATTATCCTGGTTGACCGCGGCCCGTTGTCGATTGCCGGTTACCAGATGTACGGCGATGGGCTCGATGACAAACTTGGCTGGACAGGTATCAAAAGCAGCATGGAGCGTTTTGCGCCTGAGCTGGTCATTATGTATACCGCAGGCCTAGACACCGCCCTGGCCCGGGCCCGCCAAAAACCGGGTGCCGCCGATTATTTTGAAAGCAAACCAGCTGGTTTCTTTGAAAAAGTCCAAGCTGGCTATACCGAAGCTGCCCGTCGTTACCCCGTCCTGGAAATCAAGGCTGATGCTTCGATTGCTGCTGTGCAGGAGCAGACTATGAACGCCATCCAGGCGGCCATCAACAGCAAACTCACCTAACGCGCAAGGTGCGCATCAGCGCCGTCATCGTGCGTGAAAAGCCCCTGACGCCACCTTGGTAGGCCACATAGCGGTCGCGCCACTGCGGTTCGTACTTGGATTTAAAGCGTTGCAAGCCGCTAAACGAGTAAAAGCGGTCGCCATTAGCGTAAGCAAAGCGTAGGAAGCCTTCAATCAGTGTGCTGCCATCTGCATTTTTCTCTTCCAGCCCAACCAGCGGGCACAGGCCAAGGTTTAAACGCCTGTAGCCCTGCTCGGCGACGTAATCAGCAAAGCTAAGCAGTAAGAAATCATTTATATTGCTTACGCTGGACTTGGTGTGCCGGAACATATCAAAGGTGGCCTCTTGCCTATCAAAGGATGCGGGGACTTGGTTGAGAAAGGCCTGGATAGTGCCCGCGGCGTCACGGACGACCATAATGTCGCAGAGCTCCATGTATTCCGGCGTATAGTAGCCCATGGCAAAGCGCCGCTCGACCCGGCCACCCTCAGATAGCCAGTCCTGGGAAATGCCGTGCAGGCGCTCCAGGACAGCCGGATGGTGTGGTGGCTTGAGTAGCTCGCTGGTGAAACCTTGCTTCGTGAACTTATTACGGATGTGGCGGAACTGCTTGTTATGCGCCACCTGTGAGCGGAAGTACTCCAGATCCAGTACTGCTTCTTGTCCAATCTTTTGCAGGGTATAGCCATGCTGCCCATAGAGCCGTCGGTGGCTCTCGCCGGTATGGATATGCGCCGGCAGCCAATCATTACGGTAGCAAAGCTCTTCGAATTGTTTCAGCACATCCGAAAAATCTTTAACCTTGCCGGCGGGATCGCCTAGGCATAACGCCACGCCGCGGTAGACATGAAAGGCCAAGCCAGCGGTGCCGTCCCTATTAAAGAAATATTGCTTATCGTGTGGCCAGAGCTTAAAAAAGTCTTCGCTCAGGGCGGGGTGGCTAGCCAGCAACTGCTCCATATGTTGGCGGTTGCCGGTCTGGTCAGCAAAACGGGCGCGTAACGGCTGGAAAAAAGCGATAACCGCGTAGCCAACGGCCGCGACACTGACAACTGACAAGGAGTCGACAAATACGTGCGCCCGCCTGGTATAGGGGTGGATGGGGTGGATGGTCGTGAGGTCAAACTGGTCAATGGTGTAGTGCATGGCGCTGGGCAGGCTGATTTCTTGGCGGAAATCCCGCTTGTCAAGCAGTTCAAAACCAGCCACACCATATACAAATGCGACAACCAGGATGACTAAGGCAAACCAGGCAGCCGAGCGGAAGCCTTGGGTATCGCTACGGACGGTGTAATCCTGGCGGAAATATAACAGCAGCCCGAGGATAATAATGGGCAGTAAGATGCCGCGCACAAACGTGAGGTTTGGCAGGGTGTGCAGGCCAATATCTTCAGCGTTTTCAAAGATCGTCAATACCAGTAGGAAGCCATAACCGGCCACGGCAACCAGCCAAGCGCTGTGCTTACTCCGTCTCAGCCGCGAGCCCAAGTACATCAGGCTTAAGCCAATTAACAAGGGTATATTGACGGCAAAGGCTGAGACGTGCGTGCTGCGGCGCAGGCTTATTTGTTCCAGTAACGTGCTGGCCACAATAAAGGCACCGTGCAGGCTAACGCCCAGGCCGACCAGGTTTATGAAGAGTTCGCGCCGAATGCTACGTCTCATAGGCAGATAGTATTGTACTAGATAGGCCGCACCAGATAAACATAAGCGTATACCGGCATGTATTTGCGTAAAAATCACATTATTATTCTACTTGCGTTCTGACAGGTGCGTCGCCTACAATATTATGAGCAATACGGAGGAATCGTGGGGGTTTATAGCAACACTCAAATTAGACAGGCAGTCGATGAGGGGCATATTGTCTGCCAGCCGTTCGACCCCAAGCACGTCGCCCACGCCAGCCTCGATGTGACCCTTGGCTTTTACTACTACCGCATCGAGAGGATGAATGAGCGGACCATTTATAACCCCTTCGATAAAGAAGATGTGGAGCGCTACTTTGACGGCCCGTACAAGGCCATCACGCACCAAGAATGGTGTAAGCTCAACGGCTTCCAGCCGGTCGCCAATATTCCGCTTGACCACCCCGTTATTAGCCTGAAGCCAAGGGAGCGGGTTTTGGCTCACACCCACGAGTTCTTTGGCATCAGGCCGCCTGGTGCCTGCGAAGTTCGTTCCCGTTCCAGTTGGGGCCGTAACGGCATCGCCGTCTGCTTTGACGCCGGCTGGATCGACCCCGGCTACATCAACCGCCTAACACTGGAGATTTATAACTTGAATGAGCGCGAAACCGTCCTGTTGCCAGTTGGCGAACGCACCGCCCAGATCATTTTCCACGAAACCGGCCCGGTTGATGGCGATTACGGCCTCAGCCGGGATGCTGGTTTTAGCGGTAAGTACCAGCAGGGTACCGACCTGGAATTGATTATGAAAACCTGGTCCCCAGACATGATGCTACCCAAAGCCTACAAAGACCAACGGGCTTTACCCAAAAAACTGGAGGGTTTGGCATATGACTAGAGGCAAGTACATTGTCCTGGAAGGTCCTGAAGGTGTCGGCAAGACCACGCAGTTGCAAGAGCTCGCCCGGCGTTTGCAGGCGGCCGGTTTGCCCGTCCGTACCCTGCGCGAGCCCGACAGCCAGAGCGACCTGACCGCCCGGGCCATCCGCCAATTAACCCAAGACCCGCGTTACCCCATGAACACCCGCACTGAAGTCCTACTCTACAACGCCGCCCGCGCCCAAAGCCTGCAAATTATCCGCCGCAGCGTCGAACAAGGCGTGATCTGCCTGGTGGACCGCAACTACCTCACCACGCTGGCCATCCAGTACTACGGCCGGGGCGACATACCCGATTACCAGACCATTAACAGCATTATTAGCTTCGCGGTTGGCGGTATTGAGCCTGACTTGTGCATTGTGCTCGACGCGCCAGTGGCTATGCTCAAAGAACGCTTATCCGGCCGCTACCAGGGCGAGCGCTTTGACAACCTCGACGAGGCCTTTTTAGAGCGCGTCCGGGCCGGCTACCTCTGGGAAGCCAAACAGCGTAACCTGCCCGTCGTCTTTGCAACTGACAGCGCCGAAATGGTAGCCGACAACATCTGGAAACTCGTCGCCGACAACCTGGCGCTGCGCGAAGCTAGCAAAGCCGTAGCCGCTCCCGTAGCTGTAAAAGACATCATCGCCGAAAAGCAATTGCCACCGCACGAACCACCTATAGCTATAACGGAAGAACCAACGGCCGAAGCAATTGATCCAGACCAACCGCTGGTTAAAAAGACCGAGAACGGCTTTGTTATTACCGAGGCCGGCAAAACTTACCTTTCTAAAGCAGTTACCAATACTGAAGGTAATGTCTATGCCTTCACAGATGTATTAAGCCCGGCTACTATTGCTGCAGCTATGGCCCGTTTGAGTCGCCGGGGTGACGATATGCGCATAACCATCCTGGACGAGTTTGCTAACAAGGCTGATAAAGATGCTCAGCTATTACAACGAGTAATTACGGCTTATGGCGACGACTCTGTGCAGCAGCTCGGCGGCTTGCATATGGTAGTCGAGAACGCATCAATGCTACTTATGAAGAAGCTGGAGTGGGGACGTTTGGCGGCTTACCTCGAACAATCCACAAGATACATCTATTTTGATCAAAAAGACCAGGCCGGTAAATATCGATATGTAGTGCCCAGGGGGCTGAAACCACCTATTAAAAAACAATATATCAAAGCTATGGACACAATCTTCGAACTATATTCAACAATCGTCCACCGCTTAACAGATCACGTTATGGCAACCTCAAAGACACCACAAGCCGAACGAGACAGTGCCTGGAAAATGGCCGTTCGTGCCCAAGCCTGTGATGCTGCGCGGGGGGCGCTGCCCCTCGCAATAAAAGCAACTGTCGGCATATTTGCATCTGGACAAGCACTCGAAAGTCTGATCATGCACTTACTGAGTGATGAGCTGCCAGAAGCACAAAAAACTGGTCAAAATCTGCTCACTGAAGCCCGCAAAATCATCCCCATGTTTCTAGAGCGTGCCGATAAACCTGAGCGAGGTGGTGCCACAATTGCCTATCGGGCAAACACGACTCGGGCAATGCGTAAACTGGCCAAGGAAAAGTTGGCTGAAAGTTACTCTGAAAGTAGTACTCAGCCACTCACACTTGTTGATTTCTGGCCTAAAAATGAGCTCCTAATCGTAGCAGACTTGCTGTATGAGCACAGCAACTTACCCTTAGAACAAATACAATCTATTGCGAATAACTGGTCTTACGCCGAAAAGGCCGCAGTGATTAAAACATATATTGGCGAACGACTTAACCGTCGTCACAAGCCAGGCCGAGCACTCGAGAAAGTGCATTACAGCTGGGATATTGTGAGCGAATGGGCTACTTTCAAAGATTTGCAAAGGCATCGCATGGTGGATGACTTGGAGTGGCAGGCCTTTACCCCTCGTTATGGATATCATGTCCCGGCCTTGGTTGAGGATGCGGGACTTGTTGAACAATTTGAGGCTTGCTTTGACGTTAGCTTGAAGCTGCATAGCCTCTTGCAACAAGAAGGTTACTTACTAGAAGCACAGTATGCCACCTTACAAGGCCATAAAATGCGCTGGAAGGTCACCTACAATGCCCGCGAAGCTTTCCACCTACACGAACTTCGCACTAGCCCCCAGGGCCACCCAGCCTACCGCAAGCTTGTCCAACAAATGCACGAAAAACTGGCCGAAGTCCACCCTCTCCTGGCTGAAGGTATGAAGTTCGTCAACCAAGACGAAGATCCCGAGCTCACCCGCCTGGCCGCCGAACGCTACACGCAGTTTAAGCTAGAACAGCTTGACTCAAGTCAGTCGAAGTAGCTTCTTGGCCAACATAAACTAAAGAGTAATCAGTACCGTGTACAGCGCCGGGTACGGGCTTTGGCAACGGGCTAGGCTCTGGCTCTGGCGCGTCATAGCGGTTAATGCGGCGCGTTTGCACCACGGCAAAGCCAGGCGCTTCTGGTATCATGAACCTGCGCTCCAGAGGAGGGTTTTCTTCAAACCAATCGTCAAGGTCAAATACACCATCAAGTCCGTACTTCTTTAAAAAGCCTTTATGCGAAGCATCATGAGCACCTTTGACGAAGTGGCGGAGCCACAACGTAGGCTGTTCGTCTCCGGCGGCAGTTTCCATCTCAGCCCGCAATTCGGCGACTTTAGTTAGCAGGAAAAGGTTGGCACCATCTGTAGTCACGTCGACACCACCCATGCCCAGCTCGCCAAATCTTTTTGCCAGACTCAATAAGCTACCATCTGTTTCCGGACGATCCCGAAAGACATCATTTCTTACTGCCATAGCTTCCCATCACTAATCATACAGCGAAGTAGTTTACCCGTAAAAGTTAATCCTGTCAAATATGTCGTGTTGCAGTAGAGCCCTTGTTTTAGAGCCGCAAACAGTGTAAAATAGCTCCTACGTTGCCAGAGACAGCGACGGCCATTTTTAATCTAAGGTGGCTTGATAATGTCGCCGAGGTAAAACTCTCTGTTTTTATGAGGCAACTAGCAGATCTTGGTCGATAGTTCTGTTTAAGTAAGCTAGGAGATACTCCATGGCCCTAACAAAGCAAGAAAAAGATGCCGTCGTTAAAGAGGTAAGTGATTTATTGGCCAGCTCTAAGCTGACCGTCGTCGCTAAGTACCAAGGCACCACCGTCAAAGCCCTACAAGCGCTGCGCCGTGATGCCCGAGACAACGGCACCAAAGTAAAGGTGATTAAGAATCGCCTGGTTATCAAGGCCATCCAGGCCACCGACGCCCTCAAAGGTGTTGACACCAGCCCGCTGGAAGGCATGTTATTGTACGCCTTTAACAGCGAAGACGAGGTCGCTCCGGCCCAAAGCCTGAACGCCTTTGCCAAGGCTAACCCCAGCCTGGAATTCGTGGGCGCATTTACCGCC
>CAZOYN010000019.1:0-5866 GCA_964584135.1 uncultured Candidatus Saccharibacteria bacterium | reverse complement strand
CGGCCAATTTATGGGCGCCGATAACGTTAAAGCCTTGGCCAGTTTGCCAAGCAAACCACAACTCATTGCCGGTATTGTAAACACCTTACAATCACCGCTGCGTGGCGTCGCCAGCAGCCTGTCAGGCAACCTCCACGGCTTATTGCAAGCCCTGGAAGCCAAGGCCAATTAATTCTAAGAAAGGAACCAACATGGCAACTGATTTAAAGAAAATCGCAGAACAGCTCGTTAACCTGAGCGTTCTGGAAGTAAACGAACTTGGTACTATCCTGAAAGATGAATACGGCATTGAGCCGGCTGCAGCTGCTGTAGCTGTTGCCGCACCAGCCGCTGGCGGTGGCGAAGCCGCCCCAGCCGAAGCTGAAAAGAGCGAATACGACGTCATCCTGAAGGACGCCGGTGCCCAAAAGGTAGCCGTCATTAAGGCCGTTAAGGACATCACCGGCTTAGGCCTGGGCGAAGCGAAGGCTATCGTTGATGGCGCACCCAAGCCCGTCTTGGAAAAAGCTAAGAAAGAAGACGCGGAAGCCGCCAAGAAGGCCCTCGAAGAGGCCGGCGCCACTGTTGAGCTCGCCTAAAGCACTCGTTTTCAACCTAATAACAGAGAAGATTACAACGGTCTTCTCTGTTATTTTTCTGCTAAGCTAAATTTAGGTTAAAGAGAACCGAAGAACAAAACGAAAAGACCTAATGTCTATATTTCCAGCCGGATAAGCTCAATAAAAAAGGCCTCCCGCAAGTGTTGTGTATAAACCACGGCCGAAGGTCCTAAAAGACAATATACTCCAAATGCTTACAAGAATCAAGCCGCTGCAGCCATAACACAAAAGTCTGCAATACGACTCTCACCAGCGTGCTATCATAATCAACAATGTCAAAGACCCATAAAACACCCGAGAAAAGACGACCCAGCATTTTTTTATTGCTAGTAATTGTACTAGCCGGGGCAATCACCGGACTGGCACTGCAGCTTTCGATGCGGTCAAAGGCGCCACCAGCACCCAGCTCTGACTTATATCCTCTTATGGATAGTATCAGCCACGCCGTTTCTGTAAAATACAACGAATACCGCGGCCTTAAGAGAACCTGGCTCGCCGAAACTGCTACCGGAGACCCTGTGCCAGTGACAGGTTACGATTTTAGCATTACAACCGATGCTTACCCCAGCATACTGATTTACGCGCCGGCCACGCACTATGTTGATGACTCAAGCAAGTTTGTTACACCTGCCCATAATCTCGATGCCGTCAATTCAGTTGTCGCTAGCGTTTTTACGAGTCACGGTTTTGTTGGTCAACCAGACCAAGTAGATCAAGTGTCCGCCTATGCGCCGAAGACGCTTTACACCAAGCAAGACGAGACTTGCACCACGACGAGCAATGTAAGCTATTACCAAGTTACCATTGTCTGTACAAGCCCGTCACTGCAGCAACAACTAGCTGCCCAGGCCAAACCGTTAGTAACAGCCTACTCGCAAGCCAACCCTGGAGTAAAAGCAACCGACGTCACCTTCGGACCGATGGTCATCAAGTCAAAAGACGCCACCAACAGCCCTATTGGGACTAGCAAGACCAAGGGCTATGACATCGCTGAAGCGTTATTCCGTTTCAGTGATGGCTCTAAAGAGCTGGCTCTCTATTACCAAAAGGGTAGCGGCTCCTGGCATTACATCGCCAAAGCTGGTGATGAGTTCGGTTTTTCCTGCTCAATCATAGAGTCTAACCCTGATGCCCGCAAAGCACTGAACAGCCAACCCTGCTACGACCACAGCAAGCAAAGAATAAGCAAAGTTGGCTCCTAATATAGGATAGCTTTTGGAGGTTATTTAATTACTTGTTTAGACTACACCCCCTTTATTAAACTAGAGATTATATGACGACCTTCTAGTTGCAAAACAAAAGCATTTGGTCTATAACAGTACTTAATTAAACGGGCCTTGATATGTCAGAAACAGCAGCATTACCAGGAACATTCGCAGCAAGCGCAGAACAGACAGCAGTTGAAACTGAAACTCATATTCGACGTATGCCGCACCGTGAAGCTGACTCGGAGATAGCCCTACAGTCATTCGGACTCTATCTTCCAGGTGACCCGATTACTATCAATGGTGAACCGTTTGCGGTAACCGTAAACGAAAGCGCGTTAGCCGCAGCTGTTAATGCGGCTACAGGTTCTAAACACACATGGATAGATTTAACCCCTCGTGAACTATTCATTGATCTCGACGCTGGTGATACCACTGTAAAAGTCGGGAAGAACGCCCAACCGGATATTGACACCTCATCGCTTGTAGAAAAATCACCAAAGATTAGTTTAGTCCAGTCAGATGGAAAGCCTAGCACTGAGACGACGCTGTGGCTAACATTGCCCCGACGAGTACAAAGTGAATCCTACAGCGCCACTGGCATAGCAGAGTTACTAACCCAACGTGCCAATAAAGATTTGGTTGTTGCCCTCAGTCGCAACCAGAGAGCCTCTAACTTAGGGCGTGTGGGTCTTGAGCGAGCTGGCCTACTTCTTTCAATGGCTACTGGTGAAGGTGTTGGAATTGCGCTGAGTGGAACCTGGGAAGAAATGTTATGGAAGGGTACTGTCGGTGTACTTGCAGGTGCTGTTGCGGCCGGCGGCGTGTTCATCACCACAGACTCCTTAAGGCACGATAACGATGTTAAAAAGTTCCCCGCATGGGCACTCAGTAAAGTAAAAGACTATGGCAAGATTAATTGGCGACTAGAAAAGCTGGTTGATGAAAAGCCAGTCATCACGGTAGCTCCTCAGGAACAAGAAGCGGCCTAATAGTTGGCTACATACTCGTCATTTATCCACAACCCCCTAAGATATTTTGACTTGACAGGCTGATCGTGTTATTTTTAGGGGGAAAGTGTACCTAATAAACACTTATTCGAGAGAGACAGACATGCCGGACGTACCAGACAAACAAGTAAAACGCTTGCGGGCTTTAATTCAGGAAGCTGAAACCAGTTTAGCAGCAGCTACCGAGCTGCTTATTAGCCTGGTGGGCGATGACGAAAAAGTCGCGCCTATAGTCCGCGAAGACACCTTAGGTAAGGTGATTGAAGGCGTGTTTGACGGCCAAAATATGGTTGGTTCAGATGGCAAAACGTATCCCGTACCGGCTAATTACGCCTCTAAGTCCAAGCTCGTCCAAGGCGACATCCTTAAGCTGACCATTGCCGAAGACGGCGCCTTCTTATACAAGCAAATTGGCCCCATCCCCCGCAAGCAAGTCGTTGGCGCACTGGTACTGGAAAACGGCCACTACTTTGTTGACGTGAATGGTAAAAAATACCGGGTGCTACTCGCCAGCGTAACCTACTTTAAGGCCAAGCCCGGCGACCAAGTCAGCGTCAACCTGCCCGAAGACGACTCGGCTGCCGAATGGGCCGCCCTCGAAGCAGCTTTATAAAGCTAATCGCTCATGGTTATAGCTGTATTTGATGTTATAACTTTATAGATGAATTTACAGCGTACATACCCAATACCTCGGTGGGATATGGTTCCCGAGCCGCAACGTTGGTTTTGGCAGGATCTTGCTGCTTCGACAGGCGGTATTGTAACTCCTGGAAACGTCATAACCGCAGCTGGTTTAGCGCTGGTTGGCAGCGGCCTCAAGGATGTCTACCAAGGCGAACGCATTCGAGGCCTTGTAAAGGTGGCCGCTGGGCGGTTACTGCATTCGCACTATTACGAGGAGATTGCAGACCTTAGCGAAACTAATAGTCCACGCAGTGAGGCAATTGCTGCCGGTGTTGATAAGGTAGAATTAGTAGCTACAATTGGTGTCCTTGTTGCTGCTCTAGCCAACGGTCGTGGGCAAGACGCAGCTGTGCCAGTGTCCGCACCCCAAACTTTCGAAACCAGCGGCTAGGTTTTTCGCGCATAACGTATAATAAGAAGCCTATGGGGCAGGCTTTATATAGGAAGTACCGTTCAAAGTCTCTTGACGAGATTGTTGGGCAGGAACACATCACCAAGACTTTGGCTGAGGCGCTCAAACAGGGGCGGATTAGCCATGCCTACCTATTTACCGGGCCAAAAGGCGTTGGCAAGACGAGCATTGCCCGCATTTTAGCCCACGAAATTAATGGTCTGCCCTATACCGATGATTCCACCCATATAGATATTATCGAGATTGACGCTGCCTCAAACCGCCGGATTGACGAAATCCGGGAGCTGCGCGAAAAGGTTTACGTGGCGCCCACCTCGGCCAAGTACAAGGTCTATATTATCGATGAGGTCCACATGCTGACCCGTGAGGCTTTTAACGCGCTGCTCAAGACACTTGAGGAACCGCCGGCGCACGTGGTGTTTATTTTGGCCACCACCGAAGCCCACAAATTGCCAGAGACCATTGTCAGCCGCACCCAGCGCTTCACTTTTAAGCCCGTGGACAAAGCGAAGGTTATTGAGCACTTAAAGTCCATCGCCAAGAGCGAAAAGATTACGGTAGATGAGGCCGCCCTGGAGCTGTTGGCCGAGCATGGCGAGGGCAGTTTTCGCGATAGCATCAGCTTGCTGGACCAAGCCCGCAGCCACGGCGACGCCTTGACGCTTGATTCCGTCCAAACGTTGCTTGGCATCCCGCCGGAGCAAAATATTGATCTGTTGCTTGACGCTTTAAAAGATGGTGGGTTGAGCAATACCGCAGTAGCCGTGGCCGAACTGTACCAGCAAGGCTACCAAGCAGCCGCCGTCGCCAAACAACTCAGTCAGCGGCTCCGCCAGCAATTAGTTAACGGTAATTTAAGCCTGTCCAGCGAGCAGACGCTGCAGCTTTTATCGCAACTGATTGAAGTACCGGCCGCCCATGACCCTGAACGCTTCTTAGAGGTTGTCTTACTCAGTGCCACCCCTGCAACAGATCAGCCGGTTGCTCCTGAAAAAGTAGATCCGCCAATTGAGATACCAAAGCCCGCAAGACCTATAAAACCAATCGACAAAGCTGTTTGGCAAGAGGTCTTAAGCACGCTCAAACAAAAGCACAACACCCTCTATGGCGTAGTGCGCATGGCCCACCCCTCGTTTCAAGAAGATGGCGTGGTGCAGTTGGCCTTTGGTTTTGAATTCCACCGTAAACGCTTAAGTGACGTGAAAAACCAGCAAAAACTGGTCGATGTTATTCAAGAGGCCAGTGGACAAGCTGTGCAGATTGTGTGCATTGTAGATAAGGCCTTGGGTACTGAGCCGGCTGTCACGGCCCCCGTTGAACCAGTGCTGGAAACGCCCAACAACCTGGCAACCATTAGCAATATTTTTGGCGGCGCTGAGCTGGTAGAATAGTAGCCACGAGAGAGGTGAGAGGGGAGTCTTATGGAGCCGGCCACAACGGGGCAGCCACCGCAAAATCTTGAAGCTGAAGCTTCGCTGCTGGGCGCGCTATTAATAGATAGCGACGCCATTGTTAAGATTGCCGACAGCCTGACGGCCAGTGACTTCTTTGACCAGCGCCACCAGCGGATTTACGAGGCTATCACCCAGCTGTATGAACATCACGAAGCTATCGACGTGCTAACGCTCACCGACCGCTTAAAAAATAATGGTTACTTAAACATGATTGGCGGGCCAGCCTACCTCACAGAGCTGACTAATTTTGTGCCAACGGCCTCGCACGTTGAACAGTATGCCGACATTGTCGCCCAAAAAGCCCTGCGCCGTCGCCTGATTGCCGCCTCCCGGGACATTGTCGGGCTCGGCTACGATGAATCCAAGCAGCTACGCGAGCTCATCGAAGAGGCCGAAACTCGGCTGTTTGACGTCAGTCAGCAGCACATTAAGCAAAACGTTATTAGCCTAGAAGCCATTTTGGCCGAAAGTTTTGACCGTCTAGATGAACTCCACAAAGATA
>CAZOYN010000018.1:0-14497 GCA_964584135.1 uncultured Candidatus Saccharibacteria bacterium | reverse complement strand
ATTTATTATTTTCGTTTACACCCTGCACGGGGGCATCTGTTGCCGACACTGTCGGCAAGGGCGCAAGCGAACTTGGTGAAGCCGATGTTAGTCCCGCGACCGACAAGGCAGAGCCGTCCGCATCAACGACGGCCGTCAGCGCAGTCTTGTACGGGTCGTTCACTTGGTTCGCGACCGGGACACCATTCGAGCAGCCGGCAACGGTTGGCGTGGTCAAGACACACGCCGGATAGCGGACTAGCTCGAGCCGCTCGGCGTAGTTGCCGCCGTACGCGTCACGGAAGCCGGCGTAGTTGACCGAGACAGCGACGGGACTCTGGGTGGTGCCGCTGTCCGCCCGCGCGACTGTAAACGCCATTGGCGCGCCGCCGAGTTGCTGGCGCACGGCATCGCCCAACGTCGTCACGTGCACCGACGCGGGAGCCGGCGTACTCACATCGGGTTTCCACATCGCCAGACCGGTTGGTGCCCTGAGGCCGTTCGGCTGCGCCTCCGTACCGGTCGGCAATGTCGGCAAACCGAGCGTTCCGACCGCAACCGGGTCCGCCACGCTGACCACACCCGCGGTCGACAGTGACGTCGCCGACACCGGCACCGTCGTCGAACCAGCGGCCGGAAACGTGATCGTCGGTAGTGCCCACTTCGACGCTGCGTCGGTCGCCGACGGTGTGGACGGGTCGGGATGCCACGTGCCCTTCGGCGTCGGCGATACGGAAGACGACAATGTCGCAGCGGCGGCAGCCGGCAGGTCGACAGCGCCGATCCCGCCAGCAACAGCCGATAGAGCGGCCGGCAGAACCGTCCACTGCCATAGCCGTCGGTGGATCGGGCCGGGCACGCGAACCGAACGAGCAGACATGAGAACCAATCCCCCGGCTAGAAAGACACCCCGATTTCGTGGCCGCGACGACCGTCCCAAGTCGCTCACAGCGCGTGGCAGGGGAAGCTACCTGCTACTGACAGTCGACGCAAGGCAAACGGTGAAATCCACCTATTTACAGCGATTCTTGAAGTCGCCGTGATCACGCTGGTACGACTCAAGTTGCTTGACCCCGTCAGCCGCGCCTAGGCGCGCGGGGGCTTGAGTCCCCTCAACAACTCGCCGGGATCAGTGCGGGTCGCCGCAGCGATCCTCAGCAAGTTGTGAAACGTCAGATTCCGTTGTCCACGTTCGACTTGGCCAATGAACGACCAGTGAACACCGGTCAGGTTGTAAACGAAAATAATAAATAAAGCCTAACCTCTTATAGTTAAGCTTTCGATAACAGGGGTAAAAAACCCTGTTTATCAAAAATTTGTTTTCTATTTATTATTTTCGTTTACAGACAGTTTTATAGTGCTAATGCAATTCCTAATCTGAATTTTTATTAACAAGCTATCAATATTAGAGTTCTGTAATACTTATAGCCTATTGCCTAATAACATGTGGACAAGTTCTTGACCGCCACACAGGTCGGGTATAGACTGGAAAGGCCAGGTGCTGAGCCTCACGCAGCCGTCACGAAATTATCGGGAGGGGTAATGAACATACCGGTATCGCACAGTACCGTTTCGCTGGAACGATTATTTCAGCACATACTTGATGCTCCAATCCCCGAACAAGTTAGTATCAGCTACCTAAGAAATTCGGGATTCCACTCAGGTCACGACCCAGAGTTACGACTTATCTTAAGAATACTCGGATTCCTGCGTGATGATGATACCCCGACGTCAAAATTAACGCGTTATAAGACCGAGGGTAAAAAAGTGCTCCAAGAAGCCGTACAGGAAGTGTATAAAGATCTCTTCGTACTCTATCCAAATGCTCCATTTGGTCAAAGCAACGAAGACCTAAAAAGATGGTTTAATCAATTCAACCCTGCCCACTCTAAGAGTTTCGCAGAACGAGCTATCAGAGCTTTTAAGAAGCTATGCCAATTAGCCGACATAAAACCTGACGTTCAGAACAGCACCCAGGAAACTCACGAGCTCCAGGCGATTGAATCTTTCTCCTACCCTCCCAGTAAAGATACGCAAACCACTATGCCATTTCCGTCACTTCCGGTCAGCGAAAATACCAGAGTGTACAAAGCAATATTTGAAGCGATCAAAGATACATTTTATAGCGATTAAACAAAGGAGTGGGCTATGCTAAACATTCATGAACAGAACCGCGTGCATTAATTTTTGGAGTGGGTTATGACGACTAAATAGTTGGCGCGGCTAACCAATAAAAGCTTGGCCACTAAATACAAATATACGCGACTCGGCCGTACCATTCAAAGGTGGGGCAGCTTAAGCGAAGGTGAAAAGATACCAAACGAGTTGTTACCTTTTGAGGCTTTACTGGACAGCTACCTCGCGCGCAGAAAAGTGAATCTCACCGAGCTGTTCTTTGCCATCCAGCAACAGGGATTTCAGGGTAGCCACCACTTATTCAATCGCTATGTACGTCGCCGCCGGCAAGAATTGCAGCCAGCAAGACAGCTACAACACGTTGAGACGTTACCAGGAGCTCAAGCACAAGTTGACTGGGGACATTTTGGTGAATTAAGTATTGGCGGAAGGCGAGAAAAAGTCTATCTGTTCTCCTATGTTCTATCCTGGAGTCGTGCCATGTACATGGAGTTTGTGGTACGGCAAAATCAGCGAACCTTACAGGCCTGTCACATGCGCGCCTTCGAAAAGCTAGGGGTTCCTCAGACAATCATCTATGACAACATGAAGACGGTTGTCACCAGGCGAGAGAAATTGCCAGACGGCAGCAAAAAGATTCATTACAATGTTAACTTCTTGGATTTTGCTCGCTACTACCAGTTTGAGCCAATAGCCTGCCCACCGTATTGGCCGCAGGCTAAAGGTAAGGTCGAGGCAAGCATTAAGTATGCACGGAACTACTTTGTACGTTGCAGACCCAACGTTAACACCACACTCGAACAGCTTAATAGCAATCTAAAGAAGTGGCTGGATGAGCATGCTCAGCAGCGCATTCACGGGTCGACAGGTGAGCAGCCAATTGAGCGCTGGCTACAAGAGAAACCCTTTCTTGCTTTCCCGACGAATATGCCACCGTACCAAGCTTCGACACTCCGCATATACCATACGACACAGTATGGGCTGCTGAATCATGGCGGCATCACTTACCAACTTGGCCAGGCTTTTGCTCTGTTAAAACTTGAGGTTCGAGAAGTAGATGATCATGGGCTACCGCTACTTGAAATCTACCGTAACAGTGAGCTCATTGCCACGGTGCCCGTACCCACCAAAAAGCATAGCTGGGTGACGGTGTTTGACGATAAGAAAAAACATCCGCCAGCGGCTCAGCCTACGCCGAAACAAAAACAGCCAAAACCATATGATATAACAGTAGCTGCCCGAGATCTTGATTACTATGGTATCGCCGTGGCTTCAGCAGAAGGAGGATTAGCATAATGGGTAAGAAGAAAGAGGGCAAATGGGTATTCCCAGAAGGTGAACAGTTAGAGCAAATACAAAAAGCATTAAAGGAGCTGGGGCTTTATGGCATAGCTAGTTCGTACCAGTTTTTTGCAGAGAAAAATAGGCAAGCCCATGGCACGGATTACGACTATTTAATAAAGCTTTTACAGCACGAATTCGCCCAGAAAGAAGAGGGCCGCAAAAGCCGTTCATTGATTCAATCTAAGCTACCAAAAGACACCAAATCGCTCGAGGAATTCGTTCCCTCCTGGCATCCTTCCATTGACCCAGTCCTTATTAAAGAGCTGGGAGCCTGCCGGTTTATTGACGAAGGCCAGAACGTGATCTTTCTTGGGCCTCCTGGCGTTGGCAAAACATTCTTAGCCAATGCCTTGGGTTTAAAAGCTATTGACTCGGGCCGTGAAGTACGTTTCACGAGGCTTAACGAGTTCATTGACGCCGTACATAAAGCCGATGACCTAAGCCTCATTCGTTTACATCGGTCCTATATTGCACCCAAGCTGTTGATCCTCGATGATATTGATTACTTCACATCCGATCCTGAAGCTGGTGAATTCTTGTTTAAAGTACTGAAGGAGCGCTGCGAAAGTAGACTCTCTACAATAATTACGAGCAATAAAAATCCGAAGATTTGGGACATTTTTGGCAAACCGGAGAACACGCCAGCAATCCTTGACCGTCTATTCGAGGACGGGCGAACAATCACAATTAATATTGTAGGTTCGTCACGGCGCGTAACTAAAATTCCAGAATTAGCTACTGATGGAACGGCCCTTGATGCTGATCAGCAATTGGTCCCCTCGTCAGAAAATGCCACAAAGCCCGGTTTGCTATTCCCCAAAAGATTAATCAGTAAACACCGTAAATCACTCGTTGGGAGCAAGTCATGAATATACCGAAAGATAAAGTTTTTCGCTATCCAGCCGACAAAGCTATCCTCATAAACGATCCACGGATTTTGAGAGGCTCATTACAATTAGCAAGAACCTGGGGTATGGCAGCGGTCGATGGCTCGGGTGGAGGCACCGAAGCAATTGACGATGTTATGGCTGAGTATGCTGATAAGGTGGCGGATTTACGTGCCAAGTATGAGGTTCAGGGCGACCTATTGAATGGCAAAAGTGAGCTAGAGGTAGGATATTATGATGAACTCAATGCTCTGTTAGACGAATACAGGGTGATGCTCTTAGAAACGGTCATGGATTTCCTGATTGACGATGCAGCGATTGATCTCATGCTAGATATACTTTCTTACTAGTAACCTGCGCCTTACAATAGGGTTATGGACTTAAACGTAGCGCAAAAACAAGCTATTGAGGCCATTGACGGGCCGGTGCTGGTTATTGCCGGTCCGGGTACTGGTAAAACGCAGTTACTGAGCCAGCGCGTCGCCAATATTATTAAGCAAACCGATACGTCACCGGCCAACATCCTGTGTTTAACCTTCACCGACAACGCCGCCCGGAACATGCGCGAACGTCTGGAAACCGTTATCGGCCAGTCAGCCTACCACGTCAGCATCCACACTTTTCACAGCTTTGGCGGCGAAGTTATCAGCCAGTACGGCGACTACTTCACCAAGCGCCAACTGTTGCAGCACATCGACGAGCTGGGCCGCTATGACTTACTCCGCCAGATCTTTGAGCAGTTGCCCCACAGCAATCCGCTGAGCGCGCGCGTCGGTGATGATTTTATCTTCCTAAAAGATACGTTGGAAGTCATTAGCTGGCTCAAACAAAATGCTCTGACACCAGCCGAGCTACATCAAGTAATTACCGCTAACCAAGAGTTTATGGAAGCTGTGGCCAAAGACTTGGCCGAGACGTTTGCCAAGTCGCCAACCAGTAAATTATTGTCTGAATATGAACGCTTTCTGGCAGCCGTACAGGAGCACGTGACCGACCGAAGTTACTTTGGCTTCCCAGACTACGCCCGGGTCTGCGCCACTGAACTGGAGGCAGCCATTGCCAGCACTGATCCCGCCAGCCGTTTTGCGCCGCGAATTACTGCCTGGCGTAATGCTTGGTGCCAAAAAGATGCGAGTGGCCAGCACGTCTTTAAAGATTCGGGGCGCAGCCTACGCAAAATGCATGCCGTAGCCAATGTCTACCAATCTTTACTGGACAGCATGGCAGAGCAGGGGTTGTATGATTTTGACGACATGATCGTCGAGGTGGTGCACGCTATCGAGCAAAATGACGAGCTGCGGCTCAATCTGCAGGAGCGTTACCAGTACGTTCTGGTTGATGAATTCCAAGATACCAACAAAGCCCAGTTACGGATGCTAACTGCCCTGGGCGACAACCCGCTATACGAAGGACGGCCGAACATTATGGCCGTTGGCGACGACGACCAAGCCATCTATGCTTTCCAGGGTGCCGAAGTGTCAAATATGGTAGCCTTTGCCAGGCAATACCGCCGGCCGACGATTATTACACTCCAGGATAACTACCGCTCCACGCCGCGCATTTTGGAGGCCAGTTTTAGTGTGGCCGAACAGGTAACCGATCGTTTGGTGTCAATTTTACCCGACGCCCACAAGCAACTCGCAGCCCGTGCCACGCACAAAGACGGCGGCCTGCAGCACTCGGTGTTTCCGAGCGAACTGGCGCAATACGACTGGGTGGCCGAGCAAATCGAGAAGCGCATTGCTGAGGGCGTCCAGCCAGAAGATATCGCTGTTCTGGCACCCCGTCACCGTTATTTGGAACGACTGATGCCATATCTTGGCGCCCGTCATATTGCAGTGGCTTACGAGCGCCGTGAAGACATACTGGAATCGCCCGTCATTGTCCAGTTGCTGACTATGGCCAGGCTGATCGTGGCTATTACTGACAATCGTCAGGACCAAGTCAATGAGCTGCTGAGCCAGGTGCTGGGCTTTAATTTCTGGCAGCTGCCGGCTGACGAGCTCGTGCAACTAAGTCTGGACTGCTACCACCAACACCGCTACTGGTTGGAGGCCGCAACGGCGCACAAAAATACCAATATAAAAAAGGTTGCGCAGTGGTTTGTGGGCTTGGCGCGCCAAAGCACCACTGAACCCATGGAATACATGCTCGACCACTTACTGGGTGGCCTGCTGGATGGTTTTGATAATGAGTACGACGTACTGGAGCAACCGGCCAAAAAGAAATTGTACAAATTTGTATCACCAATGCGTGAGTTTTACTTTAGTCAGGAACGTTATGAACAAAACACCGACAGCTATTTAACACTACTCGGCCAGCTATCAACTCTGCGCCAACAGCTGCGGCAATGGCAGCCCAATAAAACACTCTACATTAAAGATTTAGTCACTTTTGCCGAGCTGCACGAGCAAGCCAAGGTTAAGATCGTCGACACCAACCCGCACACCCAAACCACCAACGCCGTGCAGGTTATGACAGCTTACAAAGCCAAGGGCCTAGAGTTTGGCGTGGTCTTTATCATTAACGCCCAGGACGAAGTGTGGGGCCCAACCACGCGTAGCCGCAGCTCCAGCCTTAGCCTGCCCAAAAACCTGCCGCTGGCGCCGACCAGCGATGGTGACAACGACAAACTTCGGCTATTATTCGTTGCCTTAACCCGCGCCAAGCACACCTTGCATATTACCAGTTATACACATAGCTTAGATAATAAACTTTCGCCCGGACTCAGCTACATCAGCGAAAACAGCCATTTTAGATCGCTGCCAATCGAAAAGCCCACGACTACCCGGGCAGTCGAAATTCTGGCCACCGACTGGGCCTACCGCTTCCGGCAGATTATTGCCGACAAACCAACACTGTTTGAGCCAATCCTGGCCAACTATAAGCTCAGCGTCACGCACTTAAATAACTTTATTGATGTGGCCAACGCTGGCCCGCACTTCTTCCTGCTGCACAACTTATTGCGTTTTCCGGAGGCTCCCACACCGGCCGCTGCCTACGGTGATGCCATACATAAAACGCTGCAGTGGGCGCAACTTGAACTGCGCAATAATGGCCAGCTGCCAGCCATCAAACAAATCCAAATGTATTTTTCGGATATGTTGGTACGTAAACATTTGCAAAAGTTAGACTGGCAAAAGTTAGATGAGCGCGGCAAGTCAGCCCTCCAGCTTTACTTTAAGCAGCGGGCCGGGGCATTTACGCCAGCCGACCTGGTGGAGCGCGGTTTTAATAACGAAGGCGTGGTGGTAGCCGGCGCCCGATTAAGCGGCAAGGTCGATAAGCTACATAACCAAGGCCCGGGCAGCATGGTCGTCATTGACTTTAAGACTGGCAAGCCCGCCATAGCGTGGCAGGGCAAGGACGACTATGAAAAACTTAAACTGCACAAATACCGGCAACAATTGTTATTTTACAAACTGCTGGTAGAAAGTTCGGCCAGCTATAGCGGCAAAGTTACTGTTACGGCTGGCGCACTGGAGTTTGTGGAGCCAGACGAACAGGGCAAACTGGCGCCGAACCTGGAACTTTCCTTCGACGCCAACGAGCTACAACGCTTTGGCCAGCTTATCGGCGTCATTTGGCAACACATATTTAATTTAGATTTTCCGGATACTAGCAAGTACCCCGCCAACTTCCGCGGCGTGCAGCAATTCGAACAAGACCTACTCGACGGACACATATAAAAACTGCCCGGTCTGACGCCGGGCAGTTTAATCCGCGTTACGCGTTAAAAGTGTATTACTTCTTGCGGCGAGTGGTGCTCTTGCGAGCGACAGGCTTCTTGACAGCAGCCGGCTGAGCAGCGGTAGCGCCCATACCCATACCAAGTGGCATACCGGCCACAGCGGCCTCTTCAGCGAAGAAGAGAGTATACACGTTAGCGCCAATGATAGCGCCGGCAACCGGGGCAAGCACATAGGTGCCCCAGACCCAGGCGCGAACACCTAAGGCCAAAGCCGGGTTCAACAGGCCAATAGCGGCCGAAGAAGCGGCGATGATGCCCAGCATGTACGCCAGGCCAGCGACGCTAGCGGTAACAGCCGCGCTAAGCCGCTGATAGACAGCGGCCACCCAGGCAAAGACAAAGATACCAGCGCCAACCGCTTCAGCGGTGAAAATACGCCAAGTAAAGTGACCACCTACCGGTTGTAAATGACTATTCACATAGTAGGTGTACAGGTAATACGCCGCCCAGGCGCCGAGCAATTGCACGGCCACGTAGACAATACCGGTCAAGGTTGAAACCTTGCGCACTGTCCAAAGGGCAAGGGTGACGGCCGGGTTCAAATGGGCGCCCGATACATTACCCAACGCGAAGACCATTAATATTACTGTTAAGCCAGCGGCCAGTGCCACAAAAAACGGCACACCGATGGTTGAGCGTTGCACACTTAGAACCAGGAGCGTCAGAATCCCGGTACCAAGAAACTCAGCCACCACCATGGCTATCTTGTTTCGTCCAAACATTATTGGAACCTCCACTTAGTTAATGTCACTAGCGTACTGTTAATTTTTGATTTTGTAAATAGTTTGTGTTTTAAGCGCGGCTGACAACGCCGACTTCCATCTCATCAGTCTTGAGCATCTTCGTTAAACCAACGTTGAAGAGCTTGACTTTCATAGTTTGGAGAGCAGCTTCGCGGTCAGTTTTGCCGTGCAGCCGGGCGCGACGGAAGGCTTCTTGCTTGTACTTACCAAAGGACGCCGAGAAAGCTTGGATGATACGCTCGCTCGTACTTTGTTCTTTAATGAATGAGACTTTATCAAAAGCCCCGTCAGTTAGGTCAACCCGTTCGGTGACTTCTTGGTGTGGCCCGCGTAGGGTTTGATATTCAGCCCCATTGGCAACTGCAACATCAACAACCTCTTCAGGCGTAATATCCCAAAGGGCATCATTATCTGCCGCGGTTTTACCGTTCAGAATTGCCACTAGTATATCGTCCTGGTTCAGCCAAGCGTCAAGCCCGAGCGCTTTGCAAATCACCCACACCTGGGGTGCCACAATGTCGGCGTTTTCGGCGTTAAAACGCAAAACGTCGCGCAGCTTGGCATTGGCGGCGCAACCCTTTTTCCCAGTATGCTCATCGCCGTGCAAGATAATCCGTAAACCATCGGCGATGGCAGCCTGTGTATTCTTGCTAATCCTCGCACTCAACGCTTCTTGCAAGGAGGGATCCCGCATAAAATCAGCGGCCGTCTCGCTGACTGGCAGGCTACCGCCAATTTGCGGGTTGGCGAACTCGCTCAGGCCTACTTGGCTGACTTCTTCGTCACAAGTACGGCCGTCAACACAAATCCAGGTGTTTGAGGCGGGCAGGCTAAATTCACTACGTCCGAGTGAATGGACTATTCTCTGCCGCTCGAGTTCATCCAAGCCGGCAGGGCCAAAAGCGCCAATATTACCCGGCCCAAGGTCAGTGATATCAACACGCAAATCTGGCTTCATTTCTCCCTCCAGTTCAATAAAACTACCACCCATATGTTCCCCGGTAACCATAACGTTATCTAAAATATTCGCCTTCGGGCATTATTAATAAGAGTTGCTGTCTATGAAAAATATTATAATCGTTTTGTGATAAAGATCAAGGTCGGCCTCAGTTTTATAGGCTATACTACCAGCATAATATGAGTGATTTACGTTCAGAGGCCGTAGCAGTTAATGTCGAGCACCTGTCAGACCGTGGCTTGAGTGTTGCTCGCTTTGAGTGGCCAGATTATGACAACCCGCAGACATATACCATTGCAATTAATCGTTATGTCTCTCTGGAACTTGACCAGCATTCACCGGTCCGGCCAAATGCCGTACGCGTTTACGACGATGGGGCTGAGCTGTCGGCTGAAGTTTTGTCAACTTTAGTGGGTAGGGAATTAACCGAAGCCATGCTGGCCGCCCAAAAGGTTGGCTTTACGGCCCTGACCGTTTCACTAAGCCCCGATAACCGCTTCGCTATTGCTGGCCTACAAGCAGCGAGCCCGTCAACGCCCCCCGTTCTGCGTAAAGGTTGCGAGACTATGGTTGCTGAACACGAGCGGGTACTACGAGCCCGCGCCGCTACTTTGCGCGCAGTCTACAACCAAGCGTCCTAGCAGATGTTATAATATTGGCTATATGCTGAAAGAGTTCCGGAAGTTTATTCTACGCGGCAACGTGGTCGACCTGGCCGTGGCCGTGGTCATCGGCGCGGCTTTTAACAGCGTCGTGCAGGGCCTGGTTAGAGATTTTATTACGCCAATCATTAAGGGCGCCGGCAATAGCGGCACGCTCATCCAAGGCAAGCTAACGGTCGCGCATCGCTTCATTTTCGACTGGGGCGATTTTTTAAGTACGCTAATTTCCTTCATAATTATCGCGGTGGTGGTGTTCTTCTTTGTGGTGCAGCCTATTAACAAGTTGGTTGCCCTCGCCAACCGCGACAAAGACACCGAAGAGCCTACGACTAAGAAATGTCCCCACTGTTTTAGCGAGATAGCCATCGATGCTACCCGCTGCGCCTTTTGCACCAGCAAACTCGAAGCCAAAGATTAGTTACTTGCGTTGGTGGCGGCGTTTGAGGCCGGCCACATGTAGGCGCACCGCGTGGCGGTCCATCATGGCTTGGGCATGTTCCAGGCTGACCTGGTCTTTGGCTTCAGCCTTCATTTTCTGGGCTCGCTCGATCGCGGCTTGGGCCTCGGCTTCATTTATGTCGTCGGCGTGGTCAGCTTCATCGACCAACACCCGTAAGGTGTTGTCGGACACTTCCACGACACCGCCATTGGTCGCGAAAAAGTCGCGGGCAGCATCAGAATCTTTGGGATCACGGCGCACCGCTATAGCACCGGTGGTAGCCACGCTTACTAGCGGCATGTGATCCTGCAGGATGCCAATTTCGCCGTCCAAAGTCGGCAAAACCACTTCGTAAACATCATCGTCAAACTTGGTGCCGCTCAGGGCGACCAGCTGAAAGTGAAACACAGCTATTTAGCCTCTTTTACCATGTCAATGCCGCCCTTTAAATAGAAGGCGCTCTCGGGCAGGTGGTCGTGCTTGCCCGCAAGGATTTCCTTAAAGCCTTGGACGGTGTCGGCCAGCTTCACGTACTGGCCGGGGTTATTGGTGAACTGCTCAGCCACGAAGAACGGCTGTGACAGGAAGCGCTGGATGCGGCGGGCCCGGGCCACCAGCTGCTTATCTTCTTCGGATAATTCTTCCATACCCAAAATGGCGATAATATCCTGCAAGTCCTTGTAGCGCTGCAGCACACGTTGGACTTCGCGGGCTACATTGTAGTGGTCCTCGCCGACAATTTCCGGATCCAGAATGGTCGAGCTGGAGTCCAGCGGATCCACCGCGGGATAAATGCCGATTTCTGTCAGGGCGCGGCTCAAGGCAATGGTGGAATCCAAGTGGGCAAAGACATTGGCCGGAGCCGGGTCGGTAAAGTCATCAGCCGGCACATACACCGCCTGCACCGAAGTAATGGAGCCTTCCTTCGTCGAAGTAATGCGCTCCTGGAGCTGGCCCATTTCCTGTGCCAAGTTTGGCTGATAACCCACGGCTGAGGGTAGGCGGCCGAGCAGGGCAGACACTTCGGCGCCAGCCTGGGTGAAACGGAAAATGTTGTCGATGAACAGTAATACGTCGTTACCCTTGTCGCGAAAACCTTCGGCAATTGTCAGGCCGGAGAGGCCAACGCGCAGGCGAGCACCGGGCGGTTCGTTCATCTGGCCGAAGACCAGCGAGGTGTTCTTAATAACGCCCGATTCTTCCATTTCATGGTACAAGTCATTGCCTTCGCGGGTACGTTCACCGACACCGGCGAACACCGAGTAGCCAGAGTGAAACTTGGCTATATTGTTAATTAGCTCCTGTATGAGTACCGTTTTACCCACGCCAGCTCCGCCAAACAAACCAACCTTACCACCCTTGGTGATCGGACAGATCAAGTCAATAACTTTGATGCCGGTTTCCAGGATTTCGACCGTGCCAGATTGGTCAATGAGCGGCGGTGGCAGCTTGTGGATGGGTGCCATTTCCGAAAAAGTGCCCCCCTTATTGTCAATTGGCTGGCCGGTAACGTTAAACATCCGGCCGAGGGTTTTTTCACCCACCGGTACGCTAATGGCGGCTCCGGTGTCAGTCACTTCGGCGCCACGTTCCAGGCCGTCGGTCGTGCCCAGGGCCACCGCCCGCACGCTGGATTCACTCAAGTGCTGGGCCACTTCCAGCGTCAGGGTCTGGCCGTCAAGCTCCACCTGTAGGGCATTATAAATGGCCGGCAAGCTATCGGTCGTAAACTGAATGTCCACCACCACGCCCACAATTTGGGTAATCTTACCGTTTTTAGTCTTTTCTTGCGTTATTGTGGGCATATGTTCTCCTTGCTACTTTAGGGCCTCGGCGCCACCGGTTATCTCGGCCAATTCCTGGGTGATGGCGGCCTGGCGGGCAATGTTTAATTCCAGGGTGTAATCATCAATCAAATCTTTAGCGTTGTCGGTGGCGTTCTTCATGGCTACCATGCGCATGGCATGCTCCGAAGCCAGGCTTTCCAAAACGGCTTGCCAGACCTGGGCTTCGATGAGACGGATAGCCACTTGGTCAACCACGGTTTCGACATCCGGCTCGAAGTTGCTGATCGCCACGTTACTGTTGTCGACTTTCAGGAGAGGGGCAGGCAACAGTTGCAAGGCTTGGGCTTCTTGCACCAGGCTGGAGCGGAAGACCGTGTACAGCACCTGGACGTCATCCACGATTTCGTCCTTGTATTGTTGAATAATGGTATTGAGGATGGGCCGGACATCATTGGCCGTTGGCTGGTCACCAAAAGCCGGGTAGACCGCTACCAACTCCACGTCGCTCAAGCGGCGGACAAACTGGGCGCCCTTGTTGCCAATAGTAATCACATGGGTTTTGACCTTACTATCGCGGTCTTGTCTCAGCCCGATGGTCAGCTGCTTGAGGATGTTGGCATTGTAGGCGCCGGCCAAACCGCTGTTGCTGGTGACCACGACGTATAGGCGGTTTTTAACCGGCCGCTTCTTGAACAGTGGCTGCCGCTCCACTTCACTCACCGCATTCAAGCGCGTGAGAAGATCGTAAGCCAGATCACGGTAGGCCCGGCTCCGCTGAGCATATTCTTGTGCTCGACGCAATTTGCTAGCACTCACCAGCTCCATAGCCTTAGTGATTTGCCGCGTACCCTTAATAGAGGTAATCCGCCGCTTGAGAATAATTGTACTAGCCACTCGTCCTGCCTCTTTCCTGATCTATTGCTGTCAAGTGCCCGTAAAGCTCGTCAGGCAGCATCATGCCTTGAGGCCATTCTGCTCCCTCAAGAGCAATACCTTCAGTAATAAGAGATGCAGTAATCGCAGCCTTTGTCGCGACAGCAGCAGCAAATCCAGCTAAATTATTAGGTCGGTAATTATCCATAATACGGACTACTTCGTTATCGCCGATATAATGCTTACGTGTAAATAAATCTGTAGCATAACGACTACAGACTTCGCCCAGCAGCAACACATCATTTTTAAGGCGAGTCTTAAATTCAATCATTTGCTCATCGTTAAGTTGAGTAACTTCTCGAGAGTGCCTCCCGGTTTGACTCATCATTAAATATGCTTCTAAAGTTGGCATTATTAACTCTTTTCTCCCGCCCCTTTAACTTGCTTCTCTACAGCCTTGTAGGTTTCGGCAACCGTTTTCGCCACTTTCAAGACTTCGTCGTTTTGGTCGTCAGTTGGCTTGTCGCCGGTGTTCAAAGCATCAGTTAATTTGGCGTACTTGGATTTGAGCTCGCGCAGCAGCGCTTCTTTAGCGGCTTCGATTTTCTCGAGAGGGACAATGTCAAAAGCCCCGCTGGTGGCCGCGTACAGGATGGCGTACATTTCCCAGACCGCGTAGGGGCTATACTGTGGCTGCTTGAGCAATTCGGTTAGGCGCTGGCCGCGTTCAATGGTGTGTCGGGTTTCGGGATCGAGGTCGGTCGAGAACTGCGAGAAGGCCGCCAGTTCGCGGAACTGAGCCAGGCTGAGCTTCAAACCGCCACCGACGGCTTTAATGGCCTTACTTTGGGCGGCACCACCCACACGAGACACCGACAAACCAACCGAAATAGCCGGGCGGATACCCTGGTAAAACAAGTTGGTTTCCAGGAGATCGG
>CAZOYN010000017.1:0-18635 GCA_964584135.1 uncultured Candidatus Saccharibacteria bacterium | reverse complement strand
GCCACATCGGTCGCCACCAAGATTTTAGTCTTGCTGGCCTTAAAGCTGTCGAGGGCACGCTGGCGCTGGCCCTGCGATTTGCCGCCGTGGATAGCGTCGGCCGAAAAACCGCGGGCGACTAATTCTTTGCTGAGCCGTTCCACGCTGCGTTGGGTTTCATCAAAGATAATGACTTTGGCGACTGCCTGGTTAATCAGGGTGTCGTGCAGTTTGTCCATTTTGTCATGCGGGGTGGCGTAACGGACGACGTTCTGGTGCACGTGGTCGCTGCTTTCGCCGGTTTTAACCGAGACAGTTTCTGGATCGTTGGAAAAAGTGCGGATCAAGCCCTGGACCCGGGAATCCATGGTAGCCGAGAAAAAGAACGACTGGCGCTTGGGGGCCAGCTTTTGCAGAATCGAAGTCACGTCGTTGATGAAGCCCATGTCCAGCATGCGGTCAACTTCATCTAGTACAATCAGGTCAAAGTGCTCCAAAACCAGGGTGCGGCGCTCGATGTGGTCTTTAATACGGCCGGGCGTGCCAATCACAATCCGGGGGTTGGCTCGTAGGTCGCGCAGCTGCGGGCCCATGCTGGTGCCACCAATCAGCACGGCGCCGCTAAAGCCACCGCCCTTGCCAATGGTGCGGCACTCTTGCTCAATCTGTTGGGCCAGTTCGCGGGTGGGAGCCACAATTAAGGCCTTAGCCTGTTGGCGGCTCATCAAGGCGTTAATAAGCGGGACGGCAAAGGCGGCCGTCTTGCCGGTGCCAGTGTTGGCAATGCCAATCACGTCGCGGCCGGCGAGGCCAAGCGGAATGGTTTGGTCTTGGATGGGCGAAGGCGTGACAAAGCCCTTAGCGGCCAAGTTGGCCTTGAGGCGCGGGTCAATGGCGAAATCCTCAAACCGATGCTGGGGCTGGTAATCAATAGCCTGTGGCGGCGTAGCCACGCGCACAAAACGGGCCGGGTCGATGTATTCACCACGGCGCTTGCCAGCCGAACGGTTACCGCCAGCGTTACCGCGACGGCCCTTTTGTTTAGCAGAATTGTAGACTGAATATTTGTATGAAGACATAAAAATGAATCCTCTATGATTAGTTAGTTTGTACTCGAATATCGGCGATGAAGTCGAGTAAACTTTCTACACTAACCCGGATTCATTCAGAACGATTAAGGCTATAGTAGCACGATCCGCTTAAGCTGTCAAAATAAACGTGCCGAGACCCCTGTTAGGCTTTCTTGAGCGCCTGCCAGGTAAGGTATGGCAGGGCGGCGATCCACAGGCTGCAGATAATGATGAATAGGTGCTGCGACTCAGCGCTGGAGCGCACCAGGACCAGCAGCGCGAAGGTTATGAGTCCAAACGTAAACCAGGCCAGCACCGTGCCGTGCAGCAGCCACTTCAGCACCGCCGCCACCCGTTGGTTGTTCACCAGCAACCACCACATACTCAAAATACTGAGTGTCAGGCCAGCAATTGAGCCCAAGCTGAAGATGCCGTGGACCACGAACCAGGGGTCATTGAGCACCGGGCCGCATTTCTGTACTACCACCGATACGCAGTCAATCGGCAAAATCGCGTCAATCACCGTTAAAAGCCCGAAGACGCCGAAACCAACCAGGGCCATTCTTATCCACATGTCAGCCTGCTTGAGGGCCCGCAGTAGCCATATCGTCACCACGCACACCCCCACCCCACTGGCAATATCCAAGCCCGCAAACAACCAATTGTAGGGTTGCCCAAAGGCTTCTAAATTGCTGGCCAGACCCCTGTTACCAACCGGATTCAGCCAATAGGCCAGCGGCCAAGAGCAATACAGGGCTCCGGCTACCACACTTAAACTGGTCAGCACTAACCACGGACGGGATAGAAAATAGCGCGGCATTACCAGACTATTATACTAAATCTTGCCAGGGATGGTGTTCTGCGCCGGGTGATTTGGCAAAGCCGCTCCGTCTGCAGTAGAATGCAAGCATGGATGAAGTCGGCTCCTGGGCCAAAATTGTGATTGTCGAAGACAACGAGAGCTTAGCGGAAATTTACAAAACCCGGCTCGAGATTATTGGCTACGTCTGCTTTATTGCCAAAGATGGCATCGAAGCCATCACTCTCATCGAAAAAGAACGCCCCAGCCTGGTGCTGCTCGACCTGATGCTGCCGAAAATCTCCGGCGACCAGATCCTCCAGCTGATGCGCGCCAGCGACTGGGGCAAGAACATTAAGGTTTACGTTATCTCCAACCTTAACGAGGCCGACGCCCCCATCAGCCTGCGCGGCCTGGGCATTGAGGGCTACTCCGTGAAGGCCAACCTGGCTAACGACCAAATAGACCAGGTTGTGGACGGCATCCTCAAACCTAGCAACCAACCGCCGGCCGCCTCTTCCGCCAGCATCCCACCCGACGCCTCCCCTAGCCTCTAGCCAGAAGTTTTAGTATAATCACCTCTTGTATTGGGAGTTGGCCAAGCGGTAAGGCACTGGGTTCTGGTCCCAGGATCGGGGGTTCGAATCCCTCACTCCCAGCCAGTGATTTTCTGGAACCTTTGGTTCTGGGGGATCAGTTGTCTGATTAGCGGTGACTGAATATGAACAAGCAACAATCCACCCACCAAAGCCTTCTCGAACTCTATAACGAGGTTGATGCTTTTTTGCGCCAGCAGTACAAGTCTGATCGTTACGCTGATCACGCATTTCTGATCCAAGAGGTGGCACGCACGAATCGCGTTGTTGCCCGGCACCAACAAGAAATGCGGGCTGTGGCTCAATTGCGCAATAGCCTGGTCCACAATCCCTTTGCTGGCATGGGCGGCCCATTGGCGCAGCCAAATGCCGAGTTAGTCAAACGCTACCAGGCGATCCGTGACGCCTTACTCCATCCTCACACAGCACTGAGTATCGCCGTACCGGCCGCCAAAATTTATACCGCCGGTCTCGACACCAAATTAAGCATCGTGCTGGAGACTATGAATGACAATATCTACACCCACGTGCCGATTATTGCCGACGGCGTAATGCTCGGCATTTTTAGCGAAAATACCCTGCTCGCCTATATGGCTACTAATGGTGAGGTAATCATCACCAAAGATATGACGATAGCTGAATTTCAGGACTTTTTGCCGCTCCCAGCCCACAAGGGGGAATGGTTTTCATTTCTTCCGAAAAAGGCCGGTCTCAGTGATGTCTACGCCGTTTTTAATCATGCTATCCACCAGCACCGGCGTATCGGTATGGTTTTTATTACTGAACACGGCAAAGAAGAGGAAAAGCCACTCGGCATTATCACCGCCTGGGATCTGGCTAGTCCCGAATTCGAGCTCTAGTCATCAGTCACAGGTCTCAAGCGTACTACATTATCTATAACCGAACGCTTGGCCTTCGATAGGATAAGGGTGTCAAAAACTCGGTTTCCATAACGAAAAATTGACGAGTGTAAGTCAGCCGTCTGGCGATCACTACTCGACATGTATGAGCGTAGTTGATCAGCAGATATTGACCGAATGCTAAACTCACCAATGATATGTGGCACAACATTCAACTTAATCTCACTGATGGCTGCTGGACTAATTGGACTCCCGGCTGGGAGCTCCCAGGGGAAGATAATAACTCGACCTTTGGGGGCTAACTTTCGATAGAAACTCAGCAGCGTTTGGGTGCCAAGCTCGATAAATTCGTCAGTATTGTCGGCAGCCTGAAAGGCAAAGGGCCAACCGTCAAAACAAGTGATGTTAGTGATTGAGTTATCGGGAGCATCGAGTGGCTTGAGCAAGTCAGCCACGATATGCTGTCGACTATCAAACAAGCTCTGCACTGCGTGCGTAAACAGATCCATGGCCTGAGTAGAAGCTGGTGTATTCGCTAGGCTACTGGCGGCGACCACTTCTGGGTCAGAAATATCCAGACTAATGAACCGTGCAGGTCGGTAACGTGGGTTGTCGACAATGTGTTTGACAACCTGATCTGCTTGCCAGCGAATTAATTCGAGTGCTGAACGTGTGCCAAGCGCTACCATCTGTTTGGCGGCCTCCATGTCAGCTGCATCGCGACTACCGGCAGCCAAACGCTGTCGAGCAGCTCGTGATTCGTCGGTTGGTACCACGCCCTGATGACTCAAGGCCTGTAAGTAGCTGGCCGGCGACTCGATCACTTCATAGCGTAAACCCCAACGAGCTTCCATGTCAGCGGTACCATGACTCGAAGGTTTCACGTAACGAGCCGTTTGGTGTGCAAGCTGATAGATAACACGGCTACGAAATTGCTCACGATTGGCTGGATCCTTCGCCACATCAGCCGGTGATAGACTATAGAGAATTTCTTGAATGGCTGATTCTAGCAAACCCCGTAACTCTGGGCTATTTGATACCGCCCCCAACAATGCAGATGATTTCAATTGACTATCGCGAAGTGCCTTACTGGCTTCACCGTTCAATATACCGAACGCCAGGTCACTGGCATGTCGACCACTGCGACGAAATAGGTGGCCACGCAGGTGTTGGGTGTAGAGCGGCAAGGAAGAGCCGACATCAATACACACGATTGGCTCGATATTGTCTACAAGGTCTTCTTTTTCAACTTTAAACGATTCCTCGATCTGGGCCAGCCACCGTGGTACCCGTTCCCAGGCGTAGCCAGGCTCAGAGGTAGCTACATGCCCGAGCGTCGAAGCTAACTCGCTCAGATCAAGCCGGCCCACAGGTAGGGGCGGCCGTTCGTTCAAGATCTCATCAAAACGCTCGTATCCAGCCAAATCACATCTCTCTGCCACCCAAAAACTAATTTTTATATTAATATCATAATTATTAAATTGTTGCAATGAGTGACGGTGTCGTTTAGCGCTATCGTGACTGATTTACGTAACGCCGGCAGGATCGGGGGTTCGAATCCCTCACTCCCAGCCAAGCCTTTCTGTATCTGTTAAATTGTTCATAGACACTCCATGTAAACCGTGCTATTTATGGCCTATTAAGAATAATTATTATAACCTCGCTAGAAAGCTTGTAATATTTTATAATTACTTGATTGATCTATGGAGCCAACGTTAAAAAATTTACCTGAAGCAATAAATAGCCCACCCGCCACAGAAACACGCTGGGCTGGTAGGGCTTTAGCCGCTCTGGCATTAGCTGGTTCATTGGCTGGTTTAGCAACTACAGCTGCAGCCAACGCTGATCCGTTGCCTGCAGCCTATGTCGGTGCTACGGCAAACTTCGAGCATGGATTCGGTTCCTCTGCTGCTGGATCAGACAATACTGGCGCCGTGGAAGTTTTCCGCCTTCACCCGGACGAACGAGCCGCTGAAGCCCCAGAAGTCACCTTCAAGGTGGACACTACTGGCTTCGGTGACGGTGGAGCCGTGGAATTGGTTGAAGACCGCCACCTGCTACCCTACGAGCCCCTTGACAGCGGTGGAATTTACGCATTCGCCTATGCCGAACTGGCGAACAACCACAGGTACCCGGTAATTTATGATAATCAGCAAGGCATAGTCTTTCCCGACTGTCCTATAAAGGGCTGCGCGAGCCTAAATGGCAGCCCCCTGCCCAACCAACTACCTGCCTTTACCTTCGATAAAGCCACGAACTCCAACGGCCAAGCCCTGCCCTACCCGTGGGGCGACTTCATCCTGGCGACTGAAAATGGCCACTCCATTGTGGGCCTCCCGCCCGGTTGGACAGAAACGCCCGACACCCATGCAACCATGAAAGTTATCCGTAGCCAAGACATGTCAAGCGCCGGGGTACGTGTCGCTAACTATGATGCCGAACAGATGAGCGGCACTGCCGAAGTAAAAACCTCCGGCTCAGCCGATTCCTGGTCGATTGGTTTCGCCGAGGCGCCGTGCTCCAATACAATTACCGGGGTACCTGTATCGCAAGTTAAAGCGAAGTTTAGCGGCATGACTATACCGGACGGAGAGTCATCAGTCGAAGTGTCATGCGACAATAATTACGATTATGCTATGGCCATCCGTCCCACCGATTGGCGACTGGCCACTGAGTCCGGTGGGCAGCCAACCGATACGAACCTTACAGCCACCCAAAGCTTGAACCGCCTGGTTGTTTTGAGCGTTGATGACGGCTCAGGCAAGCCAAATGCGGAGCCGACTACTGTGCCCAGTCAGCCGAAAGTGAAACCACCACAACCGACTAGCCAAGCAGCACGACCGCAAAACCCGACAACCCCTCTGGCAACCAGGCCTTACGGGCAGGTTATCTTTCCCAAGCCCCAGGTAACCAACACGATGAATCAGTCCAAAGCTGGAGCCAATCCCTTGAAGCTACTAGTTAAGGCCGGGCGCCTTGAGGCTGGGATTCCGCCGCTACTGGTAACTTCAGAACTGCTGCTGTTTATGGCAGCGGCGGGGGTTGCTCTTGCCAACGACCGGAAACTGTCGCAACAATACTAAAGCGCTACTGGCTAAATCTAAAATTCCAGATGATTGTTAAAAATCTTACAGACTGAGTCTGCTATACAGCTTATTTTTGTACGATTGGTCATAAAACATCGTTAGTTAACACTAAGAGAGGGTATCAAGATGATTATAAATATTAAGAGATTGAGCCGACTTTTTACAGCAGGTTTACTAATAACAGTAGCGGCAGCCCTGCCTGCCAGCCAGGCTCTAGCCATTGACACTGGGGTAACGGCGCCAACTATTACCATTGACTATAGCGCCGTTGACCAAATCGACCCTTCAGTTCTTTTGGACACCGCTAGTAAAACTGCCTGCACACCTAAACAGAATCCTACTGACCCCAATAGTTTTTACGTTGGTGTCGGTAATCTATCCTATACGACCCAAGAAACCTTAGTACCATACAGCCTGCAGTACATTTGGCACGTGCTTTCTGATACTGGTAACTACTCTGACTCAGCGGAAGGCTGGGTGCCAGATACTGGCTGCGCTAAAAGTGTCCTCATAAAATCGCAAATCATTGATTCTACCACTGCGCCTGGTTGCACACCAGTTGTTGCCAGTAAGGTCTATACGGTAAATGACCATTTACACGGAGTAGATGGCAGCGGCACAAAAGTACTAGCGGCAATTAACAAAAACGAAATGCAGCTGCCGGTTACTTATTACGGCGTCAACAATCCGCTTGATACATCTGGTGTAACTGACAGCGTGGACGGCTTCTTGCCCCCCACTGAAACAACTGATTCGAGTGGTGTTGGCGCACAGAGCATAGCTTGTATACGCCAGACCTCTACGGTAACCGTCAAAGCAAGCGGCTCTTACCTAAACAACCTTAACAAGTGGGTAGCCTTTGGCTGTACCCAAGATGAATACCAAGTCACTGCGGGTGCAGATGCTAGTGTCCCACCCTTCCTAAATGCAAAAATAGACCCGATGGTAAAATATGTCGGCACATTTAAGTGCTAGTAGCTAACTAAAGCTTAAGCGCCACCCTCAGCTAAGCTCATAAAGTACAGGAAATAGAGATTCGAGTCTGGGTTACAATAAAAACATGACTGATAAAATTTTACATCAGTGCCCTGAATGCGGCTTACACTATGAAGATGAACACATAGCTAAGCAGTGTGAGGCCTTTTGCAAAGCATATAATGGCTGTAGCTTAGATATAACAAAGTCATCAGTTGAACGTAGCAGTTTCGACTCAGGCGTAGAGGTTTTGTGAGCCTAGAGTGCCAACAACGCTAAACCTGTCACTGTCAGCCAGATGCTTACGGATCACCTGGGGAGAAAGTACGCCCTGTATGGCGTCGTGGATTTCAGCCACTGTCACCGGCCTATCTTTTGCTTCCACAACCTGTGCGATCATCTGTTCTTTATCGGCTTCAGAGAATGCTACTTTGAATTTGCCAAGCGCATAATCGCTATACGCCAGATATGTGGCAAGCTCATCAGAAACCGCAGCAGCACGGGCGTTGTCACGTATTTGTGATTCAGTGGCATGACTGTGCGCCTGCAAGATGTGTAGATACTTGATTGCGACCAGCAAGCCACTGACGCAAATGCGTAATTGATTACGTGGATCTTCATCACCTTCAAGCCGTTCAAGTAAGCCCATATCTTTTAGCCAGGCAAGCTGCTTTCCGATTATCCTGCTGCGCCGCTCTTTTGAGTCTTCTGTCGGCAGGTACAGTTGTTGTTCAAGACCGCGGCGCTCAATCTGCGTCGCTATCTCGTTGACTGAACGGTCCGTTGCTGCACACAACTCATAGACGACACGGCGAAGGTTGAGCGTCCGTTCTTTTGTAGGGCCCCTGGAGATCGCGAGTACTTGCTGAACCTCGTCTTCAGCAACGCCAGCCACCACGCGGTATCTTTTCTCTGGTATAGTCTCCGTCCTGTCAACGATGCCCAGCAGCTCTAAGTCGTCAATATGAGCTGAGGCATTGGTAATGCCGGTAGCGGCTTCCAAAGCCGAAAGTCTGGTGGATGACCGACCCCTTTTAATGGCAGAGACCAGCTCCTGGTAGATGTCCAAACGGTTACGGGTTGGGCTGCTCGCGTCCACGTTATCCATATATCTACCACCGATGGCAGCGATTGGCTTTTGCTCAGCAAAGCCAAGTTCGGCCACGTCAGCCGCCAGCGAGCGAGCCAGGTACCACCCCTCAATAGGCTTAGTGCGGGTCATCAGATGCCGACGGCCACGGGCATCAAGACCCGGCTCCATTCGGCTCTCCATCAGGCCTTCACCTCTTCGTACGTACAGTTCGGTAGAGAAGGCAGGTTGGCCAACTGCCGGTATGCCAATGGGCGGGTCAAGGAGAAGGCCAGCAATATGCTCTAACACGCCTTGATTCCATTCCTCCTCCATGGGTGTGGCCAGGGTTAACAACGTATCCCTGCCACTGTCAGTCAGCCGCTGGGCAGTCTCAAGATCCAACTGGCCAACAGACCGTTCCAAATTAATACCGGAATGCAACATTTCGCATATTATACTATAATATTAAATATTATTCAATGGCTTGTTGTCGTTGTTGACAGATAGCGCCCGCCCGGTACGTACCAAAATAACGCCAAATGCCAAACCGGTGAGCAATTGTGCCGCAAACAGGAGATGTACTCTGCCAAGAAAAGTAAGCGCTGCCAGCAAGAAGCCAACTATCTGGCAGCCCAATGCTATGGCATTGAGCCTATCTTTACATACGAGTAATGCCATCCAAAAACCAGTGAGCATTTGGTAACAAACAATTAGAATGGCCGTGTCGATATGAAGATTATTAAACACGGCATTCATTTTATACGGATAGGTTGTTATGAGAACCAGTAGTGAAATGCTAGCCAAGGCCAGTAGGCTCAGCCGGAAATGGTTGTAGATTATTGGCACAAGCCGCGCGGCTTGGATAAGGAACACGCAGCAGAGGATAAATGCCAAACTAAAGGGGACTACCGTAGACGGGTGCACGCCGTAATTGCTTAAGCCTCCTTCGTTATGTTCAAAGAGGAACTTTGGAAGAATCGCTATGCATATCCCTATAAAAGCAAAAAAGCTTACTTGGCTAAGGAGAAGATAGCGAGCAACTCGGCTGTCCATGAGCTAAGTATAAAACACCTGTCTTTTTTTGCCTTTGGCGTCTTATCGGTGCGGACGGCGGCAGCGAGAAATGCTAATAAGGGTTACCCGAAGATGAACTACTGCCTGACGGAGTGGTAGTAGCTGGTGTAGAGCTTGGCTGAGAGGAAGTCGAGGCTGCGGGTCTTGCCACTTGGAAATTCTCAACTCCATTACCCGTAACTTGACCTTGGCTGTCACTCGCAAAGTAATAGAGCGGCATGCCCATGTAGGTGTACTGGATTTGACCGTTGTCAGTGCGCGTAATGGTACTGACGCCTGCTGGCAAATTAGTAGTTGCGCCCTTATCTTGGTAAGCGGGCCAATTAGCGAGACATGATCCCTTGCAGTTGCTGACGCCAGACGTATCAGCACCGTAGGTGTAGAGCGCGTTGCTATTAGGATCTGCCAGGTACTGCCCAATACTCGCATTTGTTTTGGTGATCAAAACAGCATTATTAACTGCTGGTGCGTTAGAAGTCGTAGAAGTTGCCGTGGTTGGCTTTGACGTCTTGTGAAAGACTGCATAACCCCCAGCCACAACTATTACCGCGGCCAGGATTCCTAGCATTACTTTCTTCATAATTAATAACCGAGTCCCTTACCCGCGCTACCTTTATGAATAAAGAGCAGGTAGACCAGCCCATAAACAATTACCGCCAGAACCAGATAAACCACCACCCAGTACTTGACCGAGTGCTTACCATAGCCCTTAGATGGTTTTTGTGAAGATTGTTCGTCCATATTACCCCTTACTTTTAATAAGAATGTACGTGACCGCTTGCACACCGACTATACCACAACCGACAGCTAGTGGACAGAGGCCTTAATAGTAGGTGACGGCCTGGTAGACCAGTACATAGGCCAAGGCTGACTGGTTCCAGATGTTGTAGCCTAACTGTGAACTCTTGCCTGAGGCCACACAGACCTCATGGTAATTGCTGTCGACGGGCAGGGTCATGGTCTTTGAGTTGCCCAACCCCACAAACGTGATGTTGGCTGACGTTACTTGCGTGGCCGCTTTAGGGCTGTTATAGACCCGCACCTGGTAACAAACCGAGGAAAAGGCGGTTTTTCCGGGGAAATAGTTGTATATAAGCTTGGCTCCCGGGATTATGTCAGATACGTTCTGGGCGCCAATGCCTGCAAGGTAATCTTGCGAGGTGAAAACGCTGGTACCATTATTGTTGGCAACAGAGGTATTGTTGTTATAGCCCAAGTAGTGGAGTGTAGCGGCATGGCTGCCAAGTAATACAGCTACACCGACAATGCCTACCAGTACCACTACGACCAAGGGCAGTATATAGTGGGCTAGGCCTGTCTGGGTTAGTTTTTGTAATTTCATGTTTATTTCCTTTCAGCCGCTAACGGATTGTGTTTATGCTTACAATATAGCACAGTTGAGATGGCCAAACTCGTTAGCTCAGTCCCCAGCGTAGGCTGTGCGCAAACCGGCGAGGTCAATCTTCTTCATCTGGAGCATGGCCTGCATAGCTCGGGCAGCACCATCCTTATCGCTGGCGCCCAGTATTGCTTCCATCTCTTTAGGTATGATCTGCCATGATAAGCCGAACTTGTCTTTCAGCCAGCCACATTGCTCAGCTTCCGGTACGGCGGAGAGCTTTTCCCAGTAATAATCAACTTCGGCCTGGTCTTCGCAAGCCACATAAAACGAAACTGATTCATTAAATTTGAATATTGGGCCGCCATCGAGAGCCATGAATTGCTGCCCCTGGATCTCAAAGATACCGGTTAGCACCTTGCCCTCCATACCGGCCAGCGGCCCTTCGGCGAAGCCGCCCGGGTAGCGGTGGATACTGACTATCTTTGAATCTTTAAACACTGAGGTGTAAAAATTCATAGCCTCTTCAGCATTTTTGTCGAACCAGAGAAATGGTGTGATCTTCTGGTGCTTTGGGTTAGGTGCGTCCATGTCTTTATTAAACTACGGTTCACGGATTTTAGATAGTGAGTAGTGTATGATGACTGGTATAAACCTATGGACACTGCAGATAAAACCCAACCTCTGCGCGCCAAGCTAGCCAAACTTATTACCGATACTATGGGCAAGGACAGCGGCGAGCTGTATTACGACTTTTACAAATACGATGACGCCGAATCTGTTACAATTGGCGCCCGAGCTTTACTGGAAGTGTTCTTGGGCCCTGATATGGCCGATAAAAAGATAAACCAGATCCTGGAGGAGCACCATGGTCAAGAAACATAGCGCGTTACTTGTAGGCCTTGGCTTGTATATAGGTATCACGGCCTTTTATATCGCGCAGCTTGGCAGCTTTAAGCACCCGATGTTTACCGGTGGGCTGTTTTTGCTACCACCGGCCCTGGCAGTTGCCTGCGGACTGTACGCGCTCAGGGTCTATGGTTGGTCAAGCGCTTATGGCAAGGTTGTGGCCTTTCTGACTGCCGGCCTGGCCTGCTGGTTGATTGGTGAAGTGCTGTTTTATTTGTTCCAGTTCGTATTCCACACCAACCCCTTCCCCTCTGTAGCCGACGTCTTTTACCTGGTTGCCTATCCGCTTCTCTTCATTGGCTTAATTAAGGCAGTTGCAGCCAACAACATTAAGCCCAGTGATTTTGACCGGTTTTTCTACGTAATGGCCGGCATATTCGGTGCCGTGCTGGCTTTTATCGTTGGCTACTTCGGTATTTTTCAAGCTTATAGTGCTGGCGAGCCACTACTCAATAACCTTATCGCTATGGCCTACGGTGTTGGTGACTTGATCTTAATCGTACCGACGATTTTTATCCTTAAGGCAGCCTTGGGCTTCCGGGGCGGCAAGTTATTTTACTCTTGGATGTTGATCTTCTTCAGCTTGTTAGCCATTATGGCCGGCGACATTTTATTCGCCATCTACAACCAGCAGTATAAAGCCCTTGACCCGGCTTACAGCCTGATTGACCTGACCTGGACAGCCGGTTACTTACTTTTTGCTTACAGTTTTTTCTTTACCGCCCGGACCGTCAAAGACTTGCAATCGACCATCCAGTAACAGTGGGAACTTGAAGAGGGTTGTAAAATCTTACGTAATAGGCCTATACTATCTAAAAGGAAGCGCTATGCAACCAGCTAAAGTACAATTTGAAGAGTTTGAAAAGCTCTTCAAGGCTGGCCAAAAGCTCGTCTACGACAAGGGTGAAATGATACTACGCGCCCGTGATGAACCACGGGGCGTGTACTTTATAGAAACCGGTTTTATCAAGGTGTACTCCTTATCCCGCACCGCTAACGAGCACACCCACTTGTTTTATGGCGCCGGCGATATTTTCCCGGTGATTTGGGCTTTCCGCAACGCGGTGCGCAACGTGTTTTACCAAGCGCTGGAAACAACCACTGTTTGGGTCGTCCCCAAAGATGAATTTTTAGCCTTCGTGCAAACCCACGCCGACGCCGCTTTCCACCTCCTGGAAAAAGTCACCGAGCTGTTCCATTTACATGCCGGCCGTATCGACAACCTCCTCTACTCCGACGCATACGAAAAAGTGGTCTGCCGCCTGTTGTCGTTGACCAGCCGCTTCGGCAAAGTAGAAGGTAAAACGATCAGAATAAACTTTCCGATTACCCAGGAAGACCTGGCTTCCTCTGTTGGCCTAACCCGCGAGACAGCCTCCCGGATGATTAGCCGGCTGCACCACAAGGGCCTGGTGAGCTACGACAGCGACCGCCACTTTATCATCCATGACCTGCCGGGCTTGATTAAAGTTTTGGGCGAAGACATGGTGGAAGGTATGTGGCCGGACCTGTACGAACTGGCCAAAACATAAAAACCACCCCTGTTATTCCAAGAAAATCAAAAAAATTAATAATTATTTAATTTTTGTCAGTAATAATAGAGTGTAAAGGAAATACATGAAATTATTACTGATTGAAGATGACCCCGCCATTGCCCTGCCGTTGAGTCAGGCACTGGTTAGCAGCTACGTTGTTGATGTAGTAACCACCGGTGAGGCCGGCCTGACGAAGGCCGCCACATCGGCTTACACAGCCATCTTGCTTGACTTGAACCTGCCAGACATGCCCGGGCTCAGCGTTTGCCAGCAATTGCGTCAGCAGGGCTGTGTCGTACCAGTCATTATCCTGACTGGCGAAACCAAGGTGATGAGTAAAATAAAATTGCTGGATGCCGGGGCTGACGATTACCTGACCAAACCTTTCAGCCTGGGCGAACTTAAAGCCCGCCTTCGCAGCCTACAGCGGCGCAGTAATAACCCGGGCAAGCCGGTCCATCGTCTAACGGTTGCTGATCTAACACTTGATGGCCCTACGCAGCGGGTGCACCGCGCTGGCCGGCCAATCAGACTCCGGCGCAAAGAGTTTAGCTTGCTGGAATGCCTTATGCAGCGGGCTGGCACCGTCGTCACTCGCGACACCCTGGCCACCTACGCTTGGTCCAGCAACGTCGACCTGTGGGCGAATACCATTGATGTACATATTAAATATCTGCGCGACAAAATTGACCGTCCTTTTGATACGCCGTTGATTAAAACGGTCCATGGCATTGGCTACAAACTGGAGTCGACACGGCCAGTAGCAACCAAACGAAAGGAGGTAATACGATGAACACGCTGCTACAAGAAGTGCTGACCGACCCGTCAGTGCGCAACCCGCAAACGCTGGCAGCCACGGCGGCCAACAGCGCCAGCAAGTTCCTGCCTTGGGCAACAGTAGACTAGGCAGTCCGGGAGCCATGCACGTATGGCTCCCCCCAAAACTACACCCATGAGAAACCACCTCTACCAGACCTTCCTCCAGCCACGCAGCAGCGATCCGGACCAACAGCGCCGGGAGTTTATTCTTAATGTCCTGCTCTCGGGTCTGTTCATTATTTCCTGCATATCGGTAGTGGCCATTGTCATTGACCTGCTGGTAGGTCAAGTTGTGAACGGCCGCTCTTCTATAGTAGAGGTCGGCAGCTTCTCGCTGATTATTGCCGCCTTTTGGAGATTATCGCGGGCCGGTTGGCACCATGTTATTAGCTATATCCTGCTGGTTTGCGTTGGCGCCTTAGCGCTGGCCCTTGTCTTGCAGTGGAGCTTTGAGCTACCAATGGCCGAACTGGCGTATGGCTTTATGATAGTCGTGTCCGGGGTACTGTTAACCGCCCGGGCGGCATTACTATTTAGTGCCCTAGCCGTGTTGGTGCTGATGCTCGTGAGCTGGGCCCAAGTTTCGGGACGCTTGCACCCCCGTACTGATTGGCTCGACCAACCGCTGGTTTTTAGTGATATTGTTGGTTACACCGCGATTTTTGGGGTTATCGGCTTGGTATCCTGGCTGGCAAACCGCGAGATCGACCGCTCATTGTACCGGGCACATAGCTCTGAGGCCGCCCTGGCACTGGAACGGGACAGCCTGGAAGTTAAGGTCCAGGCCCGGACCCGCGAGTTAAAGACGGCCCAATTACTCAGGACGATGGAATTGCAGCGCTTTGCTGAATTTGGCCGGGTAAACGCCAACTTGCTGCACGAAATTGCCAATCCGCTGACTGCCGTTTCGCTGAACCTGCAGCAATTCGACGGCCGCCAGTCACGGCTGGTTTTACAAGCCCGGCAAAGCCTCCAACAGTTGGAACGATACCTCGGCGCTGCCCGCAAACAACTGCAGCACCGTAGCCGCGTAACAACGTTTAGCGTCAGCAGTGAACTGAACCAAGTTAAGCAGGTACTACAACCTTTGGCTGACAAGCGCCAGATCAAAATGCTTATTAAGAAAGGCGATAGCCACAAGCTATATGGTGACCCAATCAAGTTCAGCCAGATAGTAACCAACTTGGTCGTTAATGGTTTTGACGCCTACCCAGACAAAGTCCGTTCGGCAAAACCCCGGCTGGTACTGGTCAGCGTTGAGGCTCGGGGCCAGTGGCTGGAGCTTCATGTCATAGATTGGGGGAAGGGCATCGCTGGCGATCAGCTATCCCAGGTGTTTGAGCCATTCTATATCACCAAAACCAGCAACAAACGTGGCTTAGTCATTGGCCTGGCGATGGTTAAACAATTCGCCGAACAGGACTTCCACGGGCAGATCAGTGTCAGCAGCTCACCCACCGAAGGTACGCGTTTTACGGTCAGCTTTAAACTGCCTCGCCCATGAAGCTAGAACCTTACACCTCTTATTTAGAAGAACAGCAACTGGCAAACGGCAGCTTTATTTACGATGGCTCTAAACAAACGGTGTTTTTGACCTCGCTGATATTGGAGTGTCTCCATAATGTGCCCGGCACAGCCAGACTGCGCAAGCAAATGGCCGACTTTTTGTTGCGGCAGCGCAGTGAAAGCTGGTCTTGGAATTACTGGCAGCTGGGTAGCGAAGCCGCAGAACAATATCCTTATCCTGACGACCTCGACGATACGACTTGCGCGCTCGTTGGTTTGCAGCATTTTGACGCGCGGTTAATTGATGGTCAGGTGTTAGGTTATCTAGCCCAACATTTATCCCTGGTTGAGTCAGCGCCCGGTGGGCCATACGGCACCTGGCTGATCGATCGGCAGGCCTTGCCTGAGTGGTACGACATTGATCCGGCAGTCAATGCCAATATTGGCTACCTACTGGCCTTGCAACAGGTTACCTTACCGGGTTTGGAGCAATATTTTGCCAAACGGTTAGCTTCCGGGGAGCTGCAATCGTCGTATTATGTGAGCCAGGTGCCAACGCTGTATTTCTTAGCCCGCTGGTATAGGGGTAGCGCCTATAAGCAGATGCAGAAACTCGTTAACCAAGGGCTACAAACTGCCCTCCAAAACAAGAATGCCTTGCATTTGGCGATGCTACTAACGGCCGCACGACATTTGCAGGCTCCAAGAACAATGATTAGCCGAGCAGCGGAACGACTTAAGTCGTTAGCAGCCGGTGACCATTGGCCTGCCTCAGACCTGTACCTAGACCCGACTATACATGGCATAAAACAATATGCCGGATCAGCCGCTTTAACCACCGCTTTTGCGCTCGAAGCTTTGATTGTGGACCAGTTACCGTCCGTCATGAGTAATCGCTCCGCGGAACCAATAAACATTGAACGCCTGGTTAACCGACTCAGCCGGGCGATTACCCAACCCGATTTGCGCCGACGTTATCGTCGCTTTGCCCACCAATTGATCGCTCAAGACACTGACCAGCAAGTTAGTGGCCTGGCAACACTCACCGCTTTAGCTTGTGGCAAATCATTGATTCCTAAGACTTTGACCGCACTGAATCTTGCGAGCTTGCATGGCTGGGTAGCTTATACAATCTATGATGACATTTGGGATGACGAAGCCAAAAAAGAATTATTAGGAGTGGCTAACGTGGCGCTGCGGCAGACCTTGCAACAGTTCCAATCGAGCCTGCCTGGCCGGGAGGATTTCTTTCAGCTAGTTAATCAAATTTTAACGATTGTCGATGGAGCTAACACTTGGGAAGTGCTCAATGGCCGCGCAAATCGCACTGACGATATACTATATATCAACCGTCTGCCTGACTACGGTACCCATAATCAGCTGGCTGAGCGCTCATTGGGGCACTCCTTGGCAGCGCATGGAGTATTGCTAGCTTATGGGCATGAGCTTGGCAGCCCTGAGCAACAAGCCTTACAATCATTTTTCAGGCACTACCTGATTGCCCGCCAACTTAACGACGACGCCCATGATTGGGAGGTCGACTTAGAGCGCGGCCACCTGACTGCTGTCGTAACGCTACTACTCGAAGCCCACGGCACCTACCGCCGGTTAAAACTCAGCCAGGTCATGCCGGGCCTGCGCCAGCTGTTTTGGAACACCGTACTGGATGAAGTCGCCGGCCTGATTGACGAACATATCCAGCGCGCCCGCCAAGCCTTGATAGCCTGTCCGTTCAAAGACAACTCCATATACGAGAGCTGGCTAGTGCAGCTCGAACGGGTCACTGAACAAGCGCTACATGAGCGCGGCGAAACCCAGAAATTTATTACCAGTTTCAGCGTCGCCCTATGATGAACAAAAAAGCCGAAATTAATCAGGCGCTGGAGCAATTACTTAATGAAAAGTTAAGGGATGCACAGGAGATTAATCCAGATTACGCTGAATTGCTACAGGCCACTAAGACCTTACTGATGCGCGGCGGCAAACGCCTGCGGCCAATCCTGACCTTACTGGCTTATGAAGGCTGTGGCGGCCAAGACCAGGCAGCAATTATGCCGGCCGCCGTAAGTCAGGAATTATTCCACGCCTTTTTACTGATGCACGACGACATTATTGACCGCGACCAACAGCGCTACGACGGGCCAAATGTCAGTGGCCATTTCCAAGAAAAGTTCAGCAAAATAATGTCGGCAGCTGATCCTCGCCACTTTGCCGATAGCTGGGCAATGCTGGCCGGCGACATCTGTTATAGCCTGGCCAACGAGTCACTATTGAACGCTCATTTTACTCCAGACCTGCTACAAAAAGCAGCCAAACTTTTACAGGCCACTTTGTTTGAAACTGTCGGTGGCCAAATTATAGATGTGGCCGCAATCTTTAAAGATAAAGCCCTTGATAAACAGCAACTACGCAATATTGCCCACTACAAAACTGCCATCTATAGCTTCCAAACCCCGCTCCAGATCGGTGCCCTGCTGGCCGGTGCCAGCAACCAGCAACTAGCGGCAATTGAATCATTCGCCAGCCATCTGGGCATCGCTTTCCAACTAAAGAACGATCTTGATGGCATGTTCAGCAGTGATGCAGTCAGTGATTTGCGCGAAGGCAAGCACACCCTGCTGATTAGCTATGGTCTCGAACTGGCCAGCTCTTCCGATCAAAAAATTATTCAGGAAAATCTGGGCAATCCCAAAATTACCAAAGCCCGAGCAAGAGACATTTCTGAAATTTTGATTAACTCTGGTGCAAAAGCGGCGACGGAACATGAAGTCTCAACCGAACTATACAAAGCCCTCGGCTTTCTGCCCAAGATAGGTTTCACCAAAGCAGTCACAAGCCAGTTGGAAAAGCTAGCTACTGACCAGTTATAATAGTAAGTAATGTCAGATATGGTCACGCAAAGCGGCGAGCGCTCGCACGCTGAAATTATGGTCATTGTCACGTCGCTGATGCTGGCGATGCTCTTGGCGGCGCTGGACCAGACCATTGTGTCTACCGCACTGCCGCGGATTGCCAG
>CAZOYN010000016.1:0-19248 GCA_964584135.1 uncultured Candidatus Saccharibacteria bacterium | reverse complement strand
ACTGTAAATCAGCTGGCTTCGCCTTCGGGGGTTCAAATCCCTCTCCCTGCACCAATCACCTTTTTTCGACATTTCGGCTACTCCAAAGGGTTACTTAAGGGGTAATATCAGCCTTTTATCTTCCAAAACCATATTCTGAAATACGAAGTCCAGGAAGTATCTTTTCTGCTCTACAGATGAGTGTGCTGAGTTAAAGATAATTGTATGTAATTGCTCATTAGGCTATAAAATGGGTGTATGAAGTTTGAAGACTTAATGAATCGGGCTATTGAAATACGGGCTAAATATGATTGGCTGAACCAATCAAAGCGTGGAGTAGTCTGGAACGAACAGCAGTTGATGGCTGGCTTCGTGGGTGATGTTGGCGACCTTTCAAAGATTATTATGGCAAAGAGTGGCTTACGGGCTATGGACGAGGTTGACGCTAAGCTAGCACACGAACTTTCAGACTGCTTGTGGTCAATACTGGTCTTGGCGAGTAAGTACAAGATTGACTTAGCAAGCGAGTTCCAAAAGACAATGGATGAACTTGATAAGCGTATTAAGAAAGAGATGGAGAACTAATGGCTGAAATGCAAGAAGTAGTAGGTGCTTGGAAGGCCTATTTAGATACTGCTGAGGATTGGCAAGTACTGGTAGACGGTGTTGAACCAAAAGAGGGAGGCTGTGGGTTGATCTATGAGTTACCTAACCCCATCGAACGGCCTGACGAGAGTTTTGCCATTGCCGATATGCGAGAGCTGGACGTTTCTGAGCCACATAAGCATATCAACGGTGAGACTGAAATATATTTTGTGATACAGGGAGCCGGTAGAATTGCAGTTGGTAATGAAATCTATAATTTAGCTAAGGGCGATTATGTCGTTACGCCGGCGGATACTATGCACTGCACCTTGCCTGACGATGAATTAATACTTGCTGTAGTTAACACCCCGCCCTTTAACGCCGATAATTACGTTGTCCTAAGTGAAGAAGACCAAGCAATAGCCAAGATGATACTTGAGTTAAGAAACGGTTCTTAAAACTTAATATATAAATGCAAATTTTAAATGATGATTACGTTAGAAGGCCTAAAATTTTTAGCTCAACGAGCACGAGATGACTTTGAAGTCGGCGCTGTATCTCGGCAGTTATTAAGAAGACTGTATCTGGATTACAATCGAGAAATTGAAGACATTGATGGTTTCTTAGATCGTGCAGCCAGACTATTCCCTAAAGGTAACTGTGGACTTGCAAGCGTTTACTTGAGACACGTCTTAGGCATTGGAGAGGTCGTAAAAGGCCGCTATTATGGCAAGCCGCATACTTTCTTGCTTGTGGACGTACGCATTTTAGACATTACCGCAGATCAATTCGGTGGACCATCTGTATATATCGGAGACTTTACTCAGCCCTGGAGTGTGGGATAGCATGTACCATTATTGAACATAATTGCTGCTATACTTGAGGTATGCCTTACATAAAGCCTGAACACCGCCCGGAACTAGACAAATTAATCGAACCGTTGGTTAAACAGCTTCTCAGTCTGCCACTTGAAAAGCAAGATGGCGGTGTTAACTACGCGGTCACAAAATTGCTGAAAGCGCTCTACGATAAGGGTAATTATTTTACCTATAATCGGTCAATGGGTGTGCTGGCCGCCCTGCAGCAAGAATGGTACCGGCGCTTTATCGCTCCTTACGAAGACAAGAAGATCCAAGAAAACGGCGATGTTTGACAAGTTAGCGAAGTCCTAACTTTGAGAAGAATAGTACACCAAACCATAAGACTATGAGCAGACCATATTATATCGGAGATTATAAGAATGACAGCCTCAACGATCCAAATCGCGGGTGGATTGTGGGCAAGTTCAAAGACGAGCCGCCTCGTAAAAATGATGCAGTAGAAATTAAATACTGGGAGTACAGCGCTGGCCCTACAGACCATCCAATGAAAAAGTCCTCGATAATAGAGTGCACATTTATTCTTAAGGGTAAAATAAGGGCTGTTATTAACAATGAAGAAATAACCCTAAAAACCGGAGAATATATAGTCATTAAGCCGGGCATAACAAATAATACAGTTGTCCATGTTTTGGAAGACGCAGCTGGGCTCACCGTTAAGGCGCCGAGCGACCCGAGCGCCAAGAAAGTACTACTAGGCTAACTTTCTTACTATCCTTTGTAAGCTGGGTATCAGCTAAGAGATATTCCATATAAGTTATAATATAACCTATTCGGAATATCGCTTAGCTGGACCTATAGACTTTGTTAGAAGCGCGAGCTAAGATAACACTATGACTGGTTTTGCTTTGTTGTTTCTACTTCTTCCGCTGGTCATCCTGGCCGTTTTGGCATTTGAGGTCTTCATGTTCCTGGACGTACTCAAAAATCCCAAACTGAATGACAACGAAAAGTTGATTTGGGTGGTTGGCATGTTTTTGTTGCACCCCGTTATTGCCATAGTCTACTACTTCGTCGCTCATACTCGCCTGAGCGCCTAATTTTTACATAATTTCAATATCGTGCGGGTGCGATTCAACCAATCCAGCGCCAGTTATACGCACGAGACGGGTGTTCTCGCGGTGGTCGGTTAAGTTGGGCGCTTTGACGTAGCGCATCGACTTTCGGAGGGCGGCAAGGCAAAGTTCCAACGTTTCGCGTACATGTCCTTCATAAGGTACGTAGCCTTCAACGCCTTCGGGTACGAATAACGCCCCGGTTTGTCCTGAGGCATACCGCAGCCTTGATGCCTCGTTTTGTTCAAGGGCACTGAGCGAACCCATGCCGCGGTACGCCTTAACCCTTGTGCCGTCGCGGCGAATTATGACCTCACCGGGAGCCTCAGTTGTCCCGGCTAGCAGCTTGCCCATCATCACCGAGTGGGCGCCGGCTGCAAAAGCAATGGAAATATCACCGTGCTCACGTATGCCGCCATCGGCACAAACGGGAATGTGGCCAAAGTCTTGCCCAAGCGCCCGAATACAGTCATAAACCGCCGTTACCTGGGGCATGCCAATGCCCATTTCACGCCTTGTTGAGCAGATTGAGCCGGGCCCCTGGCCGACTTTTATGCCGTCAGCTCCAGCCTCCGCTAGCAATCTGGCCGATGCACCATCAGAGACGTTGCCAGCAACGACATCAAGTTCCGGGAATCTGTCTTTAATCCTCCTGAGCGTTTCCAGTGCATAATAAGAATCACCGTCGGCGCTGTCAATAAATATAACGTCCACATACTTGCTGAGTTTGGTGACCCGTCTCAAAGCATCTTTACCCGTCGACACCGCCGCGCCAACCCGCAGCTGGCCGTTAGTGTCAACATTATATTGGACGGCATCCCGAGTAAGGCGGCTGACATCTGAAAAGAGATATAGGCCAGCTACAGTACCGTCCTCATTAAGTAGTGGCAACGTATTAACTTTGTGCCGCTGCATTCTTGTGTATGCAATCTGCAAGGGTGTGCCTATCGGAGCGCTTTTTACTTTCTTGGCTGGCGTCATTGCCTCGGCAACCGTTGCAGACAGGCTATCAGGATATTTGAAATCATCACCGGTAATGATGCCCGCGAATTTACCGTCGCTGTCAATAACAGGAAATGTCCTGAAATCGAAACGCTTTTTGTCGCACATCTTTAAAATTTATCTAGTGTATCCGTATCCTTAACAGTCACTGGACTCTCAATGAGGCCGTTGATTGCTTTCTTAACGCGCCGGGCCTCACGGTATTGGTCATTGATGGGCATGGCGGCATGAATCACCCCCAGCCCGCCAAATTTGGCCATAGCAATCGCCATATCCGCGGTGGTAACGGTGTCCATAGCGGCACTTACAAAAGGAACCTTCAGCTCGACGTTGGCTGATATTTTGCTCTGCACATCTATATCATCTGGTAGCGGCTGGATGCCAGCTCGGGTACGCATGCGGACGTCGTCAAAAGTCAGAGCTAGGTGGCTAGCTTCCATTTCTTCAAAGAATGCCTGTTTTTCCGGCGATAACACGACCCCTCCACGCTTTTTGTATTAGCTGATTGTAGCATAAGGGCGCCGAGTTTGATTTACCCCAGTAGAGCCTGTAGAATAGTCGGGTAAAGGCCGCGCCACCTTAGCTCAGGGGTAGAGCACCTCCATGGTAAGGAGGGGGTCTCGGGTTCAAATCCCGAAGGTGGCTCCAGCATTGTAGATAAACAGACAACAAAGTGTTGACAAAGTTAGTACAGTGAATTAGCATAAGCACTAGAAAGCGTAAAACCAAAAGAATTACACTTTCCAAGTCGTTTTTCTTGCAAGAGAAAAAAACAAAATACCAGCCTGATCAGCTGGTATTTTTGTAAACGCCGGTTTACAATCTGTTGCCCATCTGTTAAACTATTGCTAATTATGGCGAAAAAAGGTGATAAGCGAAAGATTATTGGCATGGTCTCGGAAGAGAGCGGCGAACGTTTGTATTACACGACTAAAAACACCATGAACACGCCCGACAAGCTCAGCCTTCGTAAATACAGCCCCAAGCTCCGCAAGCACGTTGTCTTTACTGAAACCAAAAAGAACCTTGGCCGCAACGAAGCCCCTAAGCGATAGCGCGCCTTCGGCAAGACAAGATAGCGTGCTTCCAGCACGACGCGCTAATTTATAAGCTTTTACTTAAGTCGAGCAGCGTGTTAACGATTTCGGCGTGGCTCCATACTAAAGGCGTTACGCCGAGCGGCGTGCCAGTTTCGGGGTCAAACTGCTCACTGAGCGCCCCGCTGGGCAGTTCCCGCGCTAGGGCCCATTCCAGCAATGGCCGTGCTTTATCTATTTGGTTAGTAGTGGCATAGTACTGGGCTAACCATAGGGTGCTGACAAGCCAGGGGTTGCCCTTGTAGTCGTGCTTGGTTAAGAAGTAATTGTCGTTTTCGTAGCGCAGTACGCCGCCAATTGGCGAGGTGTTCAGGATTTTTTGTTCAACCAGCTTGGCGGTGCTGAGCATCCGCTGGTCGTCCAGCGGCAACTGGGCGAACATGTATGGCCCGTAGAGGCTGGAAATGTCGAGCGTATCATCATATTGTAGCTCGCCATTGTCTTGCAGGAGGTAGCCCTTACGGAAGTAGCCAGCCGGATGGTAGAGTTTGTCGAGGTTGCCGCGGATACTGTCTGCTACCCGCTGCCAGCGGATAGCATCATCGGGCACCTCAACTAACTTAGCCAGCTTGGCCGCCGTTTCGAGCCCGGCAATGACCGTGCAAACGGTATAAGTGGTTGTCAAAAATTTTTCTTCCCAGAGGTCGTAGCTGGCGTGCGGCAGTCCGGTTTGCTCATCGATATATTGCGTCATAAAGGCCGCACAAGGTACCACGAAGCTATGGTAGAGGTTTTCTACAAACACCCTGTCCTGGCTGGCTTCATAGTATTCGCCAATCAGGAAGATAACGCTGGCTGTTTCGTCTTCCTGGATGGCCAGCTCTTTGTTGCGACCGTGGATTAACGGGTGCCAGGTACTGCCCACGGCGCGGTCGGGCTGGTATTTATGCATCAAGTAGCCGTCTTTGTGCATGGTGTCGCGGGCAAATTCCAAGAAGAGCTTCGTTTCTTCAAAGTGGCCTAAGCGAACGAGGGGCCAGAGCGCGTACACGGCATCCCGCGGCCAGCAATAACAGTAGTAGTCCCGGCTATAGTTAAAAATGCTGGAATCACCACTGGCTAGCACGGAGCCGCGTTCGTCACAGTGGGCTTTGATAATTAACAAGCTGTGCATCAGGCTGCGGCGATGCAACTCAGGGATTTCAACGTCACCGCCGATTAACCATTCCTGCCAGTACTGGCGAATGTGGCGCAGGCGCTCTTCCATGGGCTGGTGCTTAAAGCCAATGTGAATGTTTTGGGCGTCGCTTTGGCTACTGGCAGCAATCACCCAGTAATCAATGGTCTCTGACTGGCCGCCGCGGATCCGTTTTTGAAAACGAATGACGCTATCGACGCCGCCATGTTCCACGGCATTGCCGGATAATTCACCATCTTCAGCGTCTAAAAAGGTCCCGACCCGGTCGTCGATGTTATAGCTGCCAACGGCGTACTGGTCGAACGGGCCACCCTCACCATACTTACCGGCAATCACCAAGCAGTAGCGGCCTTTGTAGTCAAGGATGTAGTGGTCATCGGGCACGTACAACGCGGTGTCGGCCCGCCCGGCCCGCGAGATCTGGAAGACCTGGTGCATGAACAGGCGGATATCGCGTTCAGCACTGGCTTCGTTGGTGACCGTAATGTGTCGGATTAAGGCGTTGAATTCATGGTCAATAAAATCTTGTAATTGGATGGTTAGCTCCAGGTCGCGGTTATGCAGCTTGATATTGCTGATCAGGGCGTCAATCTCAAAATCGACCTGGGTTTCCCAGGTGCCGTCGTCGGTCCAGCGGAATTGGCCATCAACCCAGACGCCAATTTTGTGTTGGCTAGAACGGGCATTTGTCAGGTTTTCGAGGCCAACATAGGGGTAGTAAAAGTCATGCACTAAGCCGCTTTCGTCTAAGCCGACGAACATCTGGCCGTTGCTTAAAACTACATGTCTACCCATTGCCCACCCTTACTGGCTACCATTATACAGCGACGCCCTTTTCGGCTAGCCGGAACTTGAGGTCGTGATAGGCGTTCATAAAGTTGATGTAGGCTTCGTACGGCGTATCGTAGGGACTAAAGTAGGCGTGGATGTCGCCATCGTTAAACCACTTAGTACACATGTAGTAAAAGTGGTCGGAGGTTTGCAACCGCCGCCAGTCATCAATTAGGGCAAAGTCGCCCGTGCCAATGATCTGGTCTTGGAGGTCGTAAAGGGAGCGGATGGAAGCGGTTTGCATGGCGTTGCCCAGCCAGGCTGATAAATCGCGCTCGGTATCGGCCCAAGTGATGGTGTTGGGCACGTCTATTTGGTCAGCTGGCTCAAAACTGTCAATTACTTCACTGACAGTCATAAAGGTGTGGTCTTCGCTCCTCAGCCACTCTTTGGGTAGGTGGTCCAGAAAGTCAAAGATGCCGGTGTGGTCCCACTGATGTTCGCCAAAGGTCTCGTAGTCCATAAACAGGTTAAAGTTGGTGGCGTTGTTGTTTTAGCACAGACAGTGCCAGAATTTGTCAGCCGTTAAGGGATGCTCGACCCAAGCCTTATCGCCAAAGCGGAAGGCGATGTCGTCGCTTAGCTTGTAGTTTTTCATTAGGAGGCGGATGTTGTCGGTGTAAATTGGCCGGTAGACAAAGTCCGGGCTACGCCAGTCCAGGATTGGGTCCCAGCCCTCGGCCAGGATGCCTTTAAAGCCAGCCCGGTCGGCCCACTGGGCAACTTCGTTGTTGTAGCTCAGCTCGGTGTTGCGGAAAACCTGAGGCGTTTGGCCAAAAACTTCTTGCACTTTGCGCTTGTGCATGTCGACTTGCATCTCAAACTCCGCCCGGGAGTAGAAAAAGGCCAGGCTATGGTGGTAGGTTTCAGCTACGATCTCTACGCGGCCAGTCGCGCAGAGATCCTTAAATGATTGCAAGGCGTCTGGCGACCATTTTTCCAGCTGCTCAATAACCGTACCGGTAATGGACAGGCTGAGTTTAAATTCGGGATTTTCCTCGAGCAGCTTGAGTAAGCGGGTGTTAGTGGGCAAGTATGATTTTTCGGCCACTTTTTTGAGGATGCGCTCATTGCTGGTCTGGTCTTCAAATTCGGCGTCGAAGTAATCATGCTTGACGCCGCTGTCGAAGACGGTGTAGTGCCGGACGCGGTAGGGCTGATGCACGTGGAGGTAGAGCACAATGGCTTTTTTCATGCGGCAGCTCCAGCCAGATGGGTTTCATATACCCGCATGACTTTTTCACTCACGCTGTCCCATGAAAAACGCTCGTACTCGCGATAGGCGTTGGCCAGCAACTCGTCACGTAAGGGGTCGTTTTGCACGACCGCGGCTATTTTGTTGGCCATCTCATCAATGTCCCAAAAATCGACCTTGAGGCAGTTCTTGAGCACTTCGCTGATACCCGATTGTTTGGTCACCAGCGCCGGCGTGCCATAGCCAATGGCCTCCAGGGGTGTCAGGCCAAACGGTTCGGAAACAGACGGCATCACGAACAAATCGCCGACCGCAAAGGCGTCGCGCCAGTTTTTGCCGCGCTGGAAATCGGTAAAGAAAACATTGGCGCCGATACCCAGCTCAGCGGCCTCTTCGATGAGTTCGTAGTACTGTTCACCGCTACCGACGATCAAGAACAAGGTTTTAGGCGCCACGGCCACCACTTTTTGGGCAGCCCGTAGCAGGTTCGGCAGGCCTTTTTGGATGGTCAGCCGGCCAACATTAACTACCACTCGGTAACCGAGTTGCTTCATGAACTCCAGGTAGTGGTAGGCATTGTTGCTATCCAGCGGTACCAAGTCGCCCGGCTCGATACTGTTGTGCACAACCTCTATCTTATCGGCCGGAACGCCGTACTCGCGGATAATGGCCTTTTTAGTGTGCTCGCTGACGGCTATGACCCGGTCGGCCATATGCAGCGACAAGCCTTCAATCTCACGCACCAGGGGGTTACCGTGCTTGTTACCAGCCCGGTCAGCTTCCACCGAGTGAACATGCAGTATAATCGGGCAGCGCTTCATCTCTTTGACGCGGAGCGCGGCTCGAAAAGTGAGCCAGTCATGGGCATGGACGATATCAAACTGTTTCTCTTCAACAATTTGGGCCACGGCATGTTCGTACAGTTGTTGCTGGTCGTAAATGTCCAACCACTCCTCAGAACCGTCATCCATGACGTACTTGTAACTGTCGTAAGCAATACCCGATTGTAACACCTGGGCGACGCCTTGGGGATGGGCAGCGGTAATATCCATAAAATCTATACCATGTTCGGCTTGGTACGGCAGGATGAATTCAATGTCGAGGTCTTTTTTGGCGAGGGCTTTGCAGAGCTGGTAGCACGCAATCCCCAGCCCGCCGCTGTTGTGGGGAGGTAACTCCCACCCAAGCATCAGTATTTTCATTACCCTCGTTTTTAAACTTTCACTATTTGATTTTTCTTATGCTCATTATAGGGGTTCGACCTCTATAGCACAAGCGTTTTACACCTGAATTGTATCATAGCCACCTCTTAAGTCAATACTTTTTCACAACAACATTTCAATAGTATTGCGACCGTTGCCACTACCTGAGACAATAGGTGTCAGACATTGGACAGTCCAATGCTCGAGGGTGGAAGGACCTTAAAATGACCAAAAGACGGGCATTACTGTCGGTCTATTACAAGACCGGCATAGCCGAGCTGGCCGAAAGGCTGGTGAAACTGGACTTCGAGCTGGTTGCGTCAGGCCGTACAGCCCAGAGGCTCCGCGAGGCTGGCCTAGAGGTCGTCAGCACGGAAGAACTGACGGGCTACCCCGCCATCCTGGGACACCGTGTGGTCACCTTGCACCCCAAAGTGCACGGTGCCATCCTCGGCCGGCCAGGCGAACCGTCGGACAGGGACGAGATGCTGCAGCATGGCATCACGCCGTTTGATCTGGTAGTGGTCAACCTCTACCCGTTCCAGGCGGCGGTCGCCTCCGACGCTACTGACGACGAGTGCATCGAGCAGATCGACGTCGGCGGCCCGACCATGGTTCGCGGCGCGGCCAAGAACCACAAGTACGTCGGCATTGTCGTTGATCCAGACGACTACGACCGGGTGGTCAACGAACTCGAGGATCAGGGCTCCCTGTCGAACGAAACGCGCAAGGAGTTGGCTGTCAAGGCTTTCGCCCACACCGCCGCCTACGACCAAGCCATCTTGGAGTGGCTGAGCGGCGGCCAGTACAAAGGCCTGCTGGGAAGCAAAGTCCAGGACTGCGCTTACGGTGAAAACCGTTGGCAGTCACCGGCAGCGCTGTACAAAACGCTGGGCAATACTGACCCGCTAGCCGTACCACGCTTCCGGGTGGTGGACGGCCGCGAACCCAGTTTCGTCAACTGGACGGACGTTGACCGGCTGCTACAAACAGTTAGTCACCTTGTGGCCGTGCATGATCCGCTGAGCGTAGCGGTGGCTGTCAAACACGGCAACGCCTGTGGTGTCGGTGTGGCGGTGTCGCGGCAAGAGGCCCTCCAGAAGATGGCCGACGGGGACAGCCAGGCCATTTTCGGGTCAATAGTGATGGTGAACTTCACCGTCACTGAAGCCATCGCCCAAATAATGGCCCACTACAACACTCAGGGCCGGCGTTTGCTCAACGGGGTTTGTGCGCCTGCTATCGAAGAGGCGGCCTATCCCTTCTTGCGACGCCAAGACGGCCAATACTTCTTGGCTGTCAATCCTGAGTTGATCGACCCGGCTGACGCTCTCGACCGGGCGGCCCTGTTCCGGGACGTTCGTGGCGGCTTCTTGGCCGAACCGAACTACACGCATGTCCTGGACCTGTCACAAGCGGACATCATCGGCCCGCCGCCCACTGACCAGCAGCAGCAAGACTTGCTGACGGCTTGGGCGGTTTGTGCCACTAGCAATTCCAACACCACAACTCTGGTAGCCGACAACATGCTCTTGGGTAATGGTGCCGGACAGCAAGACCGGGTTGGCACCTGCAAGTTGGCAATCCAAAAGGCTCGCGAAAATGGGCACAATCTGCAAGGTGCAGTGGCCGTGACCGACAGTTTCTTCCCGTTCGCCGACGGGCCGAGGCTGCTGATCGAAGCCGGCGTCAAAGTCATCTTCTCGACCACTGGATCGAACCGGGATGCCGAGACGCAAGAACTCTGTTCCGCAGCTGGCATCACGCTGGTCCAACTGCCAGACGCGGAAGCCCGCGGCTTCTACGGGCACTAGCCATGGAACCGCTCCAACCCGGCCAAGTTTACCGCTGCAAAGCCTGCGGGGGGAAGACCAGGTTCACGGTAACCGTCAGCCGGACCATCCGCTACTATCACCACCAAGGACTTGATGGTGATATGACACCCGAGGACGAGGAGTTGCTGAGTCAATATGTTGTCAGCGTGATTTGCGTTTACTGCGGACACGGCCGCGACATCGAGGTCATACAAGGTCCAGCAGCGCCATGAGGCGCAATATCCGGGAGGGCAGAGCCATCGCAGCCAGCGATGAGACTCACCCTCCCGGAAATACCATTTATAATTGTATTTAAATAATAATTTGGAGGTCGGGATGGCCAATTTTGTATTTGCAGGAGAAGTTAGGCCGCCGGTTAATATACTGGCGAGCCGCTACGCTAGCCCTGAAATGGTAGCTAACTTCTCTGATGAAGCTAAAATCTTTATGGAGCGTGGCCTATGGATTGAAATTATGCGCGCCCAAGCTGACCTTGGCCTTGATATTCCCGATCAAACCATTGCTGATTATGAGGCAGTCCAGAGTGTTATTAACCTGGACGCAATTCGCGAACGCGAAAAAGTCAGCGGTCACGATGTAAACTCGCGTATCGAAGAGTTCAACGACTTGGCTGGACACCAGGCCATACAGTGGGGCATGACCTCTCGCGATCTGACCGAGAACGTTGAACAATACCAAATTCTCTGCGGCATTGACATCATCCGGAGTCGTATCGTCGCCACGCTGGGTCGTTTTGCCACCCGCGCACTGGAATACGGGGACTTGGTTATGGCTGGCCGCACGCACAACGTCGCCGCCCAAACCATAACTCTTGGTAAGCGTTTCGCCAATTTTGGTGAAGAATTGCTAGGTGGCTACACCAGGATAAACGATTTGCGAATCGCTTATGCTCTACGTGGTATCAAAGGGCCAGTTGGCACCCAGCAAGATATGCTCGATTTGTTTGAAGACGACAGTAGTAAGGTGGCGGAGCTTGATACCCGAATTGCTCGGGCTCTCGGCTTTGAGCGCTTACTTGGGAGCGTCGGCCAAGTCTATCCGCGTTCTATGGATTTTGATGTGGTGACAGCACTTAAGCAGGCCACTTCTGGGCCGGTTAACTTCTCAAATACACTCCGCTTGATGGCCGGCATAGAGTTGGCAACCGAAGGCTTTAAGGAAGGTCAGGTTGGCTCTAATGCCATGCCCCACAAAATGAATGCCGCTAAGTCAGAACGCGTTGCCAGCCTGAGTGCTGTGCTCTCCGGACACGTTACCATTGCCGGTGAGATAGCCACCCGCCAATGGAATGAAGGCGACGTTAGCTGCTCGGCGGCGCGTCGTGTCATCTTTCCGGATGCATTCTTTACAGCAGATGGCATATTCCAAACCACGATGACTGTCCTTGACAGAATGGGTGTCTATCCGGCCATGGTTGATAAAGAGCTTCACCGCTACCTGCCATTCTTAACTACCACAAAAGTGCTCATGGCCTGCGTGAAGGCTGGCATGGGCCGCGAGGAAGCCCACGCCATCGTTAAGAAGCATGCTGTGGATGTAGCTCTGGAAATGCGCGAACAAGGTACAACCGAAAACAATCTCTTTGACCACCTGGGTAATGACGAACGTCTACCGGTAACCAAAGAGAAGTTACTAAACGCTGTTGGCAGCCCGCTTGATTTGACTGGCCTGGCTAGCCAGCAAGTGGCTGGCTTCGTTCATAAAGTCGAGGGCATTATCGAACGACATCCGGAGGCCGCTCACTATACCCCGGCGACCGTACTCTAAGCAGCCTTGGCTTCAAGTTTTGAAATGCGCCTGTCAAAACCTTGATGGGCAGCGCCTCGCCAACTGACAACGAGAGGTCATCAATTTTTTGGAATAAGTCTTTGCGCAAGCTTGCGGTAGCACCTGTCAGCTGTTGCGAAACGGTAGCTTCAAGAAAGTGCTTCAAATCATCTACGATTTCTTGGTCGGTCAAACGCATAGGTTTATGATGTCACCGGCTGCCCAAAACCGTCAAATCTAATTCGCCAAAATTAAGAAGTATTTAACATTAATTAGAGTTGACATAATATTTTCGTGGTACGTTTTTAAACTTCCGGCGCGGGAAGACGAGCAAACCCGTGACCGTCATTGACAGGCCAAGCCCAAATAACGGCGGTAAAGCAATGGCTGGCTGAATGGTTGTGAGAGCGCAGACGTTGAGTATGGCAGCTATAACAAATATTGCCCAAGACAGTGTGTTTTCACTGCCTGGCCAGAGATAGGACTTCTTAATTGTTGGCAGGTAAGCGATAAAGCCGGCAAGCATACTCATGTAGACGGCTAGGGCAGGGTTGTGGCTTGTAACCCAAAGTATGATAGCTCCACCCGCCAGCACTAAGCAAGGTATGTCAAACTTGTTGCGGCCGCCCATGCCGTACTTGAAGGAAAGGCCAAAAATCACTATGGCGTTAATCGCCAGCACCAACAGTACCCACTTGGTTGTGGTAGCGCCAGCAGCTATGTAACTAACAAGTTCAATTGTCTGAATAACCGACCAGATTGCATAGCTGGCCCGTGAAGGCCGGGTGTGACCTTTTAGAATGCTCCAAACATAGGGAACGACGGCGATTGCAGCAAGTAGAGCTGCTACTTGGCCGCACACTATTTGTATTGTGTGCACTGTATCAGTATAACAACTTCAAACTTGGCAGGGGAGACAGGACTTGAACCTGCGGCCCTCGGTTTTGGAGACCGATGCTCTACCAACTGAGCTACTCCCCTATAAAGCCAGGCTATATCATAAGCTAAAACGCGGTGATTGTCATCTGGTTCCCCTTTTCAGCAAGATTAAAATCTGCTATACATATAAACACGAATGGCGAAGATATATCCTACTAAACCGTTTTTATTACTGCTCTATGGCTACCCCGGTGCCGGCAAAACCTATTTCGCCCGCCAACTGGCAGAAAATGTCCAGGCGGCTCATCTGCAGTCCGACCGCATCCGTGGCGAGCTGTTTGAACAGCCCCGTTATGACAAGCAAGAGAATGACATCGTTTCGCAGCTCATGGATTACATGGCTGCAGAATTCCTGAGCGCCGGCTTGAGTGTTATCTACGACACTAATGCCTTGCGCAGTAGCCAGCGCCATCACTTACGCGACCTAGCCTTTAAGTGCCGAGCCCAAGCCTTGTTGGTCTGGTTCCAAATGGATGCCGACACCGCCTTTGCCCGCAACGCAAAGCGTGACCGGCGCCGGACTGATGACAAGTATGCCGCCAGCTGGGACCGCACCACTTTTGAAAGCACAGTCGGACATATGCAAAACCCCGGCCCGAATGAGAAATATGCCGTTGTCAGCGGTAAACACTCCTTTAACATGCAGCAAAGCGCCGTACTTGGCAAAATGCGCGAAATGGGCATTTTGAGTACCGACGAAACCAATTCCCGCATTGTGAAGCCAGGCTTAGTGAACTTGGTGCCAAACCAGGGACGGGTTGATATGAAGCGGCGCAACATTTCCATCCGCTAATACGTGTAATAGATGGCTTTTAAAGAATTTACCCTCGATGATGGGCAGTCAGTCACTGTCTACAAGCGCAAGGCCAGCCGCAGCTTGCGGCTCAGCCTAGCGCCAAATGGCCAGGTGCGCGTGAGCATACCCATCTGGGCGCCGTACAGCGCCGGACTTAACTTTGCCCGTTCCCGTAAGAAGTGGATTAAGGCTAATAGCCACAATGACAGCCGGCTAGAGCACGGCCAGCCGGTTGGTAAGGCCCACCACTTGTGGTTTGTGGCCGATGCCGCGGTGCTACAGCCGAGTACGCGCGTTCGCCCCAGCCAGATTGTTGTGACCTATCCAGCCGGTCTGGGAGCAGATCATAATACGGTGCAAAAGGCCGCCCAAACTGCCAGTATCCGGGCCCTGCGGCAGCAAGCCGAAAAATTACTCCCAGAGCGTTTGGCCAGCCTAGCCGCGGCCCATGGCTTTGGCTACGGTAGCCTTAGCATTAAACGTCTTAAAAGCCGCTGGGGCAGCTGCGACCAAAAAAGTAATATTGTCCTCAACTTGTTCTTGATGCAGCTGCCGTGGGAGCTTATTGACTATGTGCTCTTACACGAACTGACCCACACCCGGGTGCTGCGCCATGGCCCGGATTTTTGGCGAGAGCTAGAAGCAGTACTGCCTAAGGCCCAGGCTTTGCGGCGTAGTATCCGCCAGTACCAACCCGTTCTGCATAGTTTCGACGGCTCAATTGTGGCATAATGCCCGCATGGCGTTAATGCTTAAGCCTTTAAAAGTAACGGTTGGCAATGCCCGGCTCGAGCAGCAACAGCTCAATAGCCTGGTTAACAGCATGGCTGACGCCGTTCTGGCCGTGGACGAACACGCTAAAATTACACTGTACAACGGAGCGGCGCTTAGTATTTTTGATGTTAACACCATCCGTCAAAACAGTCCGCTCAGTACGCTTTTCCAGCCCATCGACAAGAATAACCAGCCGGTTGATATTGCCAAGTTGGTTACCGAGACCACAGCGCCCACCACCAACCGCGACCTGCTCCTAAAGTATGCCGACGGCAGCACTATTAATTTATTTTTAAGTATTGCGCCGGTCCACCTTGGCTATGGCAACAAGGGGCACCGCGGTTACGTGCTATTGCTACGGGATATTACCCGGGAAAAGTCCTTAGAAGAAGAACGCGACGAATTCATTAGTGTCGTCAGCCATGAACTACGTACGCCAATTGCCATTAGCGAAGGCAATATCAGTAACGCCCAGCTGATTGCTGATAAATCTGGTGACATGAAGCTCATTAAGCAGGCGCTCAAAGAGGCCCACAACCAAGTGTTGTTTTTGGCCGATATGATTAACGACCTGGCAACCCTGAGCCGGGCGGAGCGCGGCAAGCTGCAGGTTGAGGTTGAGGCGATCAACGTGCATGACCTGATGAACGAACTGGCTAACAACTACACGCCGCAGGCCGAAGCCAAAGGCTTAATGCTCAAACTGGAGCTGGACCCCAAATTAGAGCTATTATATTCGAGCAAATTGTATGTCCGTGAAGTGCTCCAGAACTTTATCACCAACTCCATTAAGTACACGCAGAAGGGCCACATAACCCTGGAGGCAACTGCCGAAACCACTGGCGTACGTTTTGCTGTATCGGACAGCGGCATTGGCATTAGCAAGAGTGACCAGGAACGGGTGTTTGATAAGTTCTTCCGCTCTGAGGATTACCGCACGGCCCAGGCCAGCGGCACCGGCCTCGGCTTATACGTCACCATGAAGCTGGCCAACTTATTGCATGCCGATATTGATGTCCAAAGCGAGCTTAACAAAGGCTCGACCTTCACCATCTTTATTCCAAACCTGCAGTCACCCGCATAACCGGTATACAGACGTTCCGGCCCTTCCAGATCACTTCGCCGAATTCATACTGCCACATTGAATAGTTGAGCAGCGCGACGTCATACACAGCGGCAAGCGGCAGCAACCACAGGCTCCGCCAAGTAAACGACCGGTAGGTCAAGGTCATCACCTTGGTGTAAAACGCTACCAGGAGCCCACACGTAACAGCCGCCGCGCCAAACAGCGGCCACTGGTGATAGGTAGCACTGACAACCAGCAGCACAAAGGGTAGTAGGAGCAAGCTGAGTTCGGCCAGCGTTAGTAAGGCCACCAATTCTGGCCGGCGGTGCAGCTGTGGATAGCGGGTGCGTACAGCGGTTTGGCGTTGGGCATCGAAAGCTTTTTCACAGTGCAGGCCGATGGAGTCATTACTGACAATAAAGCTGTAACCACCTTCTTTACGGGCGGCGTGGCGGGCAAAGTAGCTTTCCGGCGAGCTGCTATGGGTTACGGCCCGGAAACCGCCAGCACTTTTGAGAGCATCTTTCGTAACCAACCAACAGGTGCTTAAAACGGGCGGCCGGTTCAGCCAGCGTCTGGGCAGAACCATTTCCCAAGCGTAACGGTTGGGCTGAACGACTAGTTTCTGGAGTCCAGCCCCGCCGGACAGCTGGTTGCGCGGCATCACGCTCATCATGGCAGCTTGCTCGTGCAAAAGCGCCGACACGATAGCCCGCAGGCTGCCCGGCTCAAAACGCACGTCAACGCCACAAAATAAGATGACTGAGCCATTGGCTTCCGCGGCCAGCTGCTCGTAGGCGTAATTTTTTGCCAACCATTGCCCCGGGGGCGCTTTGCCGGCTAGGAAACGTACGCCGGCCTGCGCGAAAGCCCGGATTATCTCTGGCGTACGCTTGTTTTGCGAGCAGTCATCAAGGACTAAAACCTCAAATTTGGGATAGCTGCTGGCAGCCAGGCTTCGCAAACAGGCTTCCAGGTCTTCGGTTTCGTTGCGGGCTGGTATGGCAACGGTGAGTGGCGGCAGGTCACGGTCAGCTATGCCGCCCAATTTTGGGGGCTGGCAGGCTTTTACCTGGCGCAGCGTTGTAAAGAACCCGAAACCGGCACCCAAAAGCTCCAGACCAGCCACCACTGCGATGTAGGTGCCTACATGGGGCTGCGTGAACCGGCCGAGCACAGTTACAACCAACTGCAACCCAATCAACCAGACACTGGTCAGCCAGGCGACCCGGTGCAAATAAACCGGGTTCATACTATCTTGGACCAACCGTGCCAGGTTGATAATTCGATACGCCGCGAAGACCGCCAACAACACAAACCACAGGTTCATAACTTGGGTCAGTAAAAAGCTAGTGGCCAGCGAATTAGCGACTATGAGTACAGTTGCCAGGGTTTTGCGGAGCCGCCAGAGTGGCGCCGTAAAGGCCAATAGCTCAACCAGGGCACTCCCAGCCAGAATAATAAGCGCGAGCAGCATATGTGTACACTATAGCAAAGCTTGACCCTGTGGCCCGCCGACTGCTATACTTGACTTAATGGCCTACAAATTATTGTAGGCTTTTTTATTATTTCGTAGGGGAGCCATTGTGGCAGACGAACCAAATAAGCGCAAAAAGCGGCTGGTCAAAAACCCGGAAACCTTTCGGGAGCGGGCGGTTAAAGCCAGCGAGGAAACCGACAAACCCCAGCGCCTACACCGTGCTCGCAGCCTGACCGGCGGGCTGTTTGGCCCGGTTTTCCGGCCGGTCTGGCGGCTGCTACGCCTACTTGGCCGCATTATATTCCCGCGCTACTTGCGCAACAGTTGGAAGGAACTCCGCCTGGTCAGCTGGCCAAGCCGCAAGCAAAGCCGCCAACTTACCGGTGCCGTGCTGGCGTTTGCCATTGTCTTTGGGGCCGCCATCGCCTTGGTAGATTACGGCCTCGACAAAGTCTTTAAGCACATATTACTTAAATAAAGGACCCGATTGCATGAATTCAAGTAAACGCTACGACACTTCCAAGCAGTGGTATGCTATCCACACCTACAGCGGCTACGAGGAAAAAGTTGCCGAGAGCATCCGCCAACGCGCCGACAGCCTGGACATGAAAGACAAGATCTTCCAAGTACTGGTGCCCAAAGAAAAGATGATTGAAATTAAGAACGGTAAGCGGCGGGTGGTCGAAAAGCGCATCTTCCAGGGCTACGTCCTGGTCCAGATGAAATTGTCTGAAGACGCCTGGTACATCGTGCGTAACACGCCGTCGGTCACCGGTTTTGTGGGTTCCGGCACCGATCCTACCCCCATTGAGCAAGACGAAATCGAGAAAATCCAGAAGCGCATGGGCCTCGAGCAACCCAAGCACAAGATTGATTACAACATAGGCGACGTGGTTAACATTACCGACGGTCCATTTAAGGGCTTCGATGGTTCAATCAACGAGATCGACCCTCAAAAAGGTAAGCTCAAAGTGCTGGTCAATATGTTTGGCCGCGAAACACCGGTTGAACTCGACAGCCTGCAAGTCAAGCGCGTGTAAGTCTGGCGCTATGTTACCGCACTACTGTATTCGGGACGCTCAGTATTCGTATCACTTTTGATACATTTTGTAACAGAAATGATACAAATTCTGAATGGCAAGACATACAGGTATGATCGGTACGGCCATCAGGCTCTTGACATGTTGTAAATTAAGCGTATACCGGTAAGTATAAGCTTTTAAACAAAAGGAACTAAAATGTCAGTCGTAACAATAGAAGGCCGCATCACTGATGGTGGTGTGGTGTGGGATCGTTTTAGCCAAATTTGGGAGCGCATTAAGGGCCGAGCACTTCAACTGGGCGCCAGAGTTGAGCTTACTGCAACCCAGAATGCCCTACGCCTGGCGCAGGACCCATTTTTTGATCCGTCATTACTTACATTTGAAGAAGTCATGGAAGACCAAGAGCTTGGCCACCATGAGGCCGCCTAGTTAGACCTTTTTGCGTCCAAAAGGTACGCTTTTAGGTCCAACTGTCTAGAAACACATACGCCATCTCTTGAAACGCGGATTATAAAAGTGTATAATCTCTCTGTTACGCACAGGGGCCACTTGCTTCATGGCCCAATGCAAGGAGTAAATTATGGCT
>CAZOYN010000015.1:0-19424 GCA_964584135.1 uncultured Candidatus Saccharibacteria bacterium | reverse complement strand
CTGGAACCTCAGCCGCGACCGCTTCTGGGCCACGGCCCTGCCGGTCTGGAAAGGAACTGACAAAGACGGCAAAGAGCACGTCAAAGTCGTTGGCAGCTACGCCGAACTCAAGGAATTATCAGGGCTGGAACTGGAAGATTACCACCGGCCCTGGATTGATGATGTGACCTTCACGATTGACAGCATTGAGTACCACCGCATCGACAAAGTCATGGATAGCTGGTTCGAAGCCGGCTCCATGCCGTTCGCCCAATTCCACTATCCCTTCGAAAACGTCGAAAAGTTCGAGCAAAACTTCCCGGGCGATTTTATTGCCGAATACGTTGGCCAGGTGCGGGCCTGGTTCTACTACCTGCACGCTTTATCGGTCGGTTTGTGGGCCAAGCACACCTTTAAAAATGTCATCGTCACCGGTACCCTGGCCGGCAATGACGGTCGCAAGATGAGCAAAAGTTACGGCAATTTCACTGACCCGAACGTGCTGATGGATGAGTACAGCGCCGATGCCCTACGCTTTTTCTTGCTCAGCTCACCGGTGTTAAATGCCGAAGACGTATCGCTGCAAGACAAAGAAGTAGCCGACGTGGCTCGCAAACTCGGCATGGTTTGGAATATGTACGATTTCTTTACGCTCTACGCTGACGTTGATGGCTGGGAGTGGAACGGTTCACTGGCCGACCCAGGCGCTGACTTGGCCAACCCCTTGGACCAGTGGATTGTCAGTCGTGTGCATCAGCTCAACACCGAAGTTGACAGCCACATGCAGTGCTACGATATCCCAAATGCCCTAAAGCCGGTTTTACCATTCATTGACGACGCGTCTAACTGGTATGTCCGCCGCTCGCGCAAGCGTTTCTGGAAGACGGCCAACGATGCCGACAAGACAGCCGCCTACCGCACGCTGCACTACGTGCTGGTTCAGCTCAGTCTTATCATGGCCCCATTTACGCCATTTTTGGCCGAGGAACTTTACCAAAAATTAACCGGTGGGGAATCAGTCCATTTGCTGGATTGGCCAGAGGCGGGGCACGTCAACGAACTGGTGATTGATGGCATGCAAGCTGCCCGCCACGCCATTACGGCTGGCCTGGCCCAACGGGCCGATGCCGGCATCAAGGTTCGTCAACCACTGGCCAAAGTCGAGATATATAACGCCCCGGAAAGTCTTACGGTACCCGATTACAATGACCAATTTATAGAGATAATCGCCGAAGAACTCAACGTTAAAGCCGTGCACTTTAGCAAATCGGCAGCAAGCTTTGCTGCCCAAATTGACCTACAGCTGACGCCAGAACTAAAGCGCGAAGGCCTGATGCGTGAAATTGTGCGCAATGTCCAGCAGGCTCGCAAACAGGCTGGCCTGGAAGTCGATGACCGGATTAACTTAGTACTCGAAACAGCTAATAATGAATTGCGTGCAGTACTCAACGACCCGGCCTTGGCCGATGCCATTAAGCAGGAAACATTGGCTGTTTCGCTAAACAACCAATCAGCCGATGGCTTCTCTGTAACTGCCAAAGTCGAAGGCGCCGAGCTGGTCATCAATTTGTCTAAAACACAATAATTAACTTCTTATATTAATTTCACGGATTGGGCTTTTCGCGAGCCTATTTTTACTTATCCCAAAAACCGAGCTAGTTAAAGTGATACACGAAGTATGCCTAAGTGACATCACTAGTATGTCACTTTAAACGGGGGCCTTAAAACAATGGCAAGAAAAGGAAGTTGTGAAAACTTGTAGCGGGAGCTGCGACGGGTGGCCAGAGGGTTTACAGGGGCGGGGTTTTCTGGTATCATCAGTTGACGTTATGAAAAAAGCAGTTATTTTAACCGGTGGCAAACAGTATCTGGTTGCCGAAGGCGAAACTCTCGAGGTAGAGCTGATTAAAGATGCGGGCAAGAGTGTTACGTTTGAGCCGCTACTGGTGATTGATGGCGAAACCACCCAGGTAGGAGCTCCGCTGGTTGATAAAGCTAAGGTGACAGCCGAGGTTGTAGCCGAAGATGTGCAAGCCGAAAAGGTGACGGCCATCCGTTATAAAGCTAAAAAGCGCGTTCATAAGGTACGTGGCCATCGCCAGCACCAAACTGTTCTGAAAATTACAAAGATTTCTTAAGCGTTTTTCGCGCATGACGCTTGTGGATAAGTTTTGGTAACTTTTTTAAGTGTTAGTTTTCTAACAACATTCTAGCATAAGGGGCTTGCGGTGAGCGTCCTTGTTACAGGAGACTTGCCAGGTCAAAAATCTGTTCTTAGATTAAATTACAACGAAAAGTGCTGGCGAAACTGTTAAGAGAACGGCTCTAGAACGCATATAAAAGTTATTCAAAAAGATCTTGAATGCTCATGTTAACGAGTAGATACTAGATGCATAGGGTCGGAGCCCCCAAAGGATTCACCCTAACCAACAAACATTGGTTAAACCAAACAAAAAGTCAAACGGGTTGTCCAGGCACAAAGCCTGGGCAACCTCCCCAAAACTGAATTTGGTCCTAAACCAATACAAAAACTCCAAAATAAATGCCCAAACAAAGACCTCGCAGCGGTTATATGCTTGTCGGCACCCTGAAGCCTTTCGCTTCGAGGGTGATTTTATTTTTTTATACGCGTACGCGCGCGCGTACGCGTGGGGTCGGCCGAAGTAAATGTGTGCTCCTGACCCTGCTATTTTTACTGGTTAGCGGGGTTGGGCTACTCCAGCCGCGCACTGCTCACGCTGTTACGAGCAATACGATCAACTTCCAGGCTCGCTTGGAACAGCCCAGCGGCGCCATCGTTGATGATGGCAACTACAATGTTGAGTTTAAACTTTACAACGCCGCCAGCGGTGGAACGGCGTTATGGACTGAAGACTACCTCAACAGCGCCACCCAGGGTGTGCGGATTGCCAACGGCTACCTGACCGTTAACCTCGGCGCGATTACGGCTTTCCCGGGGACGATTAGCTGGGACCAACAGCTATACGTCAGCATGAATATCGGTGGTACCAGCACTGGCTCACCGACCTGGGACGGCGAGATGAGCCCCCGGCTCAAGCTTACCGCAGTGCCCTACGCTTTCCAGGCCAAAAGCGCTACCCAGTTGCAGACCCAAAGTGGCGCCAATGTGGCCACATTAAGTTTTACAACACCTACCGCAACCGATAGTATCGCGCTACCAGACGCCAGCGGCACCGTCTGTTTGGACAATAGTGCCGCTTGTGGCTTTGCTGCAGCCAGCGGTAGTACCGCCTATGTCCAAAACGGCACCAGCCTACAAAGCAACGCTAACTTCAACATCCAGAGCACGGCCACTGGGTCGGTTACGGCAACCTTGCGGGCACTGAGTGGCCAAACAGCTGATCTATTGCGCTTTGAAAACTCTACTGGCACGGCCGCACTCAGCGGGATTGACAGTAGCGGGCAACTCTACTATCAGAGCGGCAGTTTTACGGGTACTATTGTCCAAGATACGCTTGCTCAAAATACCACGTACCACTTGCCAGATCCCGGTAGCGCTAGTGACACATTTTGTTTGCGGATTCTGGCTAATTGTACCGGTACGGGCGGAGGTATTGCCGGCGCCGGTACCCAGTACTACCTTGCTAAGTTTGACACGTTCGGTGGCAACCACATTGGGAACTCCAGCCTGTACGACAATGGCTCGTTTGTAGGGTTGAACACAACTACGAACAGCGGGCTGCTCAGCATTGCTGGTGCAAGCACCACGCAGAGTAGCTTATTTGTCCAGGGTATCGCCAGCGCAACGGTTCCGGTAGCCGTCATCAAGGGTGGAGCCACACCGGGCAGCGGCGCCGATTTGCTTGATCTGCAAACTAGTAGCGGCACAGTAGCTAGTTTTGACTCCGGTGGCAACCTCGCACTGGGCAACACTTTGACCGTGGCCGGCGCGGCCACCTTTAACGGTGGCCTGAATGTGGCCAACGGCCAGCAACTGACCAATGCCGGCAGCACATTGTTAACCGCCGTGGCCATCAGCAACTTAGCCACCGGCGGCAACATTGGCACGGCCGCAGCCACCGTCGATGCGGCCACTACTTTTAATGTCACGCAAACCACGGCTGGCCAAGCTATTACCCTGCCAAGCCCAACCTCAGGCACTGCAGGCCGTTTGGTCTATGTCAATAACACCAGTACCAACAGCACCAGCTTTACCATGTACAATGCCACCATCCAGCCAGGGCAGGGCCGTAGTTTTGAGTGGAACGGCAGTGCCTGGACGCTGGTTGACAATGCCAATGCCGGCACCGGCTTAACCCAGACCGGAAATACCATTAATAGCGCCGCACCAACCAGCGTCGTGAACGACACGAACGTCCAGGGCAGCATTGCCAGCAATGTCTTGACGTTGTCATGGGCGGGCACGCTCAGCGTGGCCCGCGGCGGCACCGGCACCGGCAGCTTTACCAGTAATGGCGTGCTATATGGCAACGGTACGGGCACGCTACAAGCAACCAGCGCCGGCACGAGCGGGCAGCTTCTACTGGCTAACGGTTCTGGTGTGCCAACCTTTACGACGGTCGGGGGTGACACGACCATTACGAGTGCCGGCGCGGTCACGGTGAATAAGCTGCAGGGCAACACGCTCACCATTAGCAGTCCAACGACCGGCCAGTATATCCGTTACAACGGTTCAGCGTTTGTAAACAGCGCGCTGCTGGCCGGTGATATCTCTGGCACTATATTTACGCTGCACGCCAGCTCTGGCGCGGACCAAAACGTCACCTCTGGCTCGACCGTCAATGTGCTAAAGGGCAGTAGCAACAACTTGACGACTACGGCCAGTGCCACCAACACAGTCACAGTCGACATAGTCAATAACCCGACCTTCAGTGGCCTGCTAACAGATACTAGCAACACGACCGGCTTAGCACTTACCGGTGCACCGGTTGCCGGTACGGGCGCCACGTCATTGTTGCAGTTAGGTTCAGCCATTAGCGGCGGTAACAGCGCCACCAACGGCGGTACCTACGTTGGGATTAATGAACCCAGTTCAGGTGCCGGATCGGCCGCCGACTTCTTGAACTTCCAGGTCAACGGCACTAGTAAGGTGAAGATTGATAACACTGGCGTCCTCACCTTGGCCAGTGCTTTAAGCGTACCCAACGGCGGGACCGGGGCCACTAGCTTAACCACTAACGGCATTTTATTCGGTAATGGTACGGGTGCGATTCAGGCCACCGCAGCAGCAGCTAACTCGGTCCTGGCTACTAATGGCTCTAATGTGCCAGCCTTAACACAGACTCTGCCAACCGCTGTCCAGGGTAACATCACGCAAACTGGCGCACTGGCAGCTGGCTCCATCGCCTCGGGCTTTGGCACCATCTCCACCGGCAACAACATTACAACAACCACTCAGATCCAGGGCGGCAGCTTCCAAAATACCGGTGCCAGCTTTGCGGTTAATAGTTCGGGTAATGTTACCTACGCCAACGGCACTGCCGATACTAATGCCTTTGTTTGTAAGAATTCATCCGGCCAGCTAGCCGCTTGTTCCGGTGGTGCCGGCACCGCCTTTGTGCAGGGCGGTAACACCTTTGGTGCTGCAGGCGACCTGGGAACCAACGACAACTTTGCACTCAACATTCGAACCAATGGCACAACTAAGCTGACCGTTGGCACGAATGGCGACCTAACTTTTGCCGGTGGTGTTAACGGTAGCTTTGATCAGGGCGCCAGCAGTGGCACCTTCAAGACCGGCACAGGTGCGGTTAGTTTGAATGGTGACACCACCGTGGCGGCTGGCAAGAATCTCACACTAGCCAGTGGCTCCGGCAACCTAACCCAAACCTACACTAGCGGCACAAACAACACCACTGCTGCCACCTTTAACGTTACCAACACCAATACTACTGGCACCGCTACCACGGTGAACGCTCAAACTGTCGGGCTGGCCGGCACCGCCAGCGGCACGAATACCATTAACGGCTTGAACTTCAGCAATGTAACCACCATTGCCGGTAACACCTTCAACGCGCTGAACTTTGGCACTGGCTTCAATAGCTTGCTCAAATACAACGGCACAACGCTGATTGATGGTTCTGGCTTGCTGCAAAATGCTGCAATTGATTCCGCCCAAACCTACACCAACCTGCAAAAAGTCGGTACCTTGAGCGCTGGTTCGATTACCACCGGCTTTGGCACGATTAATACCAATAACAATATCACCACCTCAACGACGGTGCAGGGCGATATTGTCAACGCCGTAACTGGCTTTAGGGTGAATAACTCGGCGACTACAGGCAATTATCTACGCGGCAATGGCACTAACTTTGTCAGTAGTGCCCTATTAGCCAGTGACCTGAGTGGTACTATCTTCAGCTTGGCAGCCAGTAGTGGTTCCAGCCAAACTGTTAGCAGCGGCGCCACTGTTTCTATCCTAAAGGGCGCCAGCAACAACCTGACTACTACTGCCAGCGCAACAGATACCGTTACCGTCGATATTGTCAGTAACCCATCATTTTCTGGAACGGTTACGGCCAGCAATAGTAGCGGCGTCGCTCTAGACATCTCTGGTACGCCAACGGCTACGGCCACTGTTTCACAGCTGAAGCTCGGTAATGCTATAGCTGGCGGCAACAACACTGTCGGTACCGGGGGTACCTATATAGGTATAAACGAACCAAGCTCCGGCGCTGGCTCAACGGCCGACTTTTTAAATTTCCAGAATAACAATAGCGTGGAACTGAAAGTAACTAGCGCCGGGCAGATCACGGCCGGGGGCCTGACCAATGGCGGCACTGGCGGTATCATTACCGGCAACGGCAGCGGCGTCTTGAGTGCCAGTGTTATCAACCGTGACACCTCCAGCTTCTTAACCGGTACCTTAAGTGTCGGCAACGGCGGGACTGGCCAGGCCAGTTTCGCCAGCACCAACGGGCTGCTATTTGCTGGCACAACTTCTACCGGGGCTTTACAAAACCTGGCCAATGGCAGCAGCGGCACCATCTTGAAATCAAACGGCACTGGTTCACTACCGAGCTGGGTTACAGCGACTGGCTCTAACACCTGTACTGACTGTGTCTTGCAAGATCCAGCAAACACTGCTCAGAACACCATCACGGCACCCGCCACCGCCGGTGTAGTAGCGTTAACGCTGAAGGGCAATGCCACGGCCAACGCCGATACTTTGGACATTTACAACTCGGCCGCGACGCCAGCCCTAGAAGCTTTCTTTGACAGCAATGGAAGCCTGCATGTTGGGCAGCTTGTCCAGCCAACCTCAGCCAATAGCGTCGACCTAGGCGTTAGTGGCACCGGCACCTTCCACAGTGGTTACTTTGGCACCAGCTTGAATGTCGGCAGCACCTCGCTCACCAGTACAAACCTTACTTTTAGCGGCAACGGTACGATTGGCACAGCGGCGGCTGGCACGGCTGGCAACCTGGCTGCCCAGCCCGGTAGTTCGAACACGGCTGGCGGCAGCGGTGCCTCACTGAGCTTAACCGGCGGTAACCAAACTGGGACTGGCAGCACCACTGGCGGCAACGTCACGGTTAACGGCGGTACCGGTGCCACTAATGGCAACGTAAACCTTGGCACTGCCACCACCAACGCTGTCAGCATTGGTGCCACGGGTGTCGGCACAACAGTCAACGGTAGCCTGACAGTGACCCAAGCCGGCACCTTCAACGGTAATGTTAGCTTAGCCAACAATGCTACCTTCAACCAGACGTTCAGTAGTTCTACCAGCAATACCACGGCGGCGAACTGGACGGTAACCAACGGTAATAATTCTAGTACGTCGACAACGGTTAACGCCCAAACTATTAACTTAGTTGGCACCACCAACGGTAACAGCAATGCCAACACTGTCAATGCCATTAACTTTGCCAGTGTTGGCGCACTGGCCAACAACACCTTTAACGGCCTGGTCTTTGGCAGCAACTACAACAGCATATTGGCCGTTGGCAGCACCTCAATTATTGATGGCAGCGGTTTCCTGCAAAATGTCGGTATCAACAGCGCCACTACCTACACCAACTTGCAAAAAGTCGGTGCCCTAAACGCCGGCTCTATCGCCTCTGGCTTCGGCACCATTTCAACCGGCAACAATATTACGACAACTGCCACCGTACAGGGCGCCAACGTCAATGCCACAACTGGTTTCCAGATTGGTGGCACGGCCACCACCGGCCACTACCTACGTGGCAATGGTACCAATTACGTCGACAGCGCGCTGTTGGCTAGTGACCTCAGCGGTACGATCTTTAGCTTGGCGGCCAGCAGCGGTTCTAGCCAAAACGTGAGCACTGGCCAAACCGTATCTATCTTGGCCGGGGCAAGCGCCAATGTGACTACCACGGCCAGCGCCACCGACACCGTGACCGTTGACATTGTTAATAACCCAACCTTTAGCGGCAAGGTGACTGGCTCGAGCGGTACCACTGGCTTGTCTCTCACTGGTACTCCAGTGGCTGGCAGCGGTGCCACCTCCTTACTGCAACTGGGCGGAGCCATCAGCGGTGGTAACAATGCCGCGAACGGCGGCACATACATCGGCATTAATGAACCGGCCAGCGGCGCCGGCACAGTGGCTGATTTCATCGATTTCCAGAACAACGGCGCAATCAAGCTAACCGTTGACAGTACTGGCTTGCTCAACGCCCGCGGCGGCTTCGCCGATGGCGCCAACACTGGCATTACGGCCAATTGTTCAGCTGGGCAGTTCTTGGCGGCGGGTGTCTACACCGGCGGTATTGTCACTAGCGGTACGTGCTCCGCTGCCAGCGGCGGCGTGACCTTGCAAAACGCCTACGATAACTCCGGCAGTACCAACCCGCAAATCCAGCTGTCCAACGCCAACGGCGGTTTAAAGATCCGTGATGCCGCCACCTCCACCATCGGTGATCTGCTAGACATCTCTAACAGCACGGGCGCCACCCATTATTTTGAAGTTACCAGCAGCCAGGTCAATACCAGTGGCGTACTCAATGTCAATGGTACCAACGCCAGCTCGATTGCCGGCCAACTCAACCTGACACATGCCGGCACTGGCCTGGCAGTTACCAATAACGCGACCGTCGGCGGCAGCCTAGGTGTTGGTAGTTCCAACCAGTTCCAGGTTGATGCCAGTGGCAATGCCAGCACCACTGGCACGCTGAGCGTCGGTGGCAGTAGCCAATTCCAGGTGAGTAATGTGGGTAACCTAACGACTTCTGGCTCAATCGCTCAGACATTTTCAAGCTCTACGAACAACTCCATCGCCACGAACTTGACTGTTACTAACACAGCCGCCGGCGCTGGTGCCGTAACCGTTACGGCAGAGGGCATCGCTCTCGCCGGCCATTCCACGGCTGGCGGTACCAACACAATAAATGGCATAAACTTCCCGAACGTCACCACGATAGCCAACAATAACTTCTACGGTTTAAACTTTGGGACCGGCCTGAACGACATCTTGCGCTACAACAGCACGCAATTAATTAGCGGTTCCGGCTTTGTCCAAAATGCTGCCATCGACTCAACTGTTACCTACAGTAATATTCAGAAAGTCGGCGCTTTGAACGCTGGCTCCATCGCCAGCGGCTTCGGCACGATTAGCACTGGCAACAACATTACCACCACGGCTGTCTTGCAGGGCAACACCCTGGGCATTGGCAGTAGTAACTCGCAGTTTACGGTTGACGCGGCAGGGAACACATCGACTATTGGTACGCTGGACGTCGGCAGTTCCAGCCAGTTCCACATATCTAACACCGGTAATGTTAATACATCGGGCACGCTTCTGCTGAGTGGCACCGGCGCCGTCGAGCTCAAGACCTCTGGCGCACCGGCAGGTAGCGGCAGCAGCTCGCTGGTCCAATTTAGCAACGCGGCTATCACTGGGGGCGCTGGTGGCGGAACCTACATTGGCATTAATGAACCGGCCAGCGGCGCCGGCTCGGCCGCGGACTACTTGAACTTCCAAAATGCCGGCACCACGCAATTTGAGGTCAGCAGTGCCGGTAATGTCAGCGCTGGCGGCGCCATTAGCGGCGGTACCTTGAGCGCCGGCGCCACGGTCAATGCCGGCACCACCTATCTCTTCCAGGGTGGCGTGGGCACGGCTGGTCAGTACCTGCGCAGTAATGGCACCAGCGGCTTCGTGGCCAGCACCTTACAGGGCAGTGATGGCGCCGGTGTCTTTGTACGCACCAGCCCGACGGCCACCAGTGACAACACGGTGACCGCCCTAGCCACCGCTGGTGTTATCGCCCTAACCCTCAAGGGCAACGTCACTGCCAACGCTAAGGTACTGGATATTTTTGACTCGGCGGCCACGCCGGTGGAACAGGATTACTTTAGTAGTACCGGCTCACTGAATGTCAACCAAAGCATTCTGTCGCTCAACAGCAACGGCATTGACCTCGGCTCCAGCGCCAGCTTGTTCCGCAGCGGCTACTTCGGCACCAGCGTCATTACGCCGTCTGTTGCCACGCTATCAGCTGCCACGGCTAATGGCGTCACGATTAAGCCCGGCAACAGTACGGCGGCTAACGGCACCGGCGCCAGCCTCAGCTTGGCCGGTGGCGATCAAACTGGCGGCACCTGTATCTCTGCCAACTGTACTGGCGGCGATGTGACCATTGCTGGTGGCAGTGCTTCCGGTGGAGCCGGCACCCGCAACGGCGGCAACGTAACCATTAACGCCGGCAGTGGTGCTACCGCCAATGGCTCAATAACTATCGGTAGTACGAACACCGGTGGCATTACACTCGGTGCCAGTGGCATCAACACCACGAGCAACGGTAATATCATCATTGCCGCTAACCAGAACTTCACTATGAACAGCGGCACCGGCCTGTTCAGTCATACCTACAGCAGCGGCACCACCGGTACAACAAACGTCCAGAGCGTCAGCGCCACCACCACCAACAGCACGGCTACTACCACAACTCTCAACGGTTTCACGGTTAACCTGACCGGCAATACCAACAGCAATGCCGGCGCCAACACCTTGAATGGCATTAGTCTCGGCAGCGTAACAGCCATAGCCAACAATACCTTTAACGGCATTAACCTGGGTACCGGCTACACCAACGGTATTGTCATGACCACCGTTAGCGGCAACCTCTTCCAGAGCACCAACTTTACCGTGGCCAACAGCGGTATCGTTAACTATGTTAATGGCACCGCCGACAATACATCCTTTGTTTGTCGCAACAGTTCCGGCCAACTGGCTGGCTGTAACTCTACGGGCTCTGGCACCGCCTTTGTCCAAGGTGGTAACACCTTTGGTGTTGCCGGTGACCTAGGTACTAACGATAACTTTGCCCTTAATCTGCGCACCAATAGCACCACTCGTGTCGTCCTAAGCACCTCTGGCAACCTGACTTTCCAGCAAGCCAGTACCATCAACACCAGCGGCGCTACCAGCCTAACACTTGACACCGGCGGGGCAGCTGCCCTTAGCCTTGGCACCAGTAATGCTTCCAGCTTGTCCGTTTCTAAATCAGGCGTTACCACCACTATTAACGGCGCATTAACTGTCACCCAAACCGGTACCTTCAACGGCAGCCTCACCATTGCTACCGGCAATACTTTTACCAACGCCAGCAGTACCCTGAATACCGCCGTTGCCATCAGCAACCTGTCTAGCGGTGGCGATATTGGCACGGCCGCAGCCACGGTCGATGTGGCAACCTCGTTCACGATTAACCAAACCACTGCTAGCCAAACCATCACTATCCCGAGCCCGACAGTGTCCACGGCTGGCCGGGTTATTTACATCTCCAACATCGGCAGCGCCAGCTTCACGATGCTCGGCTCGCTTTTCCCATCGGGTGCCAGCGCAACACTGACCTGGAACGGCACAGCCTGGAAGTACGCCGGCTCGGGCGGTAGTGCCATCGAAAACCAGAATGCCGCCAGCCAAACCGCTAACTTCCGCATCAGTGGCAGCGGCCAGGCTGACACCAGCTTCCTATCACCGGCCCTTGATGTCGCCACCGCTGGCACGCTCAGCCTCGGCACTAGTACCGCCACAGCCATCAACTTGGGCGGCACCGCCCTGACGGGCAATATTAACATCGGCCAGGCCACCGGCTCCAACTCTAACACGATTAACCTTGGTACCACTATCGGCGCCAGCGGCACCCAAACTATCAACTTGGGTACCAGCTCCACTGCCAGCTCCACCACCAATATAACCATTGGTTCGACGATTGCCGGCACCACTACCATCCAAAGCGCCGGCGGCATCACACTCGGTGCCAATACCACCGTCTCAGCTGGCAAGCTCTTAGTGATTGGCACCAATGCCACCGACTTAACCTGTACTAGCGGCGGCGTTTACTATAACACCGGCACCAACCGCTTCAAGGGCTGTGAAAACGGCACCTGGATCAACATCGATAACTACGCCGACATCCAAACCTACACCAGTGGTGATAACACTTGGACTAAGGTGCCCAATGTCTCGGCCGTAGAAGTTATCTTGGTTGGTGGTGGCGGTGGTGGCGGTGGTGGCGGTAATAAAACTGGTGGCGCAGAAAAGAATGGCGGTGGCGGTGGCGGCGGCGGTGATTACGCCACGCAGATTTTTGCTGCATCTGACATCCCTGCGACTGCCCATGCCTCAGTCGGTGCGGCAGGATCATCCGGTGCTAGCACAAGTACTAACGGTGCCAATGGTGGCAATGGTGGCGTCGGCGGGAACAGCTGTTTCTCATCGACAACTACCTGTGGCGGTACCATGTACGTCGAAGCTTTCGGTGGCGGCGGTGGTGCTGGGGGCGGCGGAGTAGCGGCGGGCTTAGGTGGCGGTGGTGGCGGTGGCGGTGCTGCTGCGGCTGGTACAAATGCCACGACCATAACCGGCGCGACTGGTGGCAACCCGCTTGGTGCGGCCGCCAACGCAAACGCTGCTGCCGGCTCAGGGGCCGGTGGCGGTACCGGTACCGGCGGAGGCGCCGGAAACGGCAATGCCGGTGGCAATGCTGAATATGGCGGTGGTGGCGGTGGTGGTTCTGCTGCTGGCAACAGTACCTCTGGCTCGGGCGGAAGCTCTCTGCATGGTGCCGGCGGCGGCGGCGCAGGCGCTAGCCTGAACAGCGGTAACTCGAGCGGCCCGGCCGGAGCGGGGGGTATAAGCCAAGCCTATACCGCCGGTGGTGGTGGCGCCGCTGGCAGTGGCTCGGCCTGTGGCGCTGGTACCGGGCTCGGTGGTAACGGTGCGGCTGGCAGCTCGATTAAAGCCGGTGCCGGTGGTGGCGGTGGCGCTGCTAACGGCGGTGGCTCCAACAACGGCTGTGCTGGCGGTACCGGTGGCGCGCCTGGCGGCGGCGGTGGTGGTGGTGGCTCAAGCGCCAGTACTTCGGGTGCTGGCGGCACCGGTGCGGCTGGTGAAATCTGGGTAATCAGCTGGTAGTTTATAATTAATGTCACATGCGCTTACCATACCCGAGGGTTTCTAAACAAACACTATTCATAGCCCTAGCATCTCTGATAGTGGCCATCGCTATCGTCGGGCTTTTTGCCTCTCGAACTAGTGGCAACCCTTTGCCGCCAAAGATCAAAAGCCAGGTTAGCTACAAAGTTATTTATCCTGCTAAAACCAGCCAAATAACACCTACCAGTTATGATTACCAAGCCGACCAAAAAACTCTTACTTTTAGCATCATGGACTCTGGCAACAGCATTGTTTTTACCGAGCAGCCCGCTCCCGAAAGCCTTGGTTCGGGCAGCCAGGTGTACTACCCGGCACTGGGGCTACACCCCTACGCGCAGTTCCAAACCAAACTCGGGCCGGTAGCCTTAGTGAAGTTTTGGGATTCCGGCACGCTGGCACCGGCAGGGGAGTCCGGCGTTTTGGCCAGCGGCGGCACACTACTTATTGCCCACTCCAGCAAACTGCTTACCAATGCCCAGTGGAAAGACTTGTTTGAGACCTTAAAACTGACTAAATGAGACATATTAGACTGATCCTCGGGCTGGCGCTGGGCGTGGCCAGCCTATGGCTTGCCACCCCTGTTGAAGCGGCCACCAATCAGATCAACTTCGACAGCTTTACCGGTATCTACCACCTCAGTCGCGATAGCCGCGGCCTGAGCCTGCTCACCACCGAAGAAACCATCGTGGCCGACTTTCCAGCCAGTGGTTTTACCGGCATAACCCGCCAGCTGCCCAAAAGCTTCCAAAACCACTCGGTTAATATCAAAATACTCAACGTCCGCGATGCCGCCGGTGACCCCGTACCTTATAAAACCAGCACCGATACCTCTGGCGATCTGGTGGTGACCACCGGCGACCCAGCTATTACGCTATCCGGCCCGCAAACCATCAAGCTCACCTATCAAACAACAGGGGTAATTAACTTAAGTACCAAGCTGGACGAGTTCTTGCTCAACGTCAACGGCCGGGGCTGGGGCCAGCCTTTTAACATGGTAGATGCCACACTGTACATACCGGCCAGTTTCCAGGCCCGATTGCAAGGAAAACCCAGCTGTTACACCTCTCTAAATAGCCAAAACGCCGCCTATTGCCAGATCAGCGCCCAACAAACAGCTGATTCCACTGTTGTTACAGCCCGCTCCCGGCCGGTGCCAGCCCACCAGGCACTGGTTATGAAGCTGGATTTTGCGCCAGACACTTTTACCAATAAGCATGCATCTTTATTAAAACCGATTATTTTAATCATCCTCGGCGCAATTAGTGTGCTGGTGGCCGTTGGCCAGATATATAATGTGTTCTGGCCAGATAAAAGTACCAAAATGTGACAAAAATCGCTTTACAACAGAGGTAATTAGGCATAAAATAAAGCTAACGTTTATTGACGAATAAAAACGCTCAACCAAAATCCAAAAACAATGAAACCACTCAAAAAAAAGCCGCAAGACGACCGTTTGCTGAAACAGCTCTCTCGTGTGGAGCGTAAGCACCAAGAGGAGCTGCGCCGGCTGATCATCAACGACCCCGTACAGAAGTTAGTCTAGAACTAGCATTATACGGCTAGCCACCAACGGTTATACTCAGTGATAGGGGAGGGATGCTATACTGGGCGGGGAGCATTGATGACACAAACAATACTTGCGGTGGTAAATCAAAAAGGTGGGGTAGGCAAGACGACCACGGCTATAAATCTGGCCGCCCAGTTGGCTGGCCCCAAAACCAGCGTGTTGCTGGTGGATCTGGATCCGCAGGGCAATGCCACTAGTGGACTCGGCATTCCCAAACAGGCCGGACAAACAACCTATGATGTGTTGCTTGGCGGGGCATCATTGCCAGCCGTGGTGCAAGAAACCAATGTCGCACAATTATTCATATTACCGGCCAACGCCGACTTAGCCGGAGCCGAGGTGGAGCTGGTTGGACAGGCCCAACGAGAGTTCGCCCTCAGCCGGGCACTGCAATCAGCCAGGTATGATTACATTTTGGTGGACTGTCCGCCGTCGCTCGGATTGCTAACGATTAACGCCTTAACCGCGGCCCATTCGGTGTTAATCCCGGTGCAGGCTGAGTATTATGCGCTCGAAGGGTTGAGCCAATTATTGCATACCATCCAAGCGGTGAAAGCCAGTACTAACCCTAATCTCGATCTGCTAGGCATTGCCTTGACCATGTTTGATAAGCGCAATTCTTTGAGCGAGCAAGTCCAAGCCGAGGTGGCCCAGTATTTTGGCGACAAATTATTCAAGACCGTAGTACCGCGTAACGTACGACTGGCCGAGGCGCCAAGTTACGGTCGGACCATCTTTGAACACGATAAGTGGAGCAAGGGCGCCCGGGCGTATAAATCTCTGGCCCGCGAAGTCCGCGACCGCACCGTTTCTTAAAACAGGTTGAGTAGGCGGTCGAGTTCGGCGTCAGTCTTGAAGCTGATTTCCAGTTTGCCGCCTTTGGCCATGCGGCGGATGTGCACCGGCGTGCCGAGCTTTTTGGCCAAGGTCTTGGTGGCGGGTGTTTCGGTGCTGACGTGCTCGTGGACTTTGCTGGTATCTTTGGTGCCGGCCTTGACGCTCACCACGAAGCGTTCCGCTTGGCGGACATTCCACCCCTGGTCGATGATGGTTTTGAGGAGGTAGGCCTGGCGTTCCGGATCATTTTTAATGGCCAGCAGGGCACGGGCATGGCCTTCGCTAATGGCGCCGGCGGCCAAGGCCTCGCGGGCGGCTTCCGGCAACTGCAGCAAGCGGACGGTATTACTAATAGTAGAAGTGGCTTTGCCCAAGCGCTGGGCAATGGTTTCGTAAGATAAGTTGAACTGCTGGTGCAGACGCTCGATGCTGACGGCTTGCTCCAGCGGGCCGAGGTCGACGCGCTGGACGTTTTCAATCAGGGCAATTTCCAATTGCTCAAGTTCTTGGTGGCTGCGGATAATGGCTGGCACCGTACCAAGTCCGGCTAGCTTGGCAGCCCGTAAGCGGCGCTCACCGGCAATCAGGGTATATGTGCCGTCTTTGACGGGGGTAACCACCAGCGGCTGGACTACCCCAAAGCGCTTAATAGAGGCGGCTAGTTCGTGCAGCGAAGTGTCGTCAAAATGCTTGCGCGGCTGCTGCGGGTTAGGCAGCAGCTTATCGACGGGAATTTTTTCGACCCGGTCTTCGGGGCTCAATAGCAGGGATTTATCGAAATCGGTCGGTAAAAGGGCCTCAAACCCCCGGCCTAACCCTCGTTTTGGTGTCTGGCGCATACCTTAAACTATACCATATGGCTAGAAGGTTTTGGCTTGACTGACCGGGAAAACGCGGAGCACGAGTTTACCGATCACTTGGCTTGCGTCAATTGGGCCGAAAGCCCGGGAATCCAGTGAATCTGGCCGGTTGTCGCCGCAGACAAAAATCTGGTTAGCGTGTAGCGTGAGATCGATGTCACCAGAGGTGTCAGGGATGTTTTTGCCATAGGGCAGGCTCTGGTCCGGGGCAAAACCATGAGGGAATTGCTTGTTATAGATGGTAATCTTACCGCTGTTGACCACGACGCGCTCGCCAGGTAAGGCTATAACCCGCTTGATCAGCTGCTTGGTGTCTTCTTGGCCAAACTGGCTGAGGCCGCTTTCACTGAACACAATAATGTCACCCCGATTGGGGATGTAGGCGTGTCGGGTGATGCGGGCCCAGGTGCGCGGCACCTTCCAAATGATCAACTTGTCGGCGTTTTGGAGAGTGTTTTGCATGCTCGGGCCGTCGACTTGGTAAGAGCGGAAGACGAAGGCAATCATTAATAAGGCCACCAGCAGGGCCGTCACGAGGATGCCGGCGGTCGAAAAAACCTCGTGCCACCAGGGCTGGCGGAGTGGTTCCTCGGGAGCCGGTGGCGCGGTAGACGGAATCAGGGTAATCGGTGGCTGGGTGGGGTTCGCGGGTGGAACGGGAGGCGGTAGCGTGTCGGGCGGCTGATGGAGCTCAGTATCCATAGGCCTCCACTATAGCACAGGTAGTGCTTATGATATACTTGTGGGGAACGAGATGGATGCGTCCCGATTTAAACGGCGTCAAATACAAACAGTGCGCCAAATAGCAAAACCATCCCTTGGGGGTTCTGTCGATGGGCTAAGGGCTGTTTCGGCGCGCCGCCCGTCGGCCGTCCCCGTCCAGCAGGTACCATCGCCGCCGCCGAATCCGATTGATATGGGTCTACCCGGCCAGGAAAGTCTCCACTGGGCTGGCCAAATGGTACTCAAGCATAGCCTGTGGCGTAATGTGCGCACCTGGGCGTTTCGCGGCCTAGCTGTTGTGTTGATTGCCGTGGTGGGTATTGGCGGCCTGCTATTTTCGCAGGGTTTTATGAAGTTACACAAGGTTTTCCGTGGTACGACGGGGACGGCGGCAGCGCTCAAGGCCAATGTTGACCCTGCCTTATTAAAAGGTGAGGGCGCTGGCCGCATCAACTTGTTAGTCCTGGGCCGGGGTGGCGGCAACCACGATGGGCCGGACCTGACCGACACCATGATGCTGGCCAGCATCGACCCGGTTAACCACACCTCGGTGCTAATAAGTATCCCCCGTGACCTCTGGGTGAAAGTCAACGGCACGAGCACGAAGATTAACGCTGCCTGGGAAACCGGTGAGTTTGCATACTTGCACAAAGTCGCCCCTGGCAGTACTGACCCCAAGGCCATCTCAGCCGGCTTTGACGCGGCCGACCAGGTAGTTGAGGACGTGCTGGGCATCAACATCCACTACAACCTGCTGGTCGACTTCCAAGCCTTCCAGCAGGGGGTAGACACTGTTGGCGGCGTGACGGTCAACGTACCAACCGACCTGGTAGACCCGACCATGGCTTGGGAAAACGCTAACAATCCAGTGCTCGCTAAGGCTGGCGTGCAGGCCTTTGACGGCAAACACGCGCTCATATATGTCCGCTCGCGCGAAACCACCAGCGACTTTGCCCGCGGCCTGCGGCAGCGTAGCGTGCTCCTGGCCCTGAAGGCTAAAGTCGATAGCCTGGGCACATTGAGCAACCCACTTAAAATAGCCAGCTTAATGAACACCTTTGGCAATAATGTGCAGACTGACCTCAGCCTGGGTGACGCGTCGCGGCTGTACAGTATCGTCAAAAATATTAGCGAGACGAACACGAGCTCGAGCGGTTTTACTGATCCACCCAACAGCTTCGTGACCACGGCAGCGGTTAATGGCCAGTCTACCGTCCAACCGAAGGCCGGGATGTTCAACTACAGCGAGATCCAGAACTTCATTAAGACACAGCTCAAGGATGGCTATATTACTAAGGAAAACGCTAAAGTGCTGGTGCTGAATGGCACCACGCTGCCGGGCCTGGCAACTGCCAAAGCCGACGAACTCAAGCAGTACGGCTATAATGTCATCGGTGCTGCCAGTACGCCCACCAGCGGCTGGACCCAAACGATGCTGATTGACCTGAGCCATGGCCAGGATAAATACACCCGCCACTATCTCGAGCAGCGCTTTAAGACAACGGCAGTGACTACCATGCCGGACAACACCATCCAGACGAATGGCGCGGATTTTGTTATCATAGTAGGTAGCGATGAGGCCAATTCTCAGTAAATTAAAGCCCGCGAGTGGCTTTGGACAGCTGTTGCACCTAGCGTTACTAGTTGTCCTGCCAGTTATAATCTTTATTTTAGTCCAGTTGAATTTTGCTCAGCTGGCTTTAAGCATCGTGGTGTTAAGTAAATGGCGGATGTTTGCTGTACGACTTCGTTTCTGGCCAGCCAATATCCGCGCCAGCGCGGTGGATTTAATGGTGGGCCTGTCAATCGTGCTGTTTATGGCGCACGCCGGCAGCGTCTTGTTACAGATAGCCTATGCGGTGCTGTATGCCATCTGGCTCATTGTGATCAAGCCGGCGACTGGCATTATGATGGTCTCCACCCAGGCCTTTATTGGCCAGCTGTGCGCCCTGATGGCGCTGTACCTGGTATGGCCCGGCCAGGCAGTCTACGTGCTCACCGTGGCCACCGGCCTGATCTGTTTTTTGGCTGCCCGCCACTTTTTTGATAGTTTTGACGAACCGTA
>CAZOYN010000014.1:9688-19443 GCA_964584135.1 uncultured Candidatus Saccharibacteria bacterium | reverse complement strand
ACCGCGAGCCGACCAACGAAGAGATTGCCAAAGCAATGGAGATCGACGTCGACAAGGTTGAGCACATCATGAAGATTAAGCAGGATATTTCGTCGCTTGACGCTTCCATCCGTGACGACGAGGAGGATTCCGTCCTGGCCGACTTTATTGAAGATGAAGACACCGTTTCCCCTGAGGAATCGGCCACTGGCCAGCTACTCAAAGAGCAGGTTAAAGACATGTTGGCGGCTTTAACCGAGCGCGAGCAAAAGATCTTAAAGCTACGCTTTGGCTTGGAAGACGGTAAATCACACACCTTGGAAGAAGTGGGACAGGAATTCTCAGTGACCCGTGAGCGTATCCGCCAGATTGAAGCCAAAGCTCTGGCTAAGCTGCGCAAGCACCGCGACGCCAAGAAGCTCCACGACTACATCAAGTAAACGACACCAACCAGCTCAAGTTTGACAAAAAAGCACTTATATGCTAGTATTAGGTCTGTACTAAACTATTTACTATTACTATGGCAACAAAGCTACCCTTCCAAGACCCCCAAGATCTCAATAGGAATCCTAGCGAGCACCCCCGCCGCCGGCGCTTGGCTGCTGGGCTGGCTACAGCCGCGATGGCTTCCACTGTCGGCTTTGCAATTTATGAAGTACGCGCCAATGACACAAGGACTGCGGCTGTTGAAAGGGTCTCAGCTAGTGGCTCAACTCAGGAACTTATGACTCACCTCCAGGATCGGACCGTTGGCCAGAAACTGACCGTGGTTGACGTTCCTTCTCTTTTGCTCGGCACACGGGTCAGAATATACCGTACGCCGCTGGCTACTAGCGCCAACCTGTTTCCGAGCGTCACTTCCTACCAGGTCTTTAGCCCTGAAGTTGTCCGCAACACCGAAGACAATCGTACTTTTCTGTGCGTTAACCTTGGGGGTAACCAAACTGGCTGCTTTGACCCCGGCGACGAGCAGAGCACCGCTGATATACAGGTTGATTCCAGTACCTCTGGCGCTCCCGTGCTCAGCCCGTTTGACCCTAACCACTTCAAGACCCGTGTAGCCACCGTTGGCTATGTTGACCCGAATAACGGCCTAGCTTATGAAATCAAGCCTGCTAGCCAGCAAGCTGGGGAAGACGGCCGTGTGCCGCTTGCCCAAGCCTTATCTACAGACTAAGTCTGGGTGTAGAACTCCAATAAATTAGCCGCTTATGTTACCATAAGCATATTATGGCGAAAACTAAAACCCGCCGGACAACAAAACCAAAAGTCCAAGCCCACCGCAACCACCACCGTCTTATCATATTGCTCTTTGTAGTGCTGGTTGTGAGTGTCGGGGTGGTGGGTGTCCGCCAGTACGAGAAAAAGCCCAAAGTGCTTGCTAAAACTGACGTAGTCGCCGGGGCTGTGCGATGAAATCGGCCTACACGCTACTGGCTCGTTTTTCAAAGCAGCAGCTGCAGGGAATCATCGCTGTTTTAATCGTGGCCATACTTGGCGTCTGGACACTTATATTCACCAGTGCCCTGACTCCAGCAGGTGTTAATTTCGTGCTGCTCTGCCCGCCAACCGGCTATAGCTGTTCCGGCAGTACGACCACCCTCTCAAGCTACGCTTCGACTATTAGAAGCTGGTACCAAGGTAAGCTTGGCGGTGGCCATACCTTTGTTTTACGGTCCGTCGTCCTGAGGCGCACACCGTACGCACCAAGCTACTACTATGTTGGCAACACCGGAAGTTATCAAACAACTACTGATCGCTTGGCGGCGGCCATCGGCACCCAAAACGACTCCTCAAACCCGATTAAGACTGTGGTGATGATGGGCTTCCACGTCTTTAACCACTGTGGCGTATCGGCCGAAGGCGGCGCCATGGCGGTGGGTGACCCGGTGTACGGCTGCTCCAGTAACGAAGCCACAGTATTGGCTCACGAGCTTGGCCACAGCTTTAACCTGGCGCACAACGGTAATTATCCGGGCGACCCACTACACCGCAGTGACGGTTCGTTGATGAACGCGCCCTACGCCTGCAACGGCAGCTCGCTCAGCTACTGCGCGCTTAATAGCACCGACCGCTCCTATTTATTGACCTACCAGTTGGGCTGGTTCCCGGTGCAGTCGACTACCAGCACGACCACGACGACGACAACCACTACTTCGAGTGCTAACCCGTACACTGCGTATTGCCCAACAGGTTCCGAGGCCACCGTTGGCTATGGTTACGCCACGAGCGGCAACTGCGTGAAGAAATTACAATGGGACCTGGACCACATCCAAAGTGCCGGCCTGACTATTGACGGAAGTTTCGGCAGCTTGACCTACAATGCCACCAAAACCTTCCAATCACGCCATGGCCTGACGGCCGATGGTATCTGCGGTCATAACACCTGGAGCAAGCTCGATACCTATTACAAATAAGTTTTAGAGTTGGACATTGAGTGAGCGGAGCAGCCGGTCAAGGTCGGCTAGCAGCTCGTGGGTGGTAGTGTCGTTGCTGAGGAAGTGGTCAGCGTTGGCAATCGGGCCGCCTTTTTCGAGGTTTTCGATTTCGGCGTAGTCACGGGTAGTGGCTTCGGCCTCTGTTAACGGGCGGACCGGGCGATTGGCCAAGCGGGCGTGACGGTCGGCCCGGTCGGACACGATAGCGATGATAATGGCGTTATCTTCAAGGGCGTCTTTAAAAATTTTGTATTCGGTCCAGCTGTAGAGACCATCGACGACTACAAAATTGTGGCCTTTTTCAAAATACTCTTCAATTTGGGTGATAATGCGTAGGGCGTAGGCGCCTTTGCCTTCTTTGGCCCGGATGTCTTCACGGACGAACTTCTCGTTCGCTTCGTTCACTTCGAGGCCGCGCTTTTTTACCTCGTCAATAGTAATGCCCCCGAAGTACGCGGAGGGGATGCCTTTGCCCTTGAGATGTTCCATACAGACGCTTTTACCGGCGCCGGGCATGCCCACGAACACAATCGCTTTCTTGCTTTGCACGCCATTATTGTAGCAGGCTTTATTCGAAGCCGAGCAAGCTTAGGCGTTGGCTAGCTCGCGGTGGAGTTTAACCACCACTTTGTGGCTGTGCTTGCGGGTGTGGCGCTGTAAGAGGCGGAAGCCCAGGTACATACCGGCTGCCAAGAGCGCTGTCAACCAATCCATGATGCCCAATGAGCCGGAGCTAAAGTAGGGCTGTAGCCACGGGTTGTAGATAAGGTTGGCGATTAAAATAAATGACAGGCCGAAGGCGATGAGTAATTTTTTGTTTTCCCAAAGGTAGGCCGTGAAAAACTTTTCATGGCGGTCGGAGCGTTCAAACATCAGGTACACGTACAGGCATAGCACCAGCGTGAGATAGGTGAGGGTCGTGGCCTGGTGGTAGAGCGGCAGTGTGGGGTCGATATAGCGCGGGCTTAGATGATGACGGGCAAAGAAAAACAGGTAATTGCCGTAGGCCAAGGCGCCAGCTAGGGCGCCAAAACCTATAAACCCCGCGACGGCCGGGCCATTAATGATGTGGTCCTGGATGCTGCGCGGTTTTTCGCGCATCAGATTATGCTGGGCCGCGTCCCAGCCTAAAGCGGTAATCGGTAAAATCGCGGCCACGATATCAATGGCCAGGATTTGAATGGCAGTAATGGCTGGCGCGGTGTGGAACAGCGTGAGAGCGGCCAAGCCGGTGAGCACCGTAATTAATTCGGCTATATTACCGGTCAGAGCGCAGCGGGCGGCTTTTTTAATATTTTGAAAGGTCAGGCGACCTTGTTCGATGGCACCAACTAAGGTGTCAAAGCTGTCATCAAGTAGCACGATTTCGGCGGCGTCTTTAGCCACGTCGGTGCCGGTCCGACCCATGGCTACACCGATGTCAGCCCGCTTTAGGGCCGGCGCGTCGTTAATGCCATCACCGGTGACCGCTACTACATGTCCATTGCGCTGGGCGATCTCGACGATGCGCAGCTTGTCTTCAGGCGCTACCCGTGAGAAGACGGCGCCACCGCGGGTAACCAATTGCAGGATTTGGCTATCGGCCAGGTTGGGAAGTTCTTCGCCGAGTATCAGTGTAATATCATCAGCCAGGCCAGCTTTGCGGGCAATGGCTTTGGCGGTGGTCGGGTAATCACCGGTTATTATTGAGACCTTCACATGGGCCCGGTGGGCGGCCTGCATGGCCGCCGGTACGGCCTCGCGCAAGGGGTCGAGCATGCTGACCATGCCTAAGAAGGTGAAGTCCTGCTCCACGCGCTCCATCGTGAGCTTTTTAAGATTAGTCTTGGCTGGCAAGATTCGGTAGCCAAAGGCTAGGTTGCGCATGGCGGCCTGGGCTTGCTGCTCGTTGTACTCGGTAAAAAACTGCTTGTCGGCTTTAGTGAGCTTGCGCACATGGCCGTGGTCCCAGATTTCGTTGCTGCGTTGGAGCATGCTTTCCGGTGCGCCCTTGGCGTAGACAATAATTTGGTCGCCACGGTGCCGCACGGAACTCATTAGTTTGCGGGCCGAGTCAAACTGGAATTCTTTAATTTCTGGTTGTTCAGCCAATAATTGGTTGGGTTCGAGGCCGACCTTGCGAACCAAAGTGATGAGTGCGCCTTCGGTCGGGTCGCCCACCACGTACCAATCGGCGTGCTCTTCGTCGGGCGGGTCAACGTGGGCGTTACTGGCCAAGGCGGCGCTCACAAAAAACAACTCGAGGTCTTTGAGTTTAGTTTTGGGTACGGCCTTTCCGTGTTCAGTTGCCAGCTTGCCGTTGGCTTCGTAGCCGCTGCCGGTGACCAGGTACTGGCTGTGGCCAACAAGGATTTGTTCAACGGTCATTTCGTTTTTCGTGAGCGTGCCGGTTTTGTCGGTGAGGATAAAATTTGTGGCGCCCAGTGTTTCCACGGCCGATAATTTTTTAACCAGGGCCCGGGCCTTGGCCATGCGGGCGGCAGTTTGGGCCAGAGTGATGTTCACCTCGGCCACCAAACCCTCGGGGATCATGGCCGCGCCCACGCCAATACCAAATAAAATGGCATCCTTAGTGCCAACGTGGCTTTTGAGGGCGATAATAACCAAGGCCACGGCTAAAATAACCGTGCCCTGGGCAATGCGGGTAGCCAAGTGGTTCATTTCTTTTTGCAGCGGCGAGGTTTCGGTGTGCGTGGCCTGGCTGAGCCCGGCAATCCGGCCGAGCTCACTGTGCATACCGGTGCCAATGACCACGCCGTGCCCGTGCCCGATAGCCACCGTGGTGCCCATAAATAACAGGTTGTGGCGGGCTCCGAGCGGCACCTCGCTGCTCATGGCATGCACGAATTTACGGCTGGGGTTGCTCTCGCCGGTCAGGGCAAAGTCGTTGGTGGCTAGCTCGGACTCGTCAAGCAGCCGGACGTCGGCCGGCACGCTGTCGCCCTCTTCTATATATATGACGTCGCCCAGTACCAGCTCGGTGGTAGCGACTTCTTCGAGCGTGCCACCGCGCAGAACCTTGGCTTGCGGCACCAGCAAACTCTCCAAGCTCTTCATCAATGTTTCGGCTTTGTGCTCCTGGAAGAAACCCACAAAAGCGTTCATTAAGGCGATGGCGATCAGGATAGTGGCGGTCTTGCCATCGTGTAAATACAAAGACAGGCCAGCGCTGATAAGCAGCATAACCACCAGCAGGTTTTTAAACTGGCGCAGGAAAACCACGGGCAGGGAATCGTGCTTGGCCCGATTGAGGGCGTTGGGGCCGAGGTGCACTAGCCGCTCGCCGGCCTCTTTGCCGGTCAGCCCGGTTGGCCGCGACTGCAATTGCGCCAGCACCTCATAGGCGCTGAGCCGGTAGTAATTCAGCTGGGTAAAGTTAACATCCATCTACATAAGCATTATACGTGGTTTATACTTGAGACATGACAGAGGTTAATCCGGCCAAGAAAAAGTTCGCCATTATTGACGGCAAGAGCGTGTTTTACCGGGGTTACTACGCTATGCCAAACCTCAGCACCAAAGATGGCACACCCACCGGCGGGGTCTTTGGCTTTGCTACCATGGCCCTGGAGGTAATCCGCCGCTTAAAGCCGGATTATGTGGCCGTGGCCTGGGACAAGCCCAAAACCAATATCCGCAAGCGCCTGGAGCTGTACCCGGAGTACAAAGCTGGCCGCAAACCGGCGCCGGCCGACTTTAAGGAGCAAATTCCGGTACTCCAGGAATTGCTGCAGGCCTTTGGTTGGCCGCTCTACGAGCTGGACGATTACGAGGCCGACGACATTATGGGTACCCTCGCCCTGCAAGCCTCGGCCAAAGGCATTGAAACCATGCTGGTTACTTCTGACTTAGACATGCTGCAGCTGATAGACCCACACGTGCATGTGTACGCTTTAAAAACTGGCCTGTCAAACATTGAATTGTACTCACCCAAGTCGTTTGAGGCCAAATATGGTATTCGGGTGAACCAATTCCTGGACCTGAAGGCTCTGAAAGGCGATTCCTCGGACAATATCCCCGGCGTCCCGGGGATTGGCGAAAAGGGCGCCATTGAACTGCTTAAACAGTACGAGACTTTGGATACTATTTATGACAACTTGGCGCTGATTAAAGAATCAACCCGCAAAAAACTGGAAGCTGGCCGCGAGCTGGCTTACTTGAGCAAAAAATTGGGTGCCATTTGGACGGATGCGCCCCTGAAACTTGATTTAACAGAGGTGGACGGCAGCCGCTGCCAGCCAGAAAAAGTCCTGCACTTGCTGCAGCAATTAGAGTTCCGGTCGCTGGCCCGCCAGCTGCCGGAGGTGATGCAGGTAGCGATTGAAAACCACCAAACGGGCAACGGCCAGCACAGCCTTAAGTCCGGCAAGAACCAAGTGGTTGATTCGGCCGCGGCCTTGGCTGGAGTCAATTTTGACCCTGCCAAACCACTGTTTATCTACTCGCGCAGTGCCGGCAAACATGGGCGTAATCCCCAGCTGTTTATTTTGAGTGATGGGGCGCAAACCTACACCTTTGACTTGTCCAAACTGAAGGGGGCGCAGTTAGTAAACAAGCTTGCTAGTCTGCCCGCGGTGGTTGGCTATGATTTGAAGTCTAGCCTCAAGGTTCTTATGGAGCTAGGCGTGCCACTGCCGGCCGTGGGTCATGATGTGCAAGTCGGCGCCTTTTTAATCAATGCGCTGCGGCGCGAACAATCGTTAACGGAACTGGCACAGACCGACCTAGATTACCAAGGTTCGCCATTTGAAAACCTGGACCAGGAAGAGCTGACCAGCCGGGCGGCCGAAATCATTGCCGTGATTACTGCGCTGTACGAGCAGCAAACCAAAGCGCTCAAAGCTTTGCCCAAAGTCGCCAAGCTGGCCAAGGATATCGAGTGGCCGGTGATTCCGGTGCTGGCGCGTATGGAATACATCGGTATCGAACTCAATACCAAGTATCTCAAGCAGTTCGCCTCCCAAGTGGATGACCTAATTTCTGATTATGAACAACAAATCTACGGCTTTGCCGACCAAGAATTTAACATCGCCAGCCCCACGCAGTTGGCCGAGGTCTTGTTCGATACACTCAAGCTGGATTCGCACGGCATTAAAAAAGGTAAAACTGGCTTTAGCACGGCTGCCAGCGAGCTCGATAAACTGCGCGGCCTGCACCCGATTATTGATCTTATCACCCAATACCGCGAAGTAGCCAAGCTCAAAAACACCTACATTGATACGCTCCCGCTGATGGTTGACGAGCACTCCCGGCTACACACGACCTATGGCTTAATTAACGCGGCCACTGGCCGGCTGAACAGCACCGACCCTAACTTGCAAAACATCCCTACGCGCACCGACTTAGGCCGGCACATCCGCACGGCTTTTGTGGCCGGTAAGGGCAAAAAGCTGGTCAGTGCTGATTATTCGCAGTTTGAGTTGCGCCTGGCCGCCGTCCTGGCCGAAGACCAGGAGCTGATCGATATGTTCAACCGCGGGGCCGATGTCCACACCGCCACTGCCGCCCAGGTATACGACCGCAAGCCGGAAGACGTCAGCAAACAGATGCGGCGGGCCGCCAAGGTGATTAATTTTGGCATCCTGTACGGCATGAGCCCGCACGGCCTGTCGATAGCCACCGGCATGACGCGCGACCAGGCAATGACCTTTATTAATAAATATAAAGAGCTACGCAAACCGCTCTTTGATTACATAGATGGCATTCTGGAAAAGGCCCGCAAAGACGGTTATGTGGACACGCTGTTTGGCCGCCGCCGGCCAATGCCGGATATCCATTCGTCGAACTTTGTGGTGCGCCAAGCCGCCGAACGTGCCGCCATCAACGTGCCGCCGCAGGGCACCGAAGCCGACCTGATGAAAATGGCCATGGTCAGCATCGACAACCTCCTACGTGAGCAGCACAACGACTGCCGAATGCTGCTGCAAGTCCATGATTCCATCTTGGTCGAATGCCCTGAACCTGTGGCCGAACGCGTAGCCGAACTGCTTAAAGACACTATGGAGCATGTCTACGAACTCCCTGTCCGTCTGGACGTTGACGTTTCGATTGGTGATAACTGGGGCGAATTATGACCCCAAGCCACTACTCTCTTTTCGGCCACTCTAAAATTATAGTATAACTGGAGTATAGCTATACTATAATTTCACAGTGTCTTCGGAGTAACTATACTGCGGTGACTAGGCCGGAGTCGGCGTCTACGAAAACTTGCTGGCCGTTTTTTAGTATCTGGGTGGCTTTACCAGTTGCCACGATACAGGGCTTTTTGAGCTCGCGGGCAACAATGGCAGCATGGGAGAGTATGCCGCCTTGGTCGGTAACGATAGCGGCGGCTTTTTGCATGAGCGGAACATAGTTGGGTGTAGTAACTTTGCAGACTAATATTCCGGCGTCGGGAAAAGCTGCTTCATCAATGTTTTCCGGATCAACGATGCGGACAATGCCTTGGGCTTTGCCCGGGCTGCCGGTCTGGCCGCTTACAAGTGCAGTAGATTGCGGGGAGGGTTCGTTTATCTGTAAATCGGCGTACATTTTGCCTAGGGCGGGGCTGTAATCGATGAACCAAGTGCCTTGGGATGAGTCAGTTGTTTCGAAATAGCCCTCGAGATAATCGTGGGCAAAGGTAGCGCCGAGTTCGTCTGTTAATTGGGCGCGGGCATCTGCCCCAGGAACGTGCAAGTAGGCCGCTAGTTTCTTTAAATGGGCTAGAGCGTCGGAGTTATGCGGCTGCAATGACCAGTCTTTGAAGTCGTAGCGGAAGACTATTGGCGAGGTGCCTTCGTCATGAAAACCTTGGGTCAGCTGATGGTGACCGCCAAAAATTATCTCGCCCTGGATACCATATTCGTTAACAATAAAAATAGTTGCCCAAGCCGAATCTTCAGTGTGTGGAATAAAATCGGCTCGGTATTTAGTTGAATCAATAGTTTGTTCTTGGAACCAGGCGAACGCGTCCTTAACCGACTTGCCACGCATACGAAGTTTCGGCAGGCTATCTTGTTTGGGGATTAAGCGTAAGGCGCACAATTCGTTGCCATGTTCTCTAAGATAGGTGGCAAATGCCGAGTTGTCGATATGTAATTCTGTCGCTTCAAATTGTGTTGGTTTATCAAATGGCAGGTCTATAATGGCATTTAACACCTTGAGGCGTTCGCGTTTCTCGTTGTCTTCGCGCCGCAAAACGTCCGCGTCTTTGTGGTGAATATTTTGCAGCCACTCGGTTAAAGATTGCTGGGTTACGAGTAGTTCTGCGAGCTTGTCGTCAGTCATGTCCTCAGTATATCAAGCCAGCGTGGTGATGGGGCGGCATTGCAAAATGTAGAACTCACTTTGCGCCCA
>CAZOYN010000014.1:0-9678 GCA_964584135.1 uncultured Candidatus Saccharibacteria bacterium | reverse complement strand
CATTCCACGTCAACGGGGAAGCCAAACATGTTTTCCAGTTTAATGATAAGTTTTGATAGGTCTTGGAGCTGCATATCAGTAAGTTGTTTTTGGGAAACAATCACCCGTGATGTTACACGGCCGGCGCGCTTTTCTATAACATATGTATCTGGTGTGACTTCGCCTGAGACAATAGTTTCGCCAAACCCTGAGGTGGCTTCAATTATCATTTGGTTAGGGTCCTTAGTAATGGGGTGGACGGAGAAGGCGATGCCACTCATTTCACTTTGCACCATAGCCTGGATAATAACCGCGACAGAACCAGGTTGTCCTGCTACATTGCCGTATGCAACGGCTCGTGCCGACGTGGCAGAATCGAAGCAATCTCGGATCTTGGCGATGACATTCTCACGGTCTACGTTGAGAAATGTATCGAATTGTCCGGCCCAGGATGCTTGTTGGCCATCTTCGTTGCTGGCGCTCGAACGGACGGCTACCAGCGGTGAATGGAGTTCGTCAAAAGCTTGGACGACAACGGAATCATTAATTGCTCCCTCAGATGGGATAACGAAGCCAAGCGGCACATTGAACCCGGCACGTAATAGTTGGCCAAGTGCCAAGGCTTTGCCTCCCACCGATTTGATATCAATTGCTTCGGCGAACGGAATGAGTTTAGACGTCATGACCCGGGCCTGACTTTGGGAGCTGGCGTTGGCGGGGGCGTTGCTTGGTGACGATGCGGGCCCCGCCAGAGCGTATCAGGCGGTAGGCCAGGCTGATAATCCAGATGGCTAGCACGAAATCTAACAGGCTGGTGACCAAGCTCAGGATGTCGGTGTGGTGCCGGGCGTTGAAGGCGGCGACGAGGGCGATGGCGGCTTCGGCGGCAATCAAGGCTTGGGCTAGCCGGCGGCTACGGCGGTCCTGGGCAGTAACACCGAGCACCCACACAAAGCCGAACCACAACATGGTCAAAATCAGGAAAACCAGCGAAACGAGCAGGTTGATGACACAGTCGCCCTTAGTGCTATGGCAGGTGGAAATAACCGAGTCGAGGCCGTTGGCAAAACCAAATAGGCTGAGGGTAATAAATTGCACCAGCGTGGCGATACCGGTCTGGTACGTAAGTTTGATGTTCATGGTTATACATTATAGTTGACAGCTGGAATTTATCGGAGTAAACCATAGGTATGGTTACATTTAACCGTACCGTAAATAGTCATAAGCCATGGGGCAAGCAGTGCCTTATGCCTATTTATTGCGTATGTGTTGAAGCTTCCTAGATTACAAAAAAGTTACACAGAATCCCGGAGCTTCAACCAGAGCTCCGGGATTTTTAATTGAAAAAAGGAAACTCAAAATGTCAGAACAAATACGAATAGAAAGACGCAAACGTCAAAGACAACAAGAATATACTCAGCAAGCTACGCCCCAGGAAGCAGTCACCGCTCAAGCCCACTACGACGAACAGATGCAAGCAATAGATGATTGGCAAGAGGCGGCCGATAAAGTGCTGGATTTTATTGACTTGGCCTTGGCGATAGGGGTTATCAGCATTGAAGTCGCAGCCTAAGCATTGCAAAACGTGGATAAAGGTGTTAATATATACACGACATGAGATACATTATTGGCTTGCTCGTCACTATTGGGCTGATAGTGCTGTTGATTATCCTATTATTTGGTGGTGGAGGCAGTAAAGTACCGAAGAATGCCAAAACACTCTCCAGCTATGCCAATACCGATGCCGTTGCCCGATTAACCATCGATGGCCCGATTATCGCGCCACAAAACCATCACCAGATACAAATTACTGTTGGCCGTGATGCCACCACCTTTGAAAAGGTCCAAGGCTACGACGGCAGTGTTATTGATACGCACACCTATGACAGTAGCCTCAATAGTTATAACGCGTTTTTGCACGCTCTTGGCCGGGCCGGTTTTACCAAAGGCAACGTTGATGCCAGCCTCAGCGACGAACGCGGTTACTGCCCACTCGGCGATCGCTACATTTTTGAACTGATTGAAAACCGCAATGATGTTGTCCGCTTCTGGGCAACCAGTTGTGGCAACCCGAAAACCTACGGCGGCAACACTAGCCTAACGGTGACTTTATTCCAGGCCCAGGTGCCGGACTACGACAGGCTGGTCCAAAGCTTTACTTTGTAGGTCCGCTAATCCGGAAGGTTAGCCGTTTATCGAGTTGGCAGCGGCGCTTCATGTCTGGGCCACGCAGGCGCAGGGTGTTGGCCAGGGCGGCACTAGGTACCTCAACCATAATGTCTCGTTCCCGCACCATGACCGAAACCTCGGTTTGAAAATTATCATGGATGTATTTTTTAATGGCCGCAATTTCCGGCGGCTCCTCAAAATCCTTGTGGCTGAGAATATTGAACAAACTATCCATAGTCCTTCAAGTATACTGTAGGTCATGCCGGAGTTGCCCGAGGTTGAAACAATCCGCATCGGCTTGATGCAGTTCTTGCCTGGCCGCACGGTGGCGAGTGTCCAGCACGACACGGCCAAAAGTTTCCCGAATGCCGAGGCCGATGTGGAACACTTTTTGGTGGGCGCCAAGGTTATTGAAATTAAGCGCCGCGCAAAAGTTTTAATTATTGAGTTATCGAGTCAATACTCGCTGGTGATACACCTTAAAATGACTGGCCAGCTGGTGTTCCGCAGCCGCACGGAGCGTTTTGGCGCCGGCCACCCATCGGATTCGCTGGTTGGCGAGCTGCCAGACAAGTCCACCCGGGTAACACTGGGTTTTGCCGATGGCAGCCAGTTGTTTTTTAACGACCAACGCAAGTTCGGCTGGATGCGGTTGCTGCCCACGGCTGAGGTGCGTAACCTGGACTTTTTCCTAAAGGTCGGGCCGGAGCCGTTAGCCGCGGACTTTACCTGGCAAGACCTGCGTGTTCGCATGTTACGGCGCAAAAACTCTAACAGTAAGGCTGTCTTGCTGGACCAGACGGTGGTTGCCGGTATCGGCAACATTTACGCTGATGAAGCCTTGTGGGGTGCCAAAATCCACCCACTAACTCTCGTCAAAGACCTGAATCCGGAGCAGTTTAAAACGTTGTATGAAGAATTAGTGTTCGTGCTGAAGCTGGCCATAGAAAAAGGTGGTTCAACCGACCGTAATTATGTTAATGCTGAGGGCAAAAAGGGCAGCTACATTGATTTTGCCCGGGTCTTCCGACGCGAGGGCCAGCCCTGCCCGCACTGCGGCACCATCATTATCAAGACCCGGGTCGCCGGCCGGGGCACGCATCTTTGCCCACATTGCCAAAAACTCAAACCAGTTGCTTCAAAAGCGCGGTAACTTGTTCAGCTGAGGCTAGCCGGTAGGTAGCCTTGGTGCGACCGCGACCGACTTTTATGCCAAATGAATCTGGTGGTAGGGCAGCGAACATATCCTCATCGGTAAAGTCGTCACCAATACACAGTACAAAATCGTGTGGCCGTTTGAGCCAGCGCTGGATCCCGGCTCCCTTATTGATACTCGGGTTTTTAACCTCCAAGATTTTGTTGCCATGGAACAACTGCAAGCCGTAGGTTTTTAAGAATGGTTTGAGTGCGCGTTTAATAACCACGGCATACTTTTGGGCGTAATAGGGTTGGGCGGAGCGGTAATGCCAAACCAAGGAGTGCTGCTTGGTTTCCACGCTGGCTCCAGGGGTGAGCGCGGCGTATTTTTCCAGGATCGGTAGGAGTACCTGTTTCCACTGGGTGTTCACGTGCTCGATTGTCTGCCATGTGGCAGAACCATTTTTTCGGATCATGGCACCGTGTTCGGCAATGAGCCCGATAGGCAAATGGCCGAGCCAGCCTTCTAAATCCTGGCTGTCCCGGCCACTAACGATTACCACCTCGTTGCGCGGGTCATAGCTTAACTTCTTGAGCAAGCGTACTGTGCTTTTTGCCGGTTGCGCCGCCCGGTAGTTTTCGTTGAACGGTACGAGGCTGCCATCATAATCAAGCAGCAACAGGCGCTTTTGACTTGACTGATAGGCGTCGACCAAACTGGCTTCCACAGCCCCTTTCATGGTGCGGATACGTGGCCTAGAGCCGGGCACGGGTTGCTGCAGCGCGTTTACGAATGAGCCAGCCCAGTGGTGGACGGTATTCCTGGCCAGCTGCGCTTGCATCTTAGCCAGCCTATCCAGCAGCTCGGGGTGGGGCATGGTGAGGGCTTTTTGCAAGGCTGCAACAGAGCTAGCGGACTTTTTGGGGTTGACCAAGAGGGCGTCCTGAAGTTCCTCGGCCGCACCGGCCGTTTCACTGAGGATAAGTACACCATTTTGCCGGCTACTGGCCACAAATTCCTTGGACGTAAGGTTCATGCCATCACGCAAAGGGGTAATAAAGGCCACGTCGGCCACTTGGAATAGGGCAGTTACTTCCTCAAACGGGATGGTCTCGGCGATATAGTCCACTGGCTGCCAGCGCCGGGTGCCAAACGTGGCATTAATTTCGTCGGCTTGTTTCTGGACGCGGGCTGCCAGCCGCTGGTAAGCTCCGATTTCAGTACGTGAGGGCGAGCCAACCAGTACAAAAACTACCTTGCCCAACAGGCCGGGGTTTTGCTCCAGCAGCTGGCGGTAAGCAACCAAGCGCTCCACGAAGCCTTTGCTAATATCAAGCCGGTCAACAGCGGCGATAATCTTTAGGCCTTTGTATTTTTGCCGGAAACGGTGGGCCGCTTGCCGGACTTTTATTGACCGGCCAGCCCGGACAAACTTCTTATAATCAATGCCAATCGGGAAGTCGGCTACCCGCAAGTGTCCGGTCTCTACACTGGCTCGCTCGCAAGCCTCAAGAAAGTTTTTGACATAGGCTTTGGTATGAAAACCGACCAGGTCAGCCCCGACAATGCCGCGCAACAGGCTTTTTTGTTCAGGCAGCTTGCGCAACTTTTCGGCCGGCGGGAACGTGATGTGTAAAAAGAAGCCGATGTTAATGTCGGGACGTTCAGCACGCAGCATCTCAGGTACGAGCAGCAACTGGTAATCATGCACCCACACTTGGCCGCCACCGCGGGCCAGAGTCGCCGTAACCTGGGCGAATAAGGTATTGACTTCACGGTAGGTGCGCCACCAACGGGCACGTTCGGGGCTATCTTTATACGGCAGCTCATGAAACAGCGGCCATAATAAGCTATTGCTGTAGCCATTATAGTAGTCGTCAATCTGTTTTTGGCTTAAGAAAATAGGGGTGCAATTACGCTTGGCTAGCTCACTGACAACTAGCTGTTTCTCGGCCTCGGTCAGGTCCTCGCTGGCAATACCGGGCCAGCCAACCCATTGGTTATGACGTTTGGTAACGTAGGCAGACAAAGCAGTAGCCAAGCCGCCAACGCTTCGTGTAAAGCGCAGCTTACCACGTTCTTTTTTAACGCTAAACGGCAGGCGATTAGAAACTATAAGGACTTGAGCCATAAACCCCTGTAACTCTTGTAGCATAGCATATTAGAGATACAATAGGTGGACATGCTAGTGACGTTGACCGGAGAGAATAGCTTTGCTTTGGGGCAGGCTTTGGGCGACTTGGTATCGACTTTCGTGGCCGAGCACGGCGATCTAGCGCTGGAACGGCTTGATGGCGAAGAGGCCGAATATCCCCGCATTGCTGAGGTTTTAACGAGTCTACCGTTTTTTGCCAGCCGCAAATTGGTAGTGTTGCGCCGCCCGTCGGCCAACAAACAATTTACCGAACAGGCTGAACACATTCTTAGTGGCTTATCCGAAACCACCGATGTTATTTTGGTTGAGCCCAAGCTCGACAAGCGGCTGAGCTACTACAAATTCTTAAAGTCCAAAACAGATTTTCGTGATTTTCCGGAACTTGACCTGGGCGGTCTGGCGCAATGGCTGGTGGCCCGGGCCAAAGCCCAAAATGGTTCGCTGAGTTCGGGCGATGCCCGTTACCTGGTCGAACGGGTCGGCGCCAACCAGCAACTACTAACAAACGAACTTAATAAGCTCTTATTATATGATCCAAAAATTACTCGCCAGACCATAGATTTGCTCACCGAGCCCACCCCGCAAAGCACCATTTTTGAACTGTTAGAAGCCGCTTTTGCCGGCAAGACTCGCCGGGCGCTCGACCTCTACGCCGAGCAACGGGCCCTTAAAGTCGAGCCGGCCCAGATTATTGCCATGTTAGCCTGGCAGTTGCACGTCTTGGCCATCATAAAAACAGCCGGCGAGCGCAGCCCAGACGATATCGCCAAACAAGCCAAGCTCAATCCGTTTGTGGTTCGCAAGAGCCAGGGAATAGCCCAAACATTAAGCATCGGCGAAGTCAAAAAGCTGGTGTCTGACCTGTTAGAGATTGACGTCAAGAGCAAACGCAGCGGCATTGATGTTGACGAAGCGCTGCAACATTACTTATTAGAGCTGGCTATTTCTTCTTAGGAGCTGCTTTTTTAGCAGAGGGCTTTTTAGGAGCGGCTTTAGCTGCCTTGCGGGCAGCGTTGGCTGGCGCGGCTTTGGCGGCAGTTTTAGTATGTTTAACGCCGGCAGCTTTGGCTTTAGCGGCGGCTTGCTTCTTGAGGCGGGCAGCTCTGTTCTTGTGAACCAGACCTTTTTTGACGGCTTTATCGAGAGCGCTTTGGGCGCTGCTATGCGATTTGGCCGAAGGCGACTTGGCAAATAATTTAAACGCGCCCTTGAGGTTGCGCTTGGTTTTAGAGTTGCGCACCGTGGCTTTCTTGGCCACGCGCACGCGCTTTTTGGCGGATTTGATTATAGGCATAGGCACGAGTATACAGGGGTCATCAGGGATTGTAAAGCAGCAGCGTTTATGCTACGATTACAGGTGAAATAACTATACACAAAAAGTTACAATAAAACGTATGGATAATCCTAAGGTTCAGCTGGCCGATAAGCTCAAGGGCGCCAACAATATTTTGGTGACGGTGAGCCGTAATCCTTCCGTGGACCAACTCGCGGCCTGCATTGGCCTGACGCTCTTGCTCACCAAGCTCAATAAGCATGCTGCCGCTGTCTTTAGCGGTGAAGTCCCCTCAACGCTGGAGTTTCTGCAGCCCGAAGAAACTATTGAGAAAACCACCGACAGCTTGCGCGATTTCATTATCGCTCTCGACAAGTCCAAGGCCGACAAGCTGCGCTACAAAGTGGAAGACAATATCGTCCGCATTTTTATCACACCCTACCGCACTTCGATTACCCAGGATGACCTGGACTTTAGCCAGGGCGACTTTAACGTTGACGTAGTTGTGGCGCTGGGCGTCCAAAACCAGGCTGACCTGGACGAAGCCATCACGGCTCACGGTCGTATACTGCACGATGCCACCGTGGCCGCCTTGAACATTTCAGGTCAGGGTGACCTGGGCACTATGAACTGGAATGACCCCCAAGCCAGCAGTCTCAGCGAGTTGGTAACCGAATTAGCCGAACGGCTCGGCAAAGATTTGATTGACGGCCAGATTGCCACCGCCTTATTAACGGGGATTGTGGCTGAGACCAACCGCTTTAGTAACGAAAAGACCAGTCCGCAAACCATGAGCGCCAGCGCCACGCTGATGTCGGCTGGTGCCAACCAGCAGCTGGTCGCCAGTAAGCTAGATGAATCTGGCTTTGGTCCAGACGGTGGCGATAGCGCTAGCGGGCGGGCGGCCAAGGGCCCTGCTTCGCCAAAACCCGATGATGGCACGCTCGAAATTGACCACGTCGCTGAACTGCCTGAACCAGCCGCTGAACCGATGCCCGAGCCCACGCCGCCACCTGCCGAAGGACCAGCACCCGCACCAGGACTGCCACCAGCACCACCTCCCCAAGACCAGATGCCTTCACTCGATCATCTGTCACCCGGATCAAAACTGATTACTGAACCACCAACTCTCGGTGGCCAGCTTTCGGCTAATACCGAGCCAGAAACCCTCGATCCAGTAACCGACCCCTTAAGCCTGCCGGCCGAAGAGGGCAGGCACTTGCTTTCCCGCGATGCCGGCCCTGCGGTTTCGGCGACTACACCGCCATCTTTTGGCATGACACCACCACCTCCAGCTTGGGTGCCTCCGCCGGCTAACCCCCTGGATTTGGGAGCACCAACAGATGGGGCCGGGCAAACATTATCCGACCTCGAAAGCTCGGTGCACAGTTCGCATACCGCTTCACCGGCGCTTGATTCTGCCCGTGACCAGGTTAACCAGGCTTTGACAGATGACCAGCCCACCGGCAATGCCTTGGGCGTCGCACCGGCCGTTGCTTCTGATGCCCCACCAATTGATATGACATTTGACCCAACCAAGTTTGGTATTACTTCCGAGCCAACTATGCCAGCTAACCCAACTAACCCGACTGACTCCAACGCGCCACCGCCAGTACCGCCGCCCATCCCGTTCCAGTTTGGCGGCCCGCCCCAGCAGTAATGCAGGGCTTATTACTCGTCGACAAACCGGCCGGGTGGACATCGTTTGATGTGGTTAACTACGTTCGTCGCGTCGTTGCTAACAGCGAAGGCAAAAAACCCAAACATGTTAAGGTGGGTCATAGTGGCACGCTCGACCCCTTTGCCACCGGCCTCTTAGTGTTGCTGGTTGGCAAAGACTACACCCGCCGCGCCGGCGAGCTCAGCAGACTTGATAAAACCTACGAAGTTACCATGCGCCTGGGCCAAACCAGCTCCACCGGCGACCCAGAAGGTGAAATAACGGTCGCGAATAATTACCAGCCACCCCGCGACGAAATTGAAGCGGCCATGCAAAAATTCATCGGCCAAATCGAACAAATCCCGCCAGCCTTCTCAGCCATAAAGGTTAATGGCCAGCGCGCCTACAAATTAGCCCGTGCCGGTCAGCAAGTTGTCCTGGAGCCCCGAAAAGTAACAATTAACAGATTAGAATTGCTAACGTATAACTATCCAAACGTACAGTTTGTGACCGACGTTTCGTCTGGAACCTACATTCGCGCTCTAGTCGAGGATATTGGCCAAGAACTGGGCACCAGTGCCTATACAACTGCGCTGCGCCGCACCCAAGTCGGCCAGTTTAGCATAGATCATGCTGTAGCAGTCGAAAGTTTAGAGGCGGCGACATTGCCGCTGAGTGCGCTGTAGTTTTATACTATAATTGGAGTATAATTATACTATAATCTTATAGCGGGTTTGGAGGAGAAGTTTTGGGGCAAAGAACGGCTCGGCTACAGGTACCGATCGATAAAGAAGTTCTAGAGGAGCTGGAAATCATTGCGGATTATCTTGGCTTTGATTCTGTTCCAGCCATGGTTCGCTTTTGGGCCAAGGCCGAAATAAATCGGAATAGAGCAGGCGATGATGATCCATACTCTAAGAAAGCTAACGCTGTTGCCATGCACTACGTTGAACTAATCTTAGAACTTGGCCCTATGAATACCAGCCCTGGGCGCGCATTACAATATTTGCAGCGAAAGCTGGGCCAGGCCATAGCAAACAAGTCAGCTAAGGGGTTGCCCTTATGGTCTACATCTGATAAAATATGGGATACATGACAACGGAGAAGAAAACTGACACCGGTAGTCCGGCTGTGCAGGTAACTGCCTTAACTGAACAAATTAAAGAGTTGACGGAGCACCTCAAGGTGCACAAACACGACTTTGCTGCCCGTCGTGGTCTGTTGCAGCAGGTTGGCCAGCGCCGCCGTTTGCTGCGCTACATCGCCCAGCACGACAGCCAGGCGTACCTTGCCTTAATCAAAAA
>CAZOYN010000013.1:0-20509 GCA_964584135.1 uncultured Candidatus Saccharibacteria bacterium | reverse complement strand
TATCAGTTCTGACAAGCCACCAAAAGACATCCCGACTATCGAAGACCGGCTGCGCTCGCGTTTGAGCTGGGGCATGAGCATCGACATGCAAGTCCCTGATTTTGAAACCCGTTGTGCCATTGTGCAGACCAAGGCCCTGGAGCACGAAATGGAGCTGCCAACAGATGTGGTTGAGTACCTGGCCAGCAATTTCCAGAACAACATTCGTGAATTGGAAGGCGCCTTAAACCAACTGCTGGCTTACTGTGAAATGCGCGGCATCGTACCCGATTTAGCCATCGCTAAAGGCCAACTCAATGTGAGCCGTGTACGGCCCAAACACTTAAGTGCCAAACAGATTATTGAGCGCACCGCCCGGCACTTCCAGGTGCCAATGGATGACATCCTGGGCCCTAAGCGCGATAAAGACATCGTGGTGCCCCGGCAAATCGCCATGTATATGCTCCGGAGCGAGCTGCACCTTAGCTTCCCCAAGATCGCCAGGGAATTAGGGCGCAAAGACCACACCACCGCCATCCACTCGGTTGAAAAGATCGCCAAAGAAGCTAGCCAGGACGCCGGTTTACGCATGGCGATCGCCGAAATTAAGGAACACTTATATGTGTAACTTGTTTAAAGCCTGTGGGCGAGTTGTGCAAAGCGCGGTTACAAACTGTGCCCAACCAGCAGGCTACTACACAGGCCTTGTTGGCAGCCACACAACACCTGTTCAAAACCCACAGCTTTTTACTCGCCTTGCCTACCTGGTTCTACACAGCCTTTGGCAGCCAATTATATCTGTTAATAACCTAGTTTTACCCACTATCCACAATACCAATAACCATAACGAAGTATTACATACTTATTTTGTTTTAGGAGGCAGTTTATGAAACTTCAAGTCACCCAAGAAAACCTTAACCGGGCGCTTAATGCGGTCGCCCGTGTGGCTAACAGCCGCGGTACCCTACCCATCCTAGCTAACGTGTTAATTAAAACTGATAATAATCGCTTAAGTCTGTCGGCTACTAACCTAGATATTGCCATTACCCATTACATCGGCGGGAAGGTTACCGAAGAAGGTTCCATTACCGTTCCTGCCCGCCTAATGCAGGACTTTGTGGGCAGCCTCCCTGACGGCGTAATTGAACTCAAACTGGAAGACACCAAACTGCACGTTACCACCGATCAATACAACTCTGTGGTTAACGGCATTGTGGCCGACGACTTCCCTGTTATGCCAGCCATCAGTGCTGGCAAAAGCTGGTCTGTGAGTGGTGCTGTTTTGAAGAAGGGCCTGCAGCAAGTGGTGTTTGCCGCCAGCAACGACGAAACGCGCCCTGTTTTAACAGGAGTGTTGCTACACACTCAGGACGGCAAACTGTACATGGCTGCCACTGACAGCTACCGCCTGACCGAAAAGCGCCTGGGCACCAACAAAGAAGACGTGCAATTACTCATCCCTGCCTCGGCTATGCACGATTTGCTGCGGGTGCTGGGTGACGGCGATGAAACCGTGCAAGTCACCCATGACGAGCAACAAGTGCTGTTCCAGGTTGGCGATGTGCAGTTGGTAACCCGCCTGGTTGAGGGTAAGTACCCAGACTACCGGAAGCTCGTTCCGGCCAGCTTTGCCACCAAGGCTCTTTTGAAGCGCGCCGACCTGTTAAATGTCACCAAAGTCTCCAGCCTATTCGCCCGCGAAAGTGCCGGCAGCGTGACGATTGAAGTTGATGAAAAGAGCCAGAAGCTGAGCATTCGCTCGGTGGCCTCCCAGCTGGGCGAAAACACCGCCACGGCTGACGCCAAAGTCACTGGCAGCGGTAGCATTACGCTGAATTCGCGCTATCTTATTGATGCCCTCGGGGCGCTTATTGGCGAGGAAGTTAGCTTTGGGTTTAATGGCAAACTAGAAGCTACCTTGCTGCGCGATCCGGCCAATGATGATTACCTGCATATCATCATGCCGCTCAAGAGCTAAAATAGACGCATGATCACCGATCTGCGCCTGCAACACTTCCGCTCCTACGACGATAGCTCGTTTGAACTAAGCCCCGGCGTCAATATTATTGTCGGGCCGAATGCTAGCGGCAAAACCAACCTGCTGGAAGCGGTGCTAGTGCTGGCCCGCGGCAGTTCCTACCGGGCTAAAGACGCCGACCTAGTGCATTTTAAACGACCGTGGGCCCGTTTGGACGCCCATATGGCCAACGACGCGCAGCGCACCATGAAACTGGTGCTGGAGCCCCTCCCATCCAAGACCTTTGAGTTCGACGGCAAAGTCTACAAGCGGCTGGGCTTATTGCACAGTCTGCCGGTGGTATTATTCGAGCCAAACCATCTACAATTACTCACCGGGTCACCAGAATTGCGCCGCACCTATCTAGATGATTTATTAGAGCAAACCCAGATTGGCTACGGTAGCCTGCGCCGGCAATATAAGCGGACGCTCGCCCAACGCAATGCCCTGCTCAAACGGCACGGCAACCAGGCCGCTGCGCAACTCTTCCCTTGGGATGTGCGGCTGAGCGAACTGGCCGGGCAAATTGTCCGCGGGCGCTTGGCGCTGGCTCACGAGATCAACGCAAAAATCGGCAAACTCTATAAAGATTTATCCCACGGCAAAACCAAGGTCAGCCTGGCTTACGAAGCGCAGTGGCCGGGCGAAAACTACGAAAGCCAGCTGCTCAAAAAACTAGCGGCCTCAGCCGATTTAGATATGGCTCGCGGCTTCACGGCCAGCGGCCCGCACCGCGAAGACCTGGCAGTCCTGTTTGATGGCCACCCAGCCAGCGAAACCGCCTCCCGCGGTGAAACCCGCACCCTGGTTTTAGCCCTCAAAATCATCGACTTACAGGTTATAGAAGCTGCGCGCGGGCAAACCCCCCTGCTCTTGCTGGATGACGTCTTCAGCGAACTTGACGGCGCCCGGCGACGGGCCCTCACCGAACACCTGGCACCCTACCAAACTTTTATAACTACTACTGACGCTGACATTGTGCTGCAGCATTTCACCGAGCAGTGTAATATCATTCCGCTTGGCGGCTAATCTTGTAAGCTATATCACTAGAATAATTTGACAATTTGTGATAAAGTTAGTTTAGGAGTTTTTTATAGTTAAAGGAGTTTGCGGTGTTACTAGCGAAGCATCCAATACGTCATAAGACACCCGAGGACTTTAGCCACCGACCACGACGTCGTTCTCGACGCCGTTTAATAGGCGTCGGTTCAACCGCAGCAGCTGTAGCGCTCGGTGTCGGTATTTATGCTGGAACAAGACCACATCACAATAACCCTTCACCCGGGCCACAACCTACGGCACAAGAGCAAACGCCCAGCCCCACGGCAACTCCCACCAGCTCGAGCCCAGCACCAGTTGTTGAAAACACAAGGTTTAATGCAAACGCTAACTTTTGCGCAGACACAACACTTTCAAAAGCAGTGCGCTCTATTCTCCAAACTGCGGTTACTTGTGCGCCCGCCCAGAAGCCCGAAGGGACAGTCAACCAAGTTGAATGGACCTCATCTGGCACCCAAGCAGCGGTATTCAATAGCGTTAGCGCTGACCCAAATGGCGAGTATGTGCCTGTCGGACAGCCAATCATGACTATTGACGGCAAAAAATGTTGGCTGTCCGGAGCTTACATAACGTGTTATATGGATAATGGTTACGATGTCGCTGTTAAAGGGTTTGACCAAAACGGCGCATTACCGCCAGATGACCTAAAGCGTCTCGAAGCGCTTACGATAGAAACAACGGCCGACTAGAGGTTGCTACCATCAATAAGCCCCGAGTCATAGACTTGGACGCCGGCTGCATTATATACGTACAACTCAATATCGTTTAGGCCAATATAACTTAATTTTGCAGAGTAACTGGTTTTACCCAGCCCCACAGTGAAATTAATAGTGTCTGCGATGCTAGAGCTGTTGGGATCGTGGGGCACCGCGGTCACGCCCTTCAGGCTCAAGCTGTATGCCTCCTTGCTCGTTGTTTGATAGAACAAAAAGAGGGTTTGCTTCAGTCCCTCAAGTTGGGATGTCGAGAGGCCATAGTTTACGAAACTATCAAGTCCGGTATAGGTTAGTGAGTTTCTTGTATTTAGCTTAACTGTTTGTCGGGATAAGAGCACTTGTTGTTGGTCCTTGGGCAGGTCTTGGTAAGGAATGTCCTGAGCCTTGAAGCTGAAAACGAGACTAGAAAGAGAATCACCCTTCAAGTCAGAGATATGGCTAACGGTAATTGTGTATATGCTATTAAGTTGCATGGAAGCATTAAGGGAAACGATTATTGATTTGCCTGAAATCTTATAGGTTTTAATGATGTTGGGATCCGAAGTGATCGCCAGTCCTTCACCTGAAAGCGGGCGGTTAAAGTTAATATCGAAAAATGGAGCAATACTGGAGACATTTCTGGTTGATGGGGTGGTGCTTACAACATGGAAGTGCAGAGAATCGTAATAGGCTAGACCTCCCCACACGCATACGCTGAGCAATAGTAAGACAATAATCGATCTTGTAAGTCTTGATGAAATAATCGGTCGCATAGTACTCCTTAAACTTTAATCAGGCGAAACATAGCCGACAATACCGTCTGAGTCAAAACCGGTTTTAGTGTACTCGGAAACAGAAGAAGTACTATTTGGTCCACCGTAGTTTGGCCCGCCCTGATCACCACCAATTAAAGTCAGCGTGTTGCCAGAGACACTTATCACTATATTTACGTGCTGCTCGCCAATTAAGTGGATAGCTATGTCGCCCGGCCGGGGCGTGTAACCTCCGATAGCGTGATAATGGAAGCTAACATTTTCTTCGCCAATTTGTTGGATGCCAACGACGCCTGGGACTCTCCAGCCGGGGTCTGGCTGCAGCGGGTAGCCCGCCTTTTCGTATACCCAGCTCACAAAGTCCGCGCACCATTCTTCACACCAACCACCCGGTGCATTGCCTGCGCCATAGCGTTTGCAGAGTTCGCTTTTCTGGACATCTGGATTTTGCCAAAGAACCAGCTCTTGTTTGGCTATGCATACAACATCCCCGCGAACTTTACTAAGCCCTGTAGTTACATTGCCTGATGAACTGCAGTTCACAAAACCGCTGCAAGCTGAACTGCCTGTTACCACAGTGCCGTTGCTTGCTGTGCCGTATCTGGCCAACGCGTCCTGGGCGTAAGCGATACGGTTTTGGAGCTGTGGCACCCCGGGGTTTTCGTAGCCACCACCCACGGCCTCCGGATAGCCTGGTATGGGTGCGGGATTTGGCCCCATGAACTGCTTGGTCGCGTCTTCGATAGTGGTGGCGTTTTTTACATTCGTTAAAACGTCTTTGTAGCTAGTTGTTAGCTCGTGCCAAGAAAAGTCTAACTGGACGCCCAAGTCAGTAACTGGCAGGTTAGCTTGTTGGGCAAACGCCTCTAGGGCCGCTAACCTACCTCCTCCCCACTGTGCCAGGTAGCCTCCGCTGTCGCTAGGGTTCCAGTGAGACTCTTGCCCATAATTCCCATCAATAGCTGCTGCCTGTATAGCTCCCAAACCCCGGCCAATATAGTAGTTAAAGATTTTTTGCTCATTATCGTTCCCGGTTAGGTTTAAGGCCGTGCTGCCGCAAGACCCTCCAGCACCCGAGGCTACCCAGTTTACCCACGTCCCGTAAATGGACGCGCAGTCCGCCCCTGAAATCGTATCCGGACATGTTACGGCGTCTGCCAATGCTTTGGAAGGGCCGATAAATAGCAAGCAGAGTATCAAGAGAACGGCAATAACCACTCGGGCACTTCTCATTGCTGGGGCACTCCATAGAGCGCGCCAGCGCTCTGTGCGCCCGACTGGATAAGCAAGCAAGGGTTGGTGGTGAGGTTTTGAGGCGCTTCAGTATCAGGATTTAAGTGGGCGGCTGCGTCTTCATTCCAGGCTTTGGTCTGGCTCCCATCTTGGCAGTGGGCGTTCCAGTAAGCTTCTGGGTCGCTTGGGATTGTGCCATTAGGGTAACCATACTGGTCAATGCCAAACGGATCATCACTTGGCAATACGTCGGCTGAAACACCATGCGAAGAAAAGATCGTGCCAATACCATGGGCCAACTTCCCAAACGGATCACTGACCAGGCTGGCAAAAGTATCTTGGGCAGCCACAGCCAGGCTTGTTGGCATAGCCATGGCGACTTTTGAAGTCAGCGAATAGGGGCTTGTTGTATTGAACATTCGGGCGAAGAGCGATTGGTGGTTAAAGGCAGCCTTCTCCTCTGCGAGCTGTTGGTTGATAATAGCTGCGGATTGCTTAGGCGTTATAACTTGGCAGCCAAGCGTGTGCTGACAGGAGTCGTTGCCAAGCGCGTCTGCTCCACCAGCGAGCGTATCAAAGCTCCGGCCGCCGCTCATATTGGTAGTTATTGTTGTCTGGAAGAAGGTGTTTATGACCCACGCGAACAGCGGTCCCGCTACACCGGAAATGAGGCTCTTTACAGAGTCACAAATAGTGTTCACGCCTGGCACTGAACAGACTGCCCCGCCAATGCCACTCAGTACGCTGCCGAGAGCGTCAACTACTCTCCCGCCAGTCGCGTTCCAGTAACCGGCAAGTGTAGCGACTGGTTGGGGTACGGCACTACTCGCAATCTCGGCAGCGCTAGTTATGTTATTGTTGTGGCGCAGGTCCTCGGCTGGGCATATAAACTTGTCTTTGGGCACGGGCTTATTGTTTTCATCGCAAGTATATGTCCTGTTGTTTGATAAGACCGTTTTCCCATCCGATTCTACAGCCGACGAGCTGTCGCCGAGCAATTTGCTATACAGGGGCGTTGCCTCGGCTCCCGCGCCTTTGCCGCCTGCCTGGGCAGCAGGCCCTAGGCTATCTACGAAAGAGCCAAGCTCAGTGGCGTCCATATGCCCAGCTTTGGCTTCATCTGAAACGGTGCGGAACATCATGAAGTCCTGCACGTCCGACGCCTTATTAATGTCGTAAGAAATTTTTTTCACTTTAGGGCCGGAATCTTTAATTTCGCCTGTTGCCTCAGCCGCTAGGTTAACCCATCCAACTATGGGGATAGCCTTAGTAACCGTCTCTTTGGTTACTTCTTTGGCGCCGAGTTTTTCAAGTACGTTGCTGACAAGATAATCAGAAAAGCTGCCGTTATGATTTTGGCGTATGTCGTCCAAGACCGTAGCGAGCTGGTCAAGCGACCGCTGACCAAAAGAAGCCGCCGCTTCATCAAGGTTGGAGCGAACTGTCCTATCAAAGTCACTTTCCGCCTCGCCGTTGGTGCCGTCGGCCGGATTGCTATTGGTGGTGTCTACCTGTTCTGGATGACAATTCGGGTCAATAAAGCACCCAATAGCTGCTGCCAAATTTGCGCTCCGAGGCTCAATAATTCTTTCAACAAGCTTGGCTTTTGCCGCTGCCTTTTTACTGGTTATCTTATCGGCAAACTTATCTTTTGTATCACAAGCAATAATGCAACGTTTCACCCCGTATTTTTGCTCTGCAAGCTTACCGACTTTAAACCTTGTCCATGCCCTATCCCAGAACGTCAGGTTTTCTTCCGCGTCACGAAGGGCCTGGCGGGCCTGGGAACGGCTGACCTGGGGGTAGTCAAAGATAGTCGCTTTCCTCCCATCCTCTAAGTCAGAGAGGTCAATACCGTTTGGGTCTAAGCCAGGCGCCTTCATATAGATGCGTCCACTGCTATCTTTCCCAAACTCTATACCAAATTCGTCTGCCAATCTCGTCTCCAACTTATTTTGCTGCCAGCCGGCATACAGCTTGGCAACTGGCGAACTTCCAGTTACAACCGCCACACAATCACGACTCGTTGTGTTCCTGCAACGGTTGGTTTTTAGCCCTGGGATGATGTGGTTTTTGATATAGCCGCTTAATAGCGTGTCCGTTTCTTGGCCCATAGCCTGGTTGGATGAAGCAAAAAAGTGGCTCTCTAGATTATTCACTATGTGTTCAATCTTGAGCGGGATGAGAGCTAGAAATAGTGCAACAAAACCGCCAACAGCCACACCGGTGACACCGCCGCCTATAAGTAGCTTATTTTTATTCTGTTTTGAGGCACTCAGGAGCCTGTCTTTAAAACTACTGCCGTCTTTTTCGTCTGGACGGAAGTTGAATTGATTGGCTCCAGTGGCTCCGGCAGTAGTTTCAGCGGTTTCGAGCCCAGTTGGCGAAACAGCGCTGCTTTCTGAACCTGCATCGCTTGCAGCATCACCAGCCGGGTTAAAAAAACTGCCGCCACTTTGCTCGGCGTCCCGCAACACATCGTCAATATTGTCGAGCGTATTTTGGGCATCCTGGCTAACTTCTGACGATTTGCTTGGTGGGCCTGATGGCACCAATGGCTCGTCGCCTACTTGTTCATTATCAAGATCACGGCGCCGCTTGGGGGGCTGGTAAAAGATTTGCTGGGCCATTTAGGGATTATACCTTTTACGCGCTGCCGGGGTACAAGCGGTTGTCAAGGTCGATTGTTCCCTGGGGCTGGCTGAACTCGCCGGTTTGCGCCCTTTCAGTGTTCATCTGCTGGATTTGTTCGGGGTTGGTGGTGATCAAGCCAGTTTCGGTGGGGCTGGCCACAACCTGGATATGGACGTGGTTTTGGCCGGCAAAAAACAGGCCTTGGCCCACCGGGAACTGGCTGAGGCGCTTCTTTTCCTCGCTGGTCAATTTGAAGACGTCGGACAGGACATCAACCGCCGAAGAAGATTGTTTTAAAAGGAACTGCATAGAAGCGTTAGCCACGATTGCCCGCCCCATGCGGGAGCCCATAAAGTCCTCGACGTCTTGGGTAATAGTGGTAATGCCGAGGTTGTACTTGCGGGCCCGCTTGGCCAGGCTGAACAAGAAGTTGGCGCTGTCTTCGTACTTCATCAGCTGCCAGGCTTCGTCCACAATCATGAGACGCCGTTTTTGGTCGGATTTGGTCTTGTTCCAGATGTAATTCAGCACAATATACATGGCCACCGGACGCAGCTCGTCTTCCAAGGCGCGGATGTTAAAGACGACCATGGGGTTGTTGATGTCGATGTTAGACTGCTGCGAGAAAATACCGGCGAAGGTGCCGCTGGTGTACTTGCGCAGGCGCTGGGCCAGTTGCGGGCCGGTGCCGCCCATGTGCAGTAGCGTGTCGTACAAGTCGTTGATAGTTGGCGGGACGCCGGTATGCGTCAGCGGGTCATTGGTAATGCCGGCCTTGGCGTAGGTTTCAATTAAGGCCGCGTCCAGGTCGGCTTCTTCGGAGGGGGCCAGCGCGGGCATCAGCGCCGAGTTGCCGCCCAACATCTGGGCTTGGGCGCCACCCATCATCAGCCGCAACAGGCCGTGCAAAGTTATTAAATTGGAGCGCAGGGCGTTGTCAGCTTCCTCGGCGTCAACTACCTTTGGCAGGTCAAAGGGGTTAATGCGGGTAGCCGAGTTCAAGCTCAGGCGGACATAGGCTCCGCCAACCGCCTCACACATCCGCTGGTACTCATTCTCGGGGTCGATAATAAAGATTTCAGTGCCGAACATCATGCTGCGCAGGGCTTCCAGTTTGACGGTAAACGACTTGCCGGCGCCAGACTTGGCAAAGACTACCGAATTACCGTTTTCCAGGGAGAAGCGGTCAAAAATCACCAAGCCGGAATTGTGCATATTAATGCCGTAGAGGATGCCGTTATCTTGCGACAGGTCGGCTGAGGTGAATGGGAAGCTGGTGCTCAGGGCACCGGTGCTCATATTACGGCGAATTTGTAGCTGGTCGGTCATTTGCGGCACGGTGCTATTGAGCCCCTGCTCTTGCTGGGAGGTAGCCGGCTTAGAGTAGACCAGTTGCTGGCCCAGCATAGACTCCACCTTGTGGCTGACAAATTCCAGTTCTTCCAGTGAGCTGGCGTAGATCGTAAAGTATAGGCCAAAACGGAAGAAGCGTTCCTCGCCGACCTGCAGGCGGTCGCGCATTTCTTCGGCGTCAATGATAGCTGCTTGCTTGCCAGGGTCGCGCACCCGGCCTTTTTCGCTGTCAATCTGGATGCCGGCCTCTAACTGAGTGACTTTTTTACGCAAATTCTCCAGTACCACCTGGCTCTCTACCGGGTATATATACATACTGGTATCGATAACTTCGTCGATGTTAACCAGGCTGCTTAACCAACCCGTGTAGACCTGGCGCGGGTAGCCGTAAACGTAGTAGCTGCGGGCGTAACGGGTGCCAAGCTGAAAATGCGTGCTGGAAAATTCAATGGAACTGGGCGCGATAAAGTCGCGCAGCGCGGTAATCCCCTTTTGGAAAGCAGCTTGAACCTCTTGTTGCTCACGGGCCCGCTGTTGCTGGGCGATAGTTACGGGGTCTAGAGGCGGTTGCTTGGCCATGCTACTGCAGTTCCCTTTGCAAATGGGCTTGGGGCGCGGCGCCTTGCCCTTTGGTGATGATGTCAGCCGTCATCTCATTGAAGTTCTTGAGGGTCTGGCGGGTGGCCGTATCGGGGTTGTAGGTGTCGTAGTACAGCTCAATTAACTCCTGGGTGTCGAGTGGCAGGCCCTGGATATTGCATTGTAGCAGCCCGGACAGCACGGCCTGGACGCGGTTACGGAGCTCAGTTTTGGCGTTTTCCAAATCAGCTTCGTTAATGGTTACGTGCTGCTCTTTTCTGCTGAAAATAGTGCCCAGGCCGCTAAAGAAGTTCTTGCTCTGGGTTAGGGCCTTTTGCACATCAGTTACCGGGAAGAACGGCACCACCATATAAAACTTCTTGTCCATGATATTGGTTTGCTGGCTGAGGGCGTCAATATAACCGATGTAATCTTCCATTAAAAGCGCCAGCAGCATATTGTCGTGCTCGGTACGGATTTTATCCAACTTTTCGATATAGGGCTGCAGGTCGACCCGCTGTGAGCGTATGAATATCTGCACCGGGAAGTACAGCGAGTTCAGAAAACCTTGGTAGCTGTATTCAACAGCCTCTTGTTCTTGCGGGCTCATCAGGTCGAAGTTAATGCTTTTAACAATGATGACCGAGCGGAACGAACCGTCGTTCATAATCACAATGCCGTCGCGGATTTCAGCGATTTGCAGGGTGTTTTGGGTGCTATTAGGGTTGGTGCGCGGCGCAACAGATGCTGGCGTGGCGGGCTGCGATGTAACAGGAGCTGCGGGGCTCGAGGGTACTGGATACTGGCTCGGCGGTGCCGGCGGAACATATTGGGCAGGTGCCGGCGGCAACGGTACGCTCGACAGCGGAGCCGGCTGGGCTATGGGCGCCTGATTTGAGGGGTATAAATTCTGCCTGGGCAGGCTGGAAGGGTCGATCGCGACGTTATTCGGATCCACGGGTGCTTGCCCGGGAGTAGTAACTTGGTTCGGTATTGAGGGATCCATTCTATCGCCCACCTTTTCGACTAACGGGGTGTCTGTTAGTGTAATGAAATCACAACTTCGTCATCTGGCGGCAGATTCTTGGATTTGTTGGCTTGTCGCGCCAAAGTTGCCACGTTCAGGTCGTTGTTGCTTGCCAGAGATAGTATAGCAGGATCAGGGGCGGGGCGGCTAGTTAGGGAGGCCTGGGGGGCTGGCGCTGGAGCTGGTGCCGCTTGGTTGCCAAGTGGCTGCAAGGTGCGTAAGTGACTATATGATTCCGGTTGTGCCAGGTGCTGGGCCTTGAGCTTCTCGGCGAGGACTTCTTCGGCTGGGGTTTCAGCCTTGGCGGGTACGGCAGTGTCATCGGCCGAACCGGGCAATACCACCTGGGCTTTGCTAAAGGTAGCTTGGCCGGGGGCTACAGCAGTTGGCGCCGCGGGCTGGTTTAAGAACCAATAGTCAGCCGGGGCATCGGCTGGGGCTGCTTGCTGCTGAGCGTTCATGTTATTAATTATTTCCTGGCGGTGGGCCTGGGTAGAGGCCTGGATCATCTGGTCAAATTGCTGGGCGATGGGGTTGCTCTGAGTGTCTAAGATATCATCTGAGGCCTGCACATCATAGCTTGGTACCTCATGGGGCATATTGTTAATGTCAATCAGCCGGTCGGACGGGGCGGCAACTAGCGGGTTGGGCTGGCCGTACAGGTTGACGGCAACGTTCTTAATCGCCCAACCGCGGCTATCGATAGTGTTGGCTAGGGCCTGCAACCGGCCCTCCACTTCTGCGGGGTTCAAGCCGTTGGTGAGCACCCGCTCAATTTTCTTGGGCGCGGTAATGGTGACCAGTTCTTTTACGCCGCTCTGGTCCCAGATGCGCCGCCGCGGCTTAAACAAAAACCGAATTTTGGCCAGGGCCCAAACCTCAGTGGACTGGTCCTTGCCGAACGGGAAGGCAAAAAAGCCAAAAAAGATGGCTGGCGGCAGGAATATGGTTAGCAAAAACGCCGCGTGCTTGGTGAGCACAACGAAGCTCAGGTACAGGAACAGCACGGCCACCAGGGCGTAAATAAACTGCCTGAGCGTCAATGGCCCAAGGATTTTATCCTCGGCCTCAATGTCTTGGATGAGTTTATAGGTAGCCATAATATTTAAGTATAGTTTAGCTGCTTACCTTTGTGGGGGCGCCGGAGGTGTGCCTGGGGGAGGTGCTCCTGGATTATATCTTCCTGTTAGCACGGCTAGTTCGCGCACTCTCTCGGCAACGTGGGCAGCACCTTGGACACTGGCCTGCTTCCGTCCCGATACTTCATCGTCCGCAGTTGTGATGATTGGACGTTGTTCTTGTCCGGTGGCCTCGCCAATTTGTTGGCCGCCAGCACCAAATTCATGCATGAATGACTCAGCAATGGATGCAATTTTCTGCCTTCGTGTATCGTCAGCAGAGGGGTCATTATATGCAGTGATTAATCTTTCAATACTATTTGAGCTCATTTGTGCTAATGGATAGCTGCCCTTCTTTTCGTAAATCTCGTCAACATAATCATCAGCCTTGCTCAGGTTACCAGTCTGCCAGTCAGTGTACTTGTATTCCAGGTGCTGGTTCTGGTGCTCAAATGCCGCTCCAATCCATGATCCGGCAGCCTCTGAGTCTGTATTGCCCCACCCACCAGCGCCCTGGGCAACATTTTTATAGTTGGTAGCAAGATTTTTGAGCTGACCCTCTGACTGTGCCTTACGCATTTCGTAGGCCAGGGACGCTTGTTGTGCAAAGGTGTCCTTACCCCAGCGTGCGTGGCCGGCATCGACATCATTCTCGTTAATCCAAGCACCACCAAGGCTCATGAAGTCTCGCTTGGTAACATTATCGTTGCCATCAAGGTATTCACGCACCTGCCCATTGGTCCTAAAGCGCTTACCATCTGCATCGGTTTGAACTGCACCAAAAGCTGCCTGGCGCATTGCCCACTTTTTGTTCACGCTGAGGCCACGGATTTCTTCATCACGACCCGTGGCAATTTGGTCATTGAGTTGCTTAGCTTTTTCAGCTCGCCCGGCGGACAATGCCGCCTCAATGTTATAGCCACCAACTCGTCTGGCAGCAAACCTGCCAACAGCGCCGCCTCGGCCGTTAAGTTTGTGGTACAGATCTCCTCGTCGCGCCAGTGCCTGAGCCTGGTAATCTGCTTTTGCTTGTTGTTTTCTTGGCTTGACGGCTTCGTTGATTCTGGCTCCTGTTCCCGTGGCAACGTCGTAGACACGTTTCAGGGCACCACTGGCAAAGCGGAAGGCGAAAGGTATGAGCAACAGAGGGATAAATTGCAACAAAAAGGCAACGACGAGCGCAATCACACGGTCAAGATGGCCAGCAAAGAAGTTTGAGCCACTTTGGAGTGAGTCGGGAGTAATACCGTTTGAGTTAAGGAGTGTAATACTCAACACGTCGGCTACGGCGAATATCGCCACGATGATGGGATACACCATCAGGCTCTCAAGTAAGAGATCCCACCATTTTCTAAAATATTTTTCCGTGTTCGGCAGGCAGTAGAGCGCAAACGCTACGGGGCTGGTAACGAGCAGGAACAGGATGAGGCCTTTCCTTATGACGAGGGTGATGAACACGGCCAAAACAGCAAAAATCATCGGTAGTGCCGTGAAAAAGACCGTCATTAAAATAGCGCCAATTCCACCCGCAAACAGAACTCCAAAAAAACCAACCAGGCCTCCCAAAGTTGCGAGCAAACCGATGAAGCCAACACTAAATACGCCAAGCTGGTCGCCGGCTGAAAGATGGAAGTCCCAGCAATTGCCGGCTCCAGTCGTGCACTGCCTGATCGGTGTGGTTAACAGGCTACCGATCCCTGCACCAATGACGTTAGTGATATCCACCAACAAAGCCACGATGTAGATTGACAGGTTGATTAAAATTGCTGCCGCAAGTAGCCGAGGTAAGACCTTTTTCGCCGTGTAGGCATCAACCAGCCCGCCGCCAATGCTCTGACCAAAAACAATAACCAACAGCGCGATAAGCAAGAAAATGTCACCGTAAACGCGGAAATTTGACCAGATTTGAAAGCCAGGATCGTGCGGGTCAGTGCTCACTGGAGGAGTAATTAAAAAAGGCTGGACAACGTATTGAAAGATCGCATGGGCGCCGTCAGAGATGATGTTAAATACTGGGCAGAGGATCCAGGTAAGCGGTGAGCCGCTGATTTCGCAATTTGGCGTGGAGCTGCCTGAAGGAGTTGTGCTAGTAGTGCCGATAGTTGGCGGTGCTGTACCAGCTTTTTCAAAGTGCATCACCACTGGAATAACTACTTCGTCACAAGCAGTATCATTTGCCTGTAGATACCAATTGGCAGCGCCGTCGCCCGGAGTCGTGCCTGGCCGGCTCGTGACGATAAATCGGGGCTGCTTGCCAGAGCCACAGCCGGAATAGCCAGCGCCACTGCCAGTCAGAGTGAAAGTGCTTGAAGTAGCCCCTGCACGGCTGTACGTTCCGTAGAAGTGATTCTCGTTGCCGCCGGCGCCATTCGTGAAGACAAGCTGCACAATGTCTTTGGCCGGGTCACTCGCGTCCGGGTAATAATTTGCAACAGTATCGACCCCTGCCATAGTGGTTTTGACGTTGCCATTTGTGCTATCTACATCGTAGGTAATCTGCAGCGTGCCCTGCAGGCCTTGCCTCGTGAGCGCGTTACGTAATTGGGTTAGTTGCGCTGGGTCAGTGCCATCGCCATCAATGTTAAAGTCGGTTTGGCCATTATCGCTGTCAGTATTGATATCAAACTTAGGTGACATACCGGCAAGCACTGAATCGCTGGAGGTATCAAGTGTGTAATAAATATGAGAACCTGCCCACCTACCGGCTGTGTAGGTCTCGCCATCGAAACTAATGTGTGCCCAATCTGAAAATGAGGCAGTTTTACCATCAAGGCAAGGTTGCTGTATCCCACTTTGCTGGTAGGTTGCAATACAGGTGGAGAGGCTCATACCACTCGATGCACTGCCGCCAGAGCCTCCTCCGGAGCCAGTAGCAAAGAACTGGCTATTGGCCAGAACGCTTGTATCGCCAGTAAATGCCACGGTGCCTTTGACCCCGTTTGGCAAGCCAAATGATAGGGTTTTTTTGATAGGATCGACAGCCCCACTTACAAGCTTATATTGGGGGCCATGCCCTTGTGGGCAAAGGGTATTGCCGCCACTTTGATCCAGGGATGCATTGGCACAACCCCAGACACCGTAAAAAGTATTTTGATCACTTGCCCCGACCTCTCTGAATAGCGCCATCGAGCCACCACAGAGATTGTTGCTATTTGTTGCGCCATTTGCGCCCACAAAATCAATAACCATAACGTTCTGCTTGTTGAACATAGCCTTGAATACTGCTGTTTCGGCTGACGGCTCACCGGCTATACCCTGTGAAAGGTTGTACATCTGGCTCTGAGCGTTCAGCGTGTTGCTGGCGTCCATAACAGTTCCGAAGGCACCATCACCTGGCTCAGGGCCAGAAATCTCCGGGGCACATAAAAGGCTACTGTTGCCATAAACAGTTGGCAGGCCGCTAGCAGCAACGGCAGCAACGGGGGTTGGCTTAAACGCTGAAAACAGGGAGGGCACTACCAGCACAAGCATCAAAAATATGACGCCAAGTCTTTTTGAGTTAGCTTTTATTTTCACAATTTTTGCCTTACTAGTGACCATTATCTCAAGTTATGGGTTAATTTTGAATACGTGAGGTAGATCATTGTTTGAGCTCGCTGGTAAAAGACTGGACTTTCCAGGTGCCGTTATCTTTTTGCAGCACCACCTTGACTATATATGTTCCGTCATTGCCGCCGATGGTATACGTTGCAGCATTATACTTGCCGCTACTGTTTACCGATTCAAGGCTCGGTTGTCGGGCGGCGAAAAACAAGCTCAGACGGGCAACTTGGTCTTGCCAGGCTGTTTTGCTGGTATCAGCTTGTGCTTTGCTGCTGAACATTGCGTAGGAACTACCAGCATTATTAGCCAGCACATAGCCAATAAACGTGTTACTCGATTTTTTAATGTTGGCCTTTTGTGTCGAAGCTTGGGTGAACCTTGTTATAATCAAGATAGTAAGCAGCAACAGAAAAGTAACAAAAACAACCATGAGCCTTTTGCGCATACGCCTATTATTACCTACTTCTGTGAATTGCACCAGAGGCAAAATAGGGGTATAGTAATCAAAAATGAGCCATACAAAAATAATCAAGAAGTTTGCTTCCGGACTCCTCCTGGCATGGTTGTTATGTGCCGCAGCCCCAGCTACTGTATTCGCCCTACAGTCCTGTGGGAGTAACAGCAACGGAAACCATGCCGTTAATATTAGTATCAACATAGGTTGCAAGGGCGCAGGCAACCCAATCGCGGATGCGACCTTCGCTATTATTCGCTTTTTGTCTGATGGCGTAGGCTTGGTAATTATAGGCTCGATTGTTGTTGGCGGCATCCAGTACTCAGGCTCCAGGGGTGATCCCCAGGCTTCAGCCAAAGCCATCGAACGGATCCGCAGCACAATTATCGCCCTGGTCATATTTATTTTCGCTTACCCCATCCTTAACTACCTCATTCCAGCAGGGTTCTTGAAATGATTGGCCCGTCGATAGCTTATTTCGCGGTTGACTGCAGCAAGGGGGGCAATTTTCTCGGCTTCCCAACCTGGTACCACTATCTTCAATCAACCGAAGTAAACGGTCTTTGTAGCCCTCAAATCACTGGTTTGAGCGACGTCTGGCTGATTGTGGCGGCCGTGATCGAGATACTGCTGCGGGTTGCCGCCATTGTAGCCGTAATTTTTATAATTTACGGCGGCGTTTCGTACATTATGAGCCAGGGTGAACCCGATAAAACCAGCCGGGCCCGGGCGACAATTACTGATGCCCTCATTGGCTTGATGATCGCCGTGGCTTCGGCGGCGATCGTGTCATTCATTGCCGGGAGTATCCACTAATGCTTAGCACCTTATTCATTACCCGGCTCTTTGGCCTTGGCCAAGCTGATTGTGGCGGCGGGGCTAGTTGTGCGACCGGCTTGCCGGTGGTGAGCGCCTCGAGCTCACAGCTCCAACAAATCTTGCAAATAGTCTTTGGCATCATTGCCGCCGTGGCTGTCTTAGTGATTGTGATCGCCGGCCTGCGTTTTGTTATCGCCCAAGGCAACCCGCAGGATATTGCCAAGGCCCGCAACACGATTATCTATGCGGTAGTCGGCCTATTAATTGCTATAAGCGCCGAAGTAATAGTATCGTTAGTGTTAAGTAACGTATGAAACGATTCTTAGCCTTTACTACCCTTTTATGTACGCTTTTTGTGCCGGCAGTGGCCACCGGCGGAGCCGCTGCAGTTGATATTTTCCATAACACTTGTGGCACGAGCGGCAGCAGTACCAGTGTTTGCCACGACGTCAACGGCCAGGGCGGCAATACTGGTACCAATAACCCCGTGGTCCGCATCATAAAAGATGCCATTAACGTGCTGTCATTCGTTATAGGCGTAGCCGCCGTGATTGGTGTGATTGTCAGTGCCTTACGGATGATAATCTCTTCCGGCGACAGCAACGCTATTGCTACTGCCCGCAGTAGCCTGCTCTATTCACTGGTAGGCATAGCCGTAGTGGTACTGGCCCAAAGTATAGTGGTATTTGTACTCGATAAGTTGTAAAAAGGAAGTATATGCAAAAACTGAAAGCCTTATGTTTAGCACTGACCATTAGTCTAAGTGGCCTTGGGGTACTGGGGCTGTCTACAGTTAGCGCCGTATCGCTTCCGGCTTCATCTGTCGCCAGCCTGCAAGGTGATGCCTGCTCCGGCCTGACCCAGGTGAATAGCTCGCAAGATTGCAGTACCGGCGGCTCGGGGATTAATAAGATTATTAAAGCCGTTGTTGAAATCCTAAGTATTGTCGTTGGCGTGGCAGCCGTAATCATGATTATTGTTGCCGGCTTTAAGTACATAACTTCCAGCGGCGATTCCAATAATATAAGCTCTGCCAAAACGACGCTGGTCTATGCCCTGGTCGGTATAGCCATTGCCGTTTTAGCCCAGTTCTTGGTGCACTTTGTGCTGAATGCCGCAGCCCGGTCCGTCACATCAGGGAGTTGATTTCAGTAGTCGGCATGTAGTATAAGTAAACGTAAGTCTAATGAAAGGAACATATGATCCGAAAATTTAAAAATCTTATTGTCATCGCACTCGCCAGCTCAACCTTACTGGTTCCAGCCCTGGTGCCAGCCTTTGTTGCAACTGCTTCGGCTGACATTATTTCCAATGTGTGTAACGGCTCAAACCAAGCAAGTGGCAGTAATGCCTCTAGCTCGTCAACCAATTGTGGTACGGCCGGCTCAGGCACCAATGACTTAAGGGGGCTTGCTGCTAACATCGTGAACATCTTCTCAATTATCGTGGGTATTGTGGCCGTGATCATGATTATTTACGGCGGCTTCCGCTACATCACCTCGGGCGGTGAAAGCGCCAGCGTCGGTAACGCCAAGAACACCTTAATTTATGCTATCGTCGGCTTAATTATTGTGGCCCTGGCACAGTTCATTGTGCACTTTGTGCTCAACGCGGCTGGCAATAGTGGCTTCACTGGCTCCGGCGTTTAAACGTTCACCTTGAGCTATAAAAAATCCCCTCAGAAGAGGGGATTTTTGTTTGCCCGGAACGGTGTGTCCTATAAGACCTGGATCTTCTTGACGGTGTCCTGCTGGACCTTGCCAAAACTGATGGTCAGCACGCCGTCCTTTAAGACGGCTTCGATCTCTTCTTCTTTGACTGGCACGGGCAGGGCGATGGTACGGGAGAACTCACCCCAGTAACACTCTTGCAGGAAGTAGTTCTCTACCCCGTCTTCGCTGCCGGAGCTGAGGGTGCCGCGGATAGTTAACTGGTTGTCGGCGATGCTGACGTCGAGGTCGTTCTTGTTAACGCCAGCAGTGCGGGCCTTAACGACGAGCTTCTCGCGGGTTTCATAGACGTCGACGGCTAACTGGCCAGGAACACTTTCGTCCTCGTCCCACTCGTCCTCGGTGGCTACGGGAGCGGCTGGCTGGGCCATATCGGCCGGTACCGACATATCATCGTCACCTAAAAAGGCGGCAGTTAATTCGTCTTCTTCGAGCAATAAATCGTCGTCGCGGCTTCTTCGCGCCATGTGGTATCCTCCAGTTGTTGGTTAGTTGAGAAGTGCAAGATCTTCTTGCATTTTTGTCTTAGTAGCAGTATAGCTTAGGTAGCAAAGTGTACGCAACTTCTGGAGCACTTATTTACAACACATTAATAACAACAGAGGGGGATGGAGATGTACTATGCTCGACCGCCTCTTGGCCACCCTTGCCCCCTATGAATGCCTCGGCTGCGGCTGCGAAGGCACGCTGCTTTGTCCCGCCTGCTCCGCTAACTTAGAGCCGGCTGTTGAGCGGTGTTACCGCTGCCAGCAGCCATCTCAAGCGGGGCTCACCTGTGCTTTATGCCAGGGCTTAACTAGCTTGTGCCAAGTGCAGGCAGTGACGCCCTATAAGGGCTTGGCGAAAGACTTGGTCTGGAAGCTCAAATCGGCCGGCGCCCAAGATGTCGGCACCAGTATGGCTGGGTTGATGCTGCCCTTCTTGGAGCCGGTCGCCGGGGTCATACTTGTGCCCGTACCCACAGCCACCTCGCGCGTCCGGCAGCGAGGCTACGACCAGGCGGTCTTATTGGCCCGCGCAATAGCTAGCCAGGCGAAACTTCCTTACGCGCAACCTTTAGTGCGCAGTGGCCAAGCCCACCAGTTAGGTGCCAACCGCGCCCAGCGTCTGGAACAGCTGGCCGGTGCTTTTCGTACTCGCCAGCCAATCGTCGTCGATAAGCAAATCATCCTCATTGATGACGTGACCACCACTGGCGCCACACTTGAGGCGGCTGCTAAAGTGCTCAAGCAAGCTGGCGCCACCAGCATCAAAGCCCTGACATTTGCCCAAGCTTAGGCCAGCCGGCCTCCATTGCTAGTAGTTCTTTCAGGCGTTTTTATTTTTTCACAAAATTTTGTTACCGGAGCATAATTAACACCTTAGAAAACAAGCCAGTAACAAAAAAATGTGAAAAAGCTAAAAGTACGATTTCGCGAAGTAGGAGAGCCAGGCGGTTTCATGCTATAATCACCCCTGTTCTGGAAGGGTGTCCGAGCGGTTGAAGGAACTGGTCT
>CAZOYN010000012.1:0-21229 GCA_964584135.1 uncultured Candidatus Saccharibacteria bacterium | reverse complement strand
CCAGGAAGATCTGGCCGTCGGTAATCGAAATAACGTTGGTTGGAATGTAGGCCGAGATGTCGCCGGCCTGGGTCTCGATGATCGGCAGGGCCGTCAGTGAACCGGCACCCAGTTCGTCGTTTAATTTAGCGGCCCGCTCCAATAATCGGGAGTGCAGGTAAAAGACATCGCCCGGGTAAGCTTCACGACCCGGCGGGCGGCGCAGTAGCAGTGACATCTGGCGGTAGGCCGCGGCGTGCTTGGTCAGGTCATCGTAAATAATCAGGGCGTGCTGTTTGTTGTCACGGAAGTACTCACCCATGGCCGCGCCGGCGTAGGGCGCTAAGTAGAGCAGGGCGGCCGGGTCGGCCGGGCTGGTGGCCACAATGATGGTCTGGGCCATGACGCCTTCGCGCTTCAGGCGTTCCTGCAAGGCAGCAACCTTCGACGATTTTTGGCCGATGGCCACGTAGACGTTAATCACCCCTGTTTTTTGGCGAGCCTGGTTGACCATGGTGTCCACGGCGATAGCCGTTTTACCGGTTTGGCGGTCGCCAATAATTAGCTCGCGTTGGCCACGGCCAATCGGCACGATGGCGTCAATGGCCACCAGGCCAGTCATCAGCGGTTCATGGACAGATTTACGGGCCAAGACACCGGGCGCAGGGCGCTCCACACGGCTCTGATGCTTGGTTTTGATGGGCTCGCCGCCGTCCAGCGGATTGCCAAGGGGATCAACCACGCGGCCAACCAATTCCGGACCAACCGGCACTTCCAGCACTTTGCCAGACAGGCGAACTTTAGCGCCGGCCTTTACATCGACGTCTTCGCCCAAAAGCACGGCGCCAATTTCGTCTTCGCCAAGGTTAAAGGCAAAAGCCGTGACTTTTTGGCCATCCAGACCCTCAATTTCCAACATTTCGTTATAACCAGCGGCGCTCAAACCATAAATCCAGGCAATGCCGTCGCCCACGCGAGTCACCACACCGACACTTTCAATGTCGGGACGGGCTTTTAGTTCGGCAATTGCCGCCCGGATATCAGCTGATAATTCTGTAATTGATAGTTCGGCCACTGGTCCCTAATCCTTTCCTGCGGTCGTTAACTGCTTAAACTTGTTCAATTTGGCCTCGACGCTCAGGTCGAGTTGCTGGTTGGCCAGCTCCAGGCGCACGCCGCCGATTACTGCAGGATCATGGGTCTCGGTCACAATAATTTTTTTAGCCTCTGGGTATAGGGTCTTAACTTGACTGGTAATTTCAGTCTTTACGTCGTCCGTAAGCAAGTGGGCGCTGCTAGCAATTACTTCTACGAAGCCTGCTTCAGCCCAGTCGGCCTGGACGTCACGCAATACCGAATCCAACTCGTTCACCCGACCTTCACTTAACAGATAGGCGGCCACTTCGCGGCTCAGCGCTTTGGAGGCGCCGTTTTTGAGGCTGCGGTCAGCTATCGTTTGGGCTAAACGGGTTCGAGGAGCTTTCATGCCCGCTGCTCCTTGAGTGCCCGGTCAATCAGGGCAGCATCTTTCTTGGCATCAACTTTTTCGTGGATGATAGCCTCGGTGGCATCAGAAATTAGGCCGACCAGCTCTTTTTCGAGCTGCTTGCGGGCCCGTGAGGTATCTTGAGCAATCCGGTCGTCGGCAGCCGCTAAAATGCCGGCGGCTTTTTCGCGGGCCTTAGCTTCGGCCTCACTGACAGTTTGGCGGGCGGCATCGTGGGCTCCGGCAATAATACCATCGGCATCGTTGCGGGCTTTGTGCAATGTCTGCTCAACTTTGGCTTCCAATGCAGCCTTATCTTTTTGCATCTGCTCGCCCAACTTTACGCCATTCTCAATCGTCTCGCGGCGCTGGGCCATTATCTTCAAGATCGGCTTAAAGGCATAGCGCTGCAATACCCAAAAGGCCAGCACAAACGTCACCAATTGGATAATGAAGGCCTTGCCGTCAATCCCCAAGGCGCCGATGCCGGATGAGCTGTCTGCAAATTGTGAAAAAGCTACTATCAAGATCATCCCTTATTTAACGAAGAAGGTTGAAGCGAAGGCCAACAGACCATAGACCTCAATCAGGCCAACGAATACCAGCGCCTGGCCCAGGAACTTAGCGGCCTCAGGATTGCGGCCAACGGCCTGTAAGTAATTAGCGCCCACTAGGCCAATACCAATAGTCGGGCCAATAAATCCAGCGCCAATCATAATGCCGTGGCCAATCGCTTGCGCGCTTGCTGTATCTGCAAATACCATATAAATATTCTCCTTACCTTTATGTACTTATTACTTGCATTGTTTCAGGAACGTCAACTTCGGTCAAGTCATCAGGCTCAGTGTGGGCCTGGGCAGCATTGACGCTGATCGCCAAGTAATTTACGCCAAGGATCACGAAAATGTACGCCTGGAGGGCGCCAACACCTAGCTCCAAGAGAGTAAAGGGCAGGGCCACCAGCGGTGACAAAATGCTGCCCGGAGCCAGGGCGCCGCCCAAAAAGGCAAACACGGCAATCACAATTTCGCCAATCGTTATGTTCAGGAAAAGTCGCAAGCTAAGACTTAGTACGCGGGTCAAGTCAGTCACCATTTCAATTAAGCCAATCACTAAGTACAGCGGATTGAGAGGGCTACCAATAAAAAAGTGCCGGATGTATTTGGCAAAGCCGCCGACTTCACGGATAGATGAGATATAGACTACAACCATGGTCACGAGACCCATGGCCAGGGTAGCATTCAGGTCGCCGGTCATTGGCCGCAAAAAAGGATGGCCGTGGATTTGCAGGCCCTCGCCAACTAGGGGAATGAGTCCGGCCCAGTTATTAAGCAAGATGAAGAAGAAGAAGGTAACGAAGAAGGGCACATATTTACGGCCAATTGCTTTGTCGTTGAACGCGCCCTCAACCAGGTTAGTGGCAAAATCAACTCCGACTTCAACGTATTGCACGACGCCGGCTTTAGGATGCGGCCGCACCTTGCGGGCCACCCAGATCAAACCAACAAGTAACAGCAACGTAACGATCCAGCCATACAAGATGGAGTTGGTAATCTGCAGGCCGCCCAACGTGAAGTCCGAGGCTGGCGCCACGTGGATGGCCGGACTAGTCTCGGCAAACAGGCTAAGCATCGTCATCCTCTTGGTACTGTTTTTTAATAGCCCGTTTCTGGGCCGCGCTCAGCTTTGGCACCGGTATATGGTTGGCGGTTTGGAGCGCTTGCCACAGCACAAAACCCATGCCAGCCATGGCGACGACAAAGCCAATAATAGTCAGCGACGGGGTTGTTTTAAAATGTTTATCGAGCTCGAAGCCGCCCACAATTGGCACGAGCACCACCAGAGCCAGCCGCCAAGACATGTCCAGCGCCATACTTACAAAAACCGCACTTGGACTGCGGTCAGTGCCCACCTTTGCTTTCGCCTCTTTCATTCTCTGGCATTATATCAGTTGTGATCTATCTCACGCAATGGTTTTACTTTACAAAGTATAGTGCTATGATGGAAGTATATGAATGAACCACAAGTAACAGTTTACTCCGCCGTCTGGTGTGCCTTTTGCCACGCCGCTAAAGGCTACTTTGACCACTTGAACGTCAAGTACACCGATAGGGACGTCGAAGCCGATCCCCAGGCTGGCCTTGAGGCCGTCAATAAGTCCGGCCAGCGCGGCATACCGGTCATAGACATCGCCGGCGACATTATTGTTGGTTTTGACCGCCCGCGCATTGACGCGGCCCTCAAAGCCCACAACCTCGTTCAGCAGTAAGAACTAGTTGCTGCATGCTTGCGAAAAATTTCACACTCCCTGGAGCCACTCTGTTATACAATTAACCTGAAGGAGTAGCATGTCTGATACAAATCAGAATTCAGGTGAAACCCACGGCCAGACTTACCACACGGGCGCGCAACTTTCAGTTTTAACCCATGGCTTGCGTGACTTTTTGCGGCAGCATGGCTACAACTTTGGCGACATTACCTCAGACCAATCCGGTAGGGAACGCTTTGCGCCCCTATTAGCTACCTATGTTGTTGGCAAAGCGGCCGAAATCCAAGTGCCGGCTCGACCTGGAGCGGCTGACCACGCCTTTACAATCGAAGAAGTTACGAAACGTATTGAGCAAAATAATGCGCTGCGAGCCGTCAATCGTGCCCAGTTTAACGCCAATCTACGCCCGATTTATTTAGGCAGTGCCGAGGAATTTGCCGTTAAGAGCCGTACGATTCGTTTGGCCCAACAGCTGACAGGTGAACTGCACGATTATGAGGCAGGCGATGTGGCCATGGATGTAGTTATTGCTCTTGGGGCGCTGGCTAGGGTTGGCGGCTTAGAAGATGAGGCGGCGACAGCTTTCCTGCACGAACAATTGGCATCGAGCGCATAAGCGCCTAAAATAACCTCATGGCATTTGAGGATTATCAAACCAAGCAATCGGTGGTTATTGTCTACACCGGCGAGAGTAAGGGGAAAACCAGCGCTAGCCTGGGACTCATGACGCGGGCGCTCGGCAACCGCTGGCGAGTGGCCTTTATCCAGTTTATTAAATATTGGGGCGTGGGCGAGCACGTCTTTATCCGCGACATCCAGCCCTTATACCGCGACCAGCTGCATTTCTACAAGGGTGGTAAGGGTTTTTATAAGGCCGGCGAGCTCAGCGAGCAGCACATCTCAGAAGCGCAGCATCAACAAGCTGCAAAACAGACGTTTTATGAAGCGCTAGAGGCAACCACCAGCGGCAGGTTCGATTTAGTTATCTGCGATGAGATCAATAATGCATTCCACGATGGCCTGCTATCTGAAAAAGACCTGGTCAAGCTCATCACCACCCGCTCCCCCCGCACCAGCCTCTGCCTCACTGGTCGGGACTTTCCCAGCAAGCTGCTCAAATACGTCGACATTGCCACCGATATGCACAAGATCAAACATCACTTCGACGACAAGTTCCTGGCCAACAAGGGTATTGATTTTTAGCAAGTTTATAATATAGTATAGCGATCATGCTGATCGCCCCACAAGGTAACGAAATTGACCCTATAACCACCGCGTTTAATGCCGCAGATTACGAGCGGCTGGTTATCTTTAAAAACCCCTTTAGCAGTTCAGCCCGCGAAGCCTGGCCGCGCACCCAGCGCCTGATGCAGGCCGCCAGCGAGCTCGGCATGCAAGCCATGGTAGTAGCCACTCAGGCCGACCATGAGGCCATGGCCGAAACGGTCAGCAAGGAAACTGGCGAGGGTGATTTATTGGCTGTCGTGAGTGGCGATGGCGGCACCAGCAATTTTTTACGGGCTTTGTGGTACAGCGGCAACCAAAGTCCAGTTGCCGTGCTGGGCGGTGGCGATGCCAATGATTTGGCTCACAATCTACACACCGGCCGCTACCTAAAACACCCCGTTCGTATGCTCCGTACTAACGATAGCCGGATTGGACAGCTACATCCCTTGGAAGTCACCGTTTGCAGCCCGGACAGCGTCCCGGTTCAGGATGTGGCCTTTGGCTACTTCGGACTTGGCTATACCGCCATTGTTGGCGGCCATTTTAACAGCCCGGAGTTTCGTGAGCGGATTGAAGGCCGGGGTGCTGTGCGCCGCTCTTGGCCACAAATGGGCGTCGTGCTCGGCAAAGCGCCGGAAGCTCCCGTACTAGACATCATCAGCGACGACGGCGAACGAGCACTGGTCATCGAGCGTAACTTTCCAAATGGCGAAAAAGAGGCTAAGTACGCGCGTTACCGCGGCATGCATAGCCTGCTGCCCAAAGCTGGCATCCTTGATATGCCGCTAGCCGAAGGAGCTGAAGCCAGCCGTGGCCAGCGCTACCGCACCATCATCGCAGGGGTTGGCCGAGCTTTCCTGGGTCGATTCGATCACTTTGATGCCTTGTCGCCACAGGCGATGACAGTACGCAGCAGTTCAGGCGAAATACCGACCCAAATTGACGGCGAAGCCACCATCTATCCCAACGACAGCTATTTCAGCGTTCGCGTCTCGCAGCGGTCGGTCTCGGTGCTCACCACACGCTAACCGGTGAGTGCTACAATGAGGGCCATGGCCCGTCCAACGTTATATCTGTTCATTGGTTACCCGGGTGCTGGCAAAACCACGGTTGCTAAAGCCATCGCGGAAGCTACCGGCGCCCATCACCTCTGGGCCGACCGCGAGCGGCTTAAGTTATTCACTAAGCCCACCCATAGCGAAGATGAAAGTCTGGAGCTGTACAAACAGATGAATAATGCCGCCGAATATTTGCTAGCCCAAGATAAAAGCGTCATTTTTGACACTAATTTTAACCACCGCAAAGACCGTAACCACCTGCGGGAAATCGCACTGCGCCACGAGGCCGAAGCGGTTATTATCTGGGTGACCACGCCTAAGAGCCTGGCTAAACAGCGGGCCGTGCACGACAATAACTTGCGCAATGGCTACGAAATGGTCATGACTGACCAAGAGTTTGAAGCCATTGCCGCCAAGCTCGAGCCGCCCACCAAAGATGAAAAAGTTATTAAAATTGATGGCACGAAACTTGACACCGAGCAGCTGAAGCAGTTACTTAGTCTGTAATGGCATATCGATATCGTCGGCGGCATCTCTGGGCAAGCTTATTAGTGGCGCTTATTAGCTGGCTGGTTTGGTATGGACAGCAACAGCAGTGGTTTGACACAGCCGGTCAGGTAGTAACGTCTAACGCGCCGGGGCAATACAGCATCAACCACTTTATAGATGGCGATACCATAGCCGTCGATATGAACGGCCAGGTGGAAACAGTGCGGTTTATCGGTGTTGACACGCCCGAAACGCATAAGCCAAATACGCCCGTCCAGTGTTATGGCCCTGCAGCCGCGGCTTATACCAAAAACACTATTGGCGGCCAGCGGGTGCGCCTGGTTTCGGATTCGTTGAGCACCAACCGCGACCGCTATAACCGCTTGCTCCGCTATGTCTACCTACCCGATGGCCGGCTGGTCAACGAACTGCTCATCCAAAACGGCTACGGCTTCTACTATCCGTACTTCCCGTTCACCAAAGCCACCCAGTTTGCCGCCGACGAGCAGGCCGCCATGGCAGCGAACAAAGGCCTGTGGGGCAACTGCCATCCGATTGCCAAAGACCAGGGCGGCTACGAGTCGAACCCGCAGTAACTAATCAACAAAGGTGGCGGGATTAACCCTGGCCGGCGCGGCTTCGGCGAATAATTGGCGCCATGAGAAGCTGGACGTTTCCGCGTCAAAACCCTTGTGCAACACTTTAAGGATGGGGTAACAGACTATTACCAGGGCTACGACCGGATACATATGGCGCCGGCTCTTAAGCTGGTGCAGGGCATAGGTTTTGGGGCTCAACCACGCATAGACGCAAAAGGCCCGCCAGCTGGCCTCCGCCTGGCGAAAACCAATCGCCGCCTCCAGGTTTTCATTAAACGCTACCCGGTAATTAAGCTCGGCCAGATGGATCGCCAGGTCATAATCTTCGTGCATATCCGCTTGGTGGCAAAGGTGGCTCCGTACCGCTCGCCAGGCCGAACGCCGAACGGCCAAATTAGCCCCTTGCATGGCTACTTCACGGCCCAGCAAGCGGGCCAGGCGCTTGCGAATGCGGAAGTCCACGGCATCGAGCAGGCGACTAAGCGCTAAATTGTAGTAGCGGACGCGGCCGGTCACTGCCGCCAGCTCGGGTTGATTGTTAAAAAGCTGCTGAAGGCTCTCAACCCAGTTGGGCGCCACCAGGCTGTCGGCATCAATCCGGCCGATGATATCTCCGCGGGCGGCATTAAAACCAGTAGTACGGGCATGGACGACGCCTTGCCTGGGCTCGCTCAAAACTTGCACGAAGGGGAACAAGTTGGCCACAGCTACGCTGTTATCAGTGGAATTATTATCCACCACAATAACTTCGTAGGGGGCGACCGTTTGCGCGGCAATGGCCTGAAGGCAGGCGGCAAGTCCCTCCTCCTCGTTGTATACTGGAATGACGATACTGATTTTCATTGGCATGTAAAAACGATACTCCTAGTATATGATAAAACGCTTAAAAGATTACTGGCAGGGCGGCTGGTGGCACAGGGTTGTCACCATCTTCATAGCGCTGGTGATGCTGCTGGTCGGCACCATGTACGGCATTGCCGAGTGGTATATTCACACCGAATCCAGCCAGCCGCTGCGGTTCGGTGTTAGCTTTATCCCCGATTACGCCTCGAGCCTGGGTGTTGACCCGCAACAAACTATGGACGCACTACTGAACATCGGTGTCCGGCAGTTCCGGCTGGTTAGTTACTGGAGCGATATTGAGCAAACTCCCGGCCAGTACGACTTCAGCCAGCTGGACTGGCAGTTTCAAAAAGCCGAGGCCAAGCACGCCAGCATTATCCTGACCCTTGGCCTGCGGCAGCCACGCTGGCCGGAGTGCCACGCCCCAAATTGGGTCAACATCAACGCGCCAGATTCGCAGTGGCAGCCACAGCTCCAAAACTTTATGCAAAAAGTGGTTGAACGCTACAAAAACTCACCCAGTTTGGCAAGCTACCAGTTGGAAAATGAATACTTTTTGGGTGGTTTCGGCATTTGTACTAATTTTGACCGCCAGCGGTTAATTAGCGAGTATAACCTGGTCAAGCGGCTCGACCCACACCACCCAATCATTCTCGGCCGCAGCAATAACGCCCTGGGCTTCCCGGTTGGCCAACCTCAGCCGGATGAGTTCAGCATTTCGGTCTATAAACGCATCTGGGACGCCGGCGTCACCGGCCGCTACCTGGAATACCCCTTCCCGGCTTGGTTTTATGGCTTCCTGGCCGGCACCCAAAAGCTCTTCAACCACCGCGACATGATGGTGGCCGAGTTGCAGGCCGAGGCCTGGCCGCCCAATGGCCAGACCATCCAGCAAACCAGCCTGGCCGAGCAAAACAAGTCGATCAACGCCAAGCGCCTCCGCGACCGCTTCAGTTACGGCCAAGCTACTGGCATGCGCCAGGTAGAACTGTGGGGTGCCGAATACTGGTACTACCGCCTGGTGGTGCTGCACGACCCGTCACTCTGGAACATCGCCCAGCAAGAATTTAAACCATGAAGCTTCCTGTTATCGCTGCTATTCCTAACTACAATATGGTAGAGTCACTGGCCCAACTGCTGCCACAGCTGCTGGAGCAAGACTACACTGCAATCTACGTACTCGATGATGCATCCACCGACAAAAGCGTAGCTATCGCCAAAAGCTACGGAGAGCAAATACAAGTTATAGAGGACAAAAACAATATCGGGGCAGGCGGCAATCGTAACCGTATCCTAGCTGCGCACCCAGAAGAGTGCATTATTCATTTCCTAGACGCTGATGTACAACTAGAAAGCTCCGATGTTCCTGCATTCGCCCAAAAGCTGATGGCAGATCCAAAAACTGCCTTTGTCGGCGGATTGATCAAGGAAAATGGCAAACAGATGCTTTGGAACTATGGCCCGGATTCAGTGGCTCTTTATACCCTACTGACTGCAAGCGTGCAGGCCTTGTTCGGTAGCGTGCAGGCACCAAAACCGCTATGGCGAAACATCCTTCGTAGCCTAACTCGTCGTGCCCGCAGCGAATGGCCGGACCCAGCCGTACCTCCGGTGCGACGAGCCGTATATTGGCCAATCGAAGGCAACCTTTTAGTACGTCGCAGTACGCTAGAGAGATTAGGGGGTTTCGATGAAAGTGTCTTTGAATACGACATTATTCCACCGGCCCGTGTGGCCTATAAATTAGGGCTCATAAGTTACTTTGACCCTACTATCACTGTGACACACCTAAAAGTCAACGTTCGACACTATAGACGTAGGTTGGCTTTATATAAAGAGCTGTATCGACTTATTAAACGTGATAGAGGTTGGGGCGGCTGGATTTTACCTGAAGGACACTTTAAACCCCGTCATAATATATAGGTAAAGCAAGAGTTCCAGAAAAGTTAAATAATTCTTAAAAACAACAATTTTCTTTAGACAGCAGGCCTGTGCGGTGCTAGGCTGGAAGCATGAAAGTTGACCTTGTCACCCACCAGGAGCTCGATAAAAAACTTGAGAAGTTTAAGAACGAGATTATTGCTGAGATAAACTCCAACACAACCCAAATCGTGAGTAGTGTCATCGCTGAGGTTATGGTAGTCATTGGGCAGCACTTGCAACGGATTGAAGCAAAGTTAGATGCATCGATTGCACGAATCGATAACCACGAACGACGCCTGACCCACCTCGAGCAACGAACCGCTTAAACTGTTACAATAACAGTTATGGCTAAGAAGAAGGCAAACCAGCCTAAGACCATTCAAAACCGCCGTGCCCGCCACGATTATGAACTTGGCGACTCTTTAGTCGCGGGCTTGGAGCTGAGCGGCGCCGAAGTAAAAAGCCTACGCATGGGCCACGGCCATCTGCGCGGCGCCTACGTGACTGTCAAGGGCGACGAGCTCTTTCTGATTAACGCCACTATTGCCGGCACCAGCGGCATCCCTATCAGCGAATCCGACCAAACCCGGGCCCGCAAACTGCTGGCCAAGCGCCGCGAAATCCAGGCCCTCATCGAGGGCAAACAACAGGGAAAAACCATCGTCCCTTTAGAGATCCTCACCGGCGGCCGGTTTATTAAACTGCGGCTGGCTGTCGGCCGCGGCAGAAAGCACTACGACAAGCGTCAAGCCCTCAAAGCCCGCGACCAAGACCGCGAAGCCCGCCGCGCCACATCCCATTCCGCCAATTAGATCTTTTTGCGTCCAAAAGGTGCGCATTTAGGTTATTTGCCCAGACCAACAGAGTAACAGCATTTACAATCTGTTAAGAAGCCGTTAGAATAAGCAGGTTCTTTAACGTTCCGGGGTAGCTCAGCGGTAGAGCGGGTGGCTGTAAAATTGCAGCCCGATTGAGTAATCAAACGGTGAAAACAGGGTGAATTGCGGGAAGCCTAAATTTTAGAGCTTAAGAGACGGTAATCCGCAGCCAAGCCAAGAATGGGTCAAGAGTTCTTGGAAGGTTCAGAGACTAGAAGGTGAGCCCAACAATAATCCTTCACAAGCGCCCTGCATCCCACACGGATGATGAGATAGTCCACGCCATTATGAAAATAATGGACTACGTGTAACCACTAGGTCGCTGGTTCGAATCCAGTCCCCGGAGCCAAGATAGAACAAGTTCGTTTTTAGGACCGATTTCCCCCTGTTGGAAGTCGGTTCTAACCATTTCTGGAGCTAATTTCTGCTGTTCATTCATTTCTTCAAGCGGAATGAAGTACTTATTAGGGGTAAATTGTATGGTTCTATCCAAAATCGTCAGTACTTCGCCTAACTTAACAATTACGGTACGTTTCTTTTCTAAATCATCACTGTCGAAGTCTTCTTTAGCATAACGGGCGAAGGTAAAGACTTCGTCAGCCTTGGCACGCCAATCACGAGCCTTATATTCATCGTCGTTTCGTTGTTTCTGTAATCCCTCAAGCTCGTCTTCGAGTGTTTGTATTTCAGCGAAGTACCATGAATCATCGTCAGCTTCTCCCGTGTAACGCATTCTGCGTAAGTTGGTTATAGACTGCTTCTTCTTTTCAATCGCTTTCTCATGAGCCATAGTCTTTGTTTGATCTTTCTCAACGACTTCATCTTCTTCTTGAGCCAATGCCTCAATTGCTAGTTTGTAGAAGTCAGGGTCGATCGTGAACTTACTTAGCTTATCTTTTACTTGTTCAATCAACATGTCTTCATTTACATGTAATTTAGGTTGGCTACATTTTATGGACTTGTTCTTTCCAGTGCAGTGGTAATAGACATACTCTTTGATTTCCCCAGTAGATTTGATTGACTTACGCTTCTGTTCAGCCGTAATCGCAAAGCCACACTCACCACATTTGAATAGATTCCGTAGTTGGAAGTTATATGTCTTATCTTTAGGACGAGTTGTGTGCAAAGGGTCTATGATCTGCTGCACTCGGTCGAATTCTTCTTCCGTTATCATTGCAGGGTGATTGCCAGGGTACACTTCTCCCTTAAATGGCAGCTGTCCCGTATAAAAGCGATTTTTGAATAGAGCACATATACTTGAGTACGCAATTGGCTTTCCGCCAGTCCTGCCTCTAACTGGTGTAGTTATGTGTAGCTCTTTGTCTGCGATTTTGACTAATTGAGCCATTGAATAAGTACCAGTAAGCATCTTGTCCCAAAGTAAACGCATTGAGGTAAATCGATCAGGATCAGCTATGACCTTTTTTGCGATTCGATCATTTAAGTAGCCGACAGGCGGAACGCCAGGCTTATCTCCTTTTTCGGCTTTTGATTTAAGTCCACGCCTCGTATCAACCGCAAGCTTTCGAACATATTCATTGGCCTGACTTGCTTCTACGCTGAAGATGATTGAGTTATCTTCTGGGAAATAGCTTCTATCCATCGCAAGAATGTGTTTAATCTTATCGTCTTGTAGTAACTGCTGGATTCGTCCGCTATCAGTTGGATTGCGAGATAAGCGGTCTATCTTCCAACATATAATTCCATCGATTTTTCCAGCCTCAATTTCATCTAACATGGCATCGAATTGTGGGCGATTGTTTGGGCGTTTTGCCGACTTAGATTCATAAATTGGATCGCCTATAATGTGCAGTCCTTGTTGTTCCACAATCTCGTTCATATACTTCACTTGATCGCCGAGCGACTGTACTTGCTTATCTTCTGTGTCAGTAGACTTTCGCGCGTATAAGCGATAACGTAAGTTTTGTAGATTTCGGTCGTTCATAGTTTTATCCTTTTCTGGCGTTTATGCCAACTTCATGGCTTATATTATAGTTATTCCTTGAGGAATGTTAATCTTTACTTAATAGTGACCTTTATATACAGGTAATCTTTAGTAGAGTTATCTTTATATATAAAGGTTCACTAATTAAGCAGTTAATTTAGAACGGTATGTCGTCCAAATTTATAGGTTCGTTTTCATCAATGTCAGTGATGACTACGTCCTTATTGTTGGCATACTCTAGCTGTGCTACTTCCACACACTTATCGTATATTTCCTTCCAAAGTTGCTTCTTCTTATCGAATTCAACAATGTACGCATAGCGCCCACGACCTGCAAGACGTGAAGGCGGCACCACACCCCAATCAGGGTATTTTGGATTTGGTGGGTACACCATCATTCCATTTATATAGATGCCCATTTCCTTGTCCCAAACTTTGACTCTGTAGCCTTTGCTTGTGGTGGTGCTTGGAGCTACCTCGGCATCGATGTTAAATAGTTTTGGCATTATGAACCTCCCGTACTTTTGAGGTTGTCAGCCTTACTAACTCTGCCAGCTCTTTGAGCTGCGACTCTGCTGCGTTATAGCTAATAACTACACCGCACTTTTCTAAATGAAGCCCTTGAAACTTCATTACTAATTCTTTACTTAATTGCATTTCTACTCTCCGTAGAGAGTTCGCCTAACGGGACGATTGATGCTAGGTGAACTCGGATTATTCGTCCTAGCCACCATTAAAGATTCTTAGAGACTTATTGTCGTCGAATGGGTTTTATGTCGTAACAAAATCGTTCAATTTGTTACTTTTTCGGTTTTAAATCGGTGCTAATTTGTTGGTTTCGGTTCGGTATTTGCACCTAATCCTTTAAGCGTAAGGTCTAATTCTGTGGTGTTAATATTGTCGGCGTCTGCTTGTTCGCGAGTAATCATTGGGCGAAAGACTACACCCTTACTTTTGCTTACAGTAGGAAAGAATAACTGTCTGAGTATAGTCGTAAATCCTGCACTATTTAGCACGGTACTTATGTTGCGTGATGTTTGCCCTAGATCGGGTTTGAACAGCGTGTTTGGGTTCTTTAGGGCTTGTTCTAACAGTCTTTCAGTGGTTGAACCAGCATGTGCTTTCTTGAGCTTAAGAACGTCATTGATCAGAATTGTGCCGTCTGGCTTATAAATCAGTGTGTACTCTGGTATCTGCCAATTGTTTGATCTTTTAGCTCGCCACTCCTTGCTTAAGCCATCAAGCAATTTACCGTACTTTATTCTGACTGATTCGGCGTGATCAAGCAGTTTCTTTTGTTCGGGCGTGAAGTCTGGTTCTTCAACACCAGCAATAATACCCAGTTTTTCTACTCTGGCATTATGAGCTTGTCCCATGTCACTTTCTGGGTCTTCTAGGTACTCATTTATCTCCGCCGAGGAAGTTTTGAGTACATCAAAACGCTTCCATATTGGTTCTGGCTTAATTGCTGTCAATTTAGAGTTATGGTCATATAACCTCTCAAGTTCTGCCACAACAAGTACGTAAGCACGGTTGAGTTCATGAATGTCAGAGTCTTCAGGCATACCAACAATGTCAGCCATTACAATCATTGCGATAATACCTAGAACGCAACCATTGAGAGCATATGCTGCTGCATAGTCGTTATCGTTTGTTGGCTGATTCATAGCTTCCATAAGGTTGATTCTCATTATATGCCAACCGTTCTGAGAAGTGGCACTTGTATAATTAAAGTAGAGCATAATACAGAACAAAAAGGAGTTTTATGGCTATTAAAAATGCTGTGGGACGACCACAGGAATTCAATTTTAAGACCGTTAGCAAGCTGGCTGATGCAGTGGCTCATAACTACCCCATTAGTGATGCCTGTAAATACGCAAGGATCAGTAAAAGCACATACTTTTACTATCTAAAACGAGAACCATTATTCGCCGAGGCAATGGCTCTGGCTTATGAAAACCAGCGTAAAGTAAATTTTAATTTTCGTACTACTCCATAGCTTAACTAGTAGCCTCGCACAAGATTCTAATGGGTGAGGGGTTCGATTATTAAGCTAGTGGATAGCGAAAAATGGCGTTGAGGGGTCAAAATCTGGCGGAAAATTATCCGCGGCGTTACTCATCATCTTGAAGCAGCAAAAGATGAACGGGCTTAGTCGCTATCTGGACGCACGGAGAGGGGTCTAGGACGCGTTCCTTGACGAAAGTTGGGTATAGTTATATGCCCGAAAATAAATCACTTTTATTTAACGTTTACTGCTTATGCTTTGGTATTAATTACAAGCTGTCTATAATCATTTCTATGACGGGGAGACAAATATAGTAGCTTATGCAAAGGAGATGTAATGGCTGAACAACGTGGACCGATACAAGACGTAAACATTGAACTAGGTGATGATGTTTCTAAGATGCTCTATGAAGCTTCAAAACAAACCCACCATAACCGACCAGGCTTGCTTGTTGAGTTTCACGAATCATTTTCTGGGCTGCGAGCAATCCCAGGCACAATGCTTAAAGACGTAGATAATATGTACCTCAATCTAGCGTTTGACGGTGTTGGGACGAAAGTTGAGGTGTCAGAAAGGCTTGATGACCATTCAGTAGTAGCACACGATTTGTTTGCAATGGTGTGCGATGACGCTGTTGTACGAGGGGCTGAACCTGTTGCGATAGGTTCAATCTTGGACGTCCGACAACTTAATGACACTGAACACACTAGAACGGCAGTCAGACAGCTTTCGCAGGGCTATGTCGAGGCTGCTAAGGCTGCTGGTGTAGTTGTTGTTAATGGTGAAGTTGCTGAACTAGGCGACAGAGTTGGCGGCTACGGTGACTTTAACTATAACTGGGGGGCAACGGTACTTTGGTTTGCTCATAAGGACAGAATCCTTACGGGTCATCAGATTCAGCCAGGCGATTCTCTGGTAGGACTTGCTGAACATGGCTTTCGTTCAAATGGCATAACGGATGTAAGAAAAGCTATGCTTGAGCACTACGGACCACAATGGCAAGATGTAGTGGTTAAAGAACTAGGTGAAGTGTCGCTGGGAAGACTGGTGCAGAAACCATCAATTATTTACTCAAGGTTTGTCTCAGAACTCACCGGTGGCTACGACATAGACAAAGAGCCTAGGGCTGCTGTAAGCGGCGTGGCACATATTACTGGTGGTGGACAGCCCAGTAAGCTAGGACGAATGCTTGAACCGTCAGGACTCGGCGTTACGATTGACACACCTATTGAGCCACCACGCATAATGACGGAGGTACAAAAGCTACGAGGCTTCTCTGACGAAACAGCATACGGTAAATGGCATTTAGGGGCTGGTATGGTTATTGCTACCTCAGAGCCAGAAAAAGTACTCGCAGAAGCAGAAAGCTTTGGATTGTCTGCACAGACCATTGGACAAGTTACTGACGAGCCAGGAATTCGTATTAAGAATCGTGGTGCAGTTCAAGACGTAGAGTGGCTAACCTTTTAAGCGTAAGCATATTAGAAAACATTAGCGTAGTATTTCAACTGACGTCTTGCTAAGATAAGTACATGATTAGCCGTAGCAAACACGTCATGGGGTGCAGTAAGTAATGAATACCTCTGGATATTTTGACCTGACTATTCCCGAAAACGACATTGAATCGCTTACTATAAATCAGCAAGATCATTTTGATTGCAGCCTTGTAGATAACCAAACCAACGAAACCTACAAAGGCTTTATTTTATCCAAGTCTCCTCAGGGCAATAATCTGACGGTGTGCGACACAGAGTTTAAGCGATCTGGTACAGATAATAAGTACCAACCTCGCCTAATATTTCGCCGAGTTGATGATCAATTTAATGATGTTAACGCACCCTCAGGGTCACGCAGCCGTAGGATACCATTCTCAGATGGTGCAGATGGTTATCGTGAATTCTGGAAAATGATCGCCTTTCTATTTAGGTTCAAAGAGTTAATCGACTTTGGTGAGTTTGGTGGAACATACCAAGTCATATCCGCCGAACAACTAAAAGAATACATGAACAATGCCACTAACAATGATGCGATTATCAAAATGGCTGACGAACTTGGAATTGAGGTGTCTGAGTTGCTTAGAACGAAATCGACGATCAGACTACTAAAAAGTTATAAAGAAAAATTGGAAGAATTCATAAATAAGGATGCTTCTGAAACAGACGTTCAGAATTGGCTCGACGAAAATGGGCATAAGTACAGACAACAAAGATGCATGATATTCGGACTAGAATATATAGATTTCCAACGTGAGGGTTCTGTGAGTTCGAAGAAATTCGATGTTCTTACGCGTGTAGGCTCAAAATATATAGATCACGTCCTGATTGAGTTAAAAAGTCCAGCCGATGATATTTTCGAAGTTACGCAGTCTTCTAGCATCAATAATCCCACAAGCACATACCAGATTCATAAGCATCTAGCTCGTGCTATTCCTCAAATTCTAGAGTATAAAAGTACACTCGAATCAAAACCACCTGGCGATGCAGAGCTTGAAAAGTTAGGCATCAAAGAAAAGGCTCACATTGGAAAGTGCATTATCGTAATCGGAAAGCATGGTGACGATGCACGGTGGAGGCAAAATCGCGAAAACTTAGTACGCTCTTTAGGCTCAACGCTCGAAATATGGACATACTCTGAATTACTTAATAAATTAGGTTCTACTATAGAGAACCTTGAGCGGATAAAAGAGCATGAGGAGCCAGTAGAAGATCCACTTGACTGGTTTTAAAGAATAAAAGAGTATAGAACAGATGAGTAAAGACAAATTAACCGTAGAAACCTATGATAACTCAGCTGAAATGTTCGTGTCGTATTTTGCTGGTATTGGATCACGCGTAAAGGACATTGAAACAGCCCTTGAACTAACTCAACAAGACCCCTTGTCGATTAGTGCTGTAGAAATTGGCTGCGGAGATGGTAGGGATGCTGTAGAAATTGTTAAGCGAGTTGGTAGCTATGAGGGCTTTGATCCGTCAGTTGGCTTACTAGACCTTGCTCGACAAAAGTTACCCGATGAATCTTTTAAGGTGGCTGATGCTCTGTCCTATGACTATCCTCCAAACATTGATTTATACTTCGCATTTGCGTCATTACTTCACGTAAATCGCACCGATCTTGGTACGGTATTCCAAAAGACGGGAGAATCTCTACGCCCTAATGGCATACTCTACATTTCGCTTAAGGAGCGACCAGAGTATGTTGAGGAGTTACAGGAAGACCAGTTTGGTGCTCGCATGTTCTACTACTATAACCCTCAGCTTATTGAACAAATCGCTGGTGCAGCATTCAAGAGCGTTTTTGAAGATCGTCAGACAATAGGTAGCACTAACTGGTTTACTGTTGCCCTACAGAAACAGTAGTCTCGTAGATTTACAATAACTTCTATATCTGGCATATTTAGAGCCATGTCTAGTACTGAAGAATGCCCATTTTGTGATTTAGGTGAACGCGTCTTGGTGGAAAATGAACATGCAAACCTCTTTTTAAGTAACCCTCGTAAAGTCGAAGGGCACATTCTTGTAACCCCTAAGAGACACATAGAAAAACCTTGGGAAATGAGCGACGAAGAATTGATCGCGGTATTTAGCTTAATTAAAGTCGCCCAACACAAACTAATAGCTGAGTTTGGTGGCGGGGCTGATGTAAAACAAAATTATCGACCATTTATGAAACAGGGTCGTGTAAAGGTTGATCACACTCATTACCACGTCTATCCTCGCACTAACGAAGATGAGTTGTACCAACAAGTAGAACGCCATGAAACACCGCTTTTCCTTGAACTTAGCGAAGATGAAGAAGTAAGAATCTCTAGCCTCTTTAATCAAGACTAATTGAAAGTTGCCGACTAGAAACTGTACGCTGTTAAATCCTGTTTAATTATGGTTATAACTTCCTCTATTGTGGTGAGCCAAGACGTTAATGCTTAAAAGACTTCTTCGGAAGTCTTTTTGTTTTGCTATAGTTATCTTATGAACATAATTATTGGCGGCACTCACGGACTTGGTGAGCACATCGCAAAACAACTTAGCGAGCAGGGCGAAGGAACGCTTATCGTTGGCAGGGGCTTTGACGAGAGCAAACATGGGGCGGGGCTAAAGATTGACCTGGCCTCTGAAGCTGACGCGTCAATTCTTGCAAATCACATACAGCAGCTTGGTAATATGGCCATCAACTTCTATTGGGTATCTGGATATGGTTATACCGGAGATTTTTCAGAGCAAGTGGCTCCTGAGAAAATGGCTGCAGTGAACTTTGGGAACGTACTGCCTGCCGCGCAAGCTGCATTTCGAGCTATGCTCGGTTCCGAAGCGACAAGCCATTTCGTAGTCGTTAGCTCCACCACTGGCTATAAGGCAAGGAAAGATGAAGCCGTTTACGCCGGCACTAAACATGCACAAGTCGGCTTTACGCGAAGCCTTGGCCTAGAAAGTGAACGTTTAGGTGGAAATGTAAAAGTTGCGCTGTTCATGCCTGGTGGTATGCAAACGCCATTTTGGGACGCTGACCGACCAGAAAGCTTTAGCGAGTTCTTAGACCCCGCTAAGGTTGCTGCGCGCATACTTGAAACGACTAGTGCACAAACTGGCGCTTTTCACGAGGAAGTCATCGAGCGAGGAAGTCTGTAATGGGAGAGCAAGGCAGCAAAGCAGTCACGGCCGGTGCAGAAGTAGTGTTCGGCGACGGCAAAAAAGAAACATTTGCCATGAACCCTAGCCTTGGTTTAACAAGCGAAACCGCACCTTGGCTTGCGGAAGTAGTTGGACTAATGGTTCAGGGTGATGTTGTAGCCGTCAATTTGGTTGATGTCCCAGTCGAAAGAATGAGAACCGATTAAGAAGTCTTCAAGTACTAGCAGGTCTGCTTTATCAAAGCTGCGAAGCTCGTCTATTAGGGGGAGCCAGACCAAGCAGTGAAAAGGGGTGACCGTGTTCCAAGACCGGTTCCCAGATTCACTCCTTGGATAGCCAGAAAGATGCCGTGCCGATTACAAGGCATAGCAAGTTGGAACCGTCAGAATGGCGGTCAAGAAATTACTTGCTTTAATTAATGAATAATATTATAATATGCCTAACATGGGCCGTTTACCCGTACCAGTAGGTGAGCTGTCAGAAACTCTTAGAGTTGATTTTGCTCGAAGTGACCTAGCGATGATTGCCAGTCAAGCACAAGAGCAAGTAGCAGTGCATAAACACGCAACTAGAGCCGCCACCGAAGTACTACACACTGTCAGTGCTATGGAAATACCAAATCGTGATGCATTGATTGAGCTACGCAAAGAACACCTTATAAAGCCTGATGCTGACGAACCAAAGCATACTGCAAGTGGTCTTGCCAGACAGATGGTAAAGGCCACGGGGCAACATTCTGGCGTAGCCGATAAAGACGTGAAGCGAGATATTTTATCTCGACTACATCCCGACAGACAGCTAGAGGTTACGAGTGCAGAGTCCGAAGATACTTTCAAAGCTATAACAGACGCACAGCAACATGATGACGAGACCCTTGTTCAGGGATTATATGCTGAAACGGTCGCTACAAGTGCCGCTGGTGTAGAAAGTCCTAGCGCTGCAACACTCGAAAAAGCTCGCTACAAAGCATGGCTGGCACTACAGGCTGGCAAAGGGCGCTTTGAAACAAAAGAGGAAGTTGACGCTTGGAAAGAGCGTGAATTAGCGCTTGCACCACATCGTATTCGTGCTGGGCTTCTCGGCACTGCTGCTGGTTTATTTGCTCATTCGCTAGGCGCAACTGAACAGGGTTCGTTCTCTATCCCAAGTGAGTGTTTTTATTCAGTTTCTCAGGCTTTTGATACGACCCAACGTGTCGTTGAAAAGATCATGGGTGATGAAGTAACTGCCTATAATCTCTCGCGAGCTAACCTCGTTTCATTCGATAAGCAGCTTACTAACTTGCTAGGTCAGCTTGATGGCTTATATGGCTTATTAGGTATGCGAATATTACCTGGTATGGATTGGAGCTATCTTCTGAGCGATGCGGCATCACGCTTTGGTCGAGCATTAAGTGCAACTGCTAAAGAATTGGAAGGTTACCGTGAACCCATATCGCCAAGCCTACTAGGTTCGATTGCGCTAGCAGGTCTAAGCGGTGATTCTGGCGAGAAAGAGCGCCGCCCTGACAAAGAGCGTCTTATTATTTCTGATGACGACTTCAGTCGAGATATTATGCGTAACATTATCAAAAGACGCAGGAACGAAGACACGATAAGTACGGAAAGTACTGAGCCAAGCTAGGTTTTAGCCCGTTTAGCCCAAGTCTGCCTGCAGGCTCCTCGATATAACTGCTATCAACCTGGTACTCAAAAGATAGGTTACTGATTGAGTTGTGCAGGCGGAGCCAAAAAGCTTACGCTTAGTTCGAAGAGATCATGCCGGCTTTTTTAATTTGCTTATGCTTGCATTATTGACTTCTCGGTGCAGAATAGAAACTACAATATAAGGAGAAAAATATGCCCTTTGAAGCATATCCAATAAAACCTGCCGATACATCTAATTCGGACTCCAGATCGGAA
>CAZOYN010000011.1:13234-22153 GCA_964584135.1 uncultured Candidatus Saccharibacteria bacterium | reverse complement strand
AGCGGTTACAATACTTGGGGTTCACCCCTGGGAAAATAGCACGGTGCCAAATTATAACAAGCCAGTCCTAACGGGCTGGTTTGTTTTTAATATGTATTATGCATTGCATAGTTAAACACATTTATTTATACTAAGCATAAGCTTCCCTAACAGATAAAAAGCAAGCTTGAGCAAAAAATTATAACAAATACTGAGCGTTACATGGCGACAGCCACAGAAACACGAGTGCACTCTCAAGAGTATGTAACAGTTCGCGAAGCCGCGAACTTGCTTGGTGTATCTATAGATACGGTGCGCCGTTGGGAGAAGGCTGGCCGCCTGCCGGCAGAACGATTGGACGGGCGCAACCGGCACTTTAAACTCAGTGACTTGCAGGCCTTCTTAGATCAGCGGCCAATGACCACCTCGGCGGTGGCTGCTGAACTTGGCATTTCGGCTTCAACCGTCCGCCGGTTGGAGTCTCAGGGTTTACTGTATCCGGAGCGGGATGCATTCGGCAAGCGGCTCTACAACCGTGAGAGCGTAAAGGCCTACCAGCGCGACAAAGCCGATATTGAAGCGGAGCAGCAGAGTCGGCCGATTGTGCGCGTGCCGGTAATTATCGATGAGCCGGATGCACAGCCGGAAGGAGTGGAACAGACCCTGCAGAAGCCAGAGCCTGTTGTGGCTGTGGCCCTGGACGAGGTAGCTGCGTTGCCGTCTTTGGAAGCCTCGGTGTCAAAGGCGCCAGCCCCGAAGCGGGGGCCTGAGAGGCCACATAAAGGTATGGATCGGCAGGCGTGGCAGAAAGTGCAACAGTTGCCGGGCTGGCTACAGTGGTCAATAGGAACCGTTGTGATTCTTGTAGCACTCATGACAATGTTGTCATTATTATTTCCAACAGGGATGCAGAAGCAATTTGCGCTCGGCGCTGATAGTGCTAACGAAGCCAATACGCCTGTCTGGACCTGGCCGCTGCGACCGTTTGCGGCGGCGGGGTACGATCTGGCAGGCGCCTTTGGAGGTGGCTCACAGGCTGACAAACAGGTTGGTTTAGATAAAATCTTTACTATAAAGGATGGAAAAACGGTCGTTAATGTACCTATTACGCTGCCGGACAGTTCATATTTGAACGTGCCCAACCAGGGTTTAGTGCAGAATTTGAATTCCGAGTTTGTACAGGGGCACAAGCCAGGAACGGCACCCGGCGACCTAGCGGTCTTGCCGCTGAGTGGTAGTGAGATCGTGGATAAGACGATCACTGGCGCTAAGCTGGCCGACGGCACGGTGCAGTTAAGCAACTTATCATCAGGGGTGCTGGGCAGCTTGCGGGGAAGTGGTGCCACCGGGCCACAGGGTTCGCAAGGTTCACAGGGCCTGCAAGGGCCACAGGGTCCGCAGGGCGACACCGGGGCAACAGGGGCGCAAGGCCCGGCCGGGCCAGCTGGTTCTGGGGGTAACGGCACAATTACTGGCGTGGTGGCTGGCAATGGCTTAACCGGTGGCGGCAACACTGGTAGCGTTAGCTTGGCGGTGGTAACCGGCGCCAGCATTGAGACACTTAGCAATGCCTTAGAAGTGCGCTTGCCCGCCAGTGGCACCACTAGCACCACCAGTACAGCTTCGGGCCTAGAAGTGGCCAGCGGCGGTTTGCGGCTGGTGGGTGGTTGTAGCGCTGGCCAGATCTTAAAGTGGAATGGTTCTGCGTGGGCTTGCTCGGCTGACCTAAGCGGCGGAGGCGGTTCAGCTACGGTGCAAACCTCTGATGGTGTGACCACGGTGGCCAACGCTTCGGACATCCAGTTTGGCCCCACCAGCAGTTCAAGCAATGAGTTTAACATGACCAACCTTGGTGGCGGTGGCGTCCGCATTCAGCTAGGCAGCAATGTACTGCAAACTGGCACCTACGCCAGCACGCTGGACCCCATCTACGTGAATGAAGCCGAGAACCCGGCCAGCGGTGACATTACCGGAAGCTTTAGCGGTGGCCTGCATGTGACCTTAGCAACAGCTGGCACAACAGGGACGTCGAGCTCGGTTTCTGGTCTGGAAACCGGCGGCGGTGGCCTGCGGCTGCTGGGCGGCTGTTCGAATACCCAGATCTTAAAATGGAATGGTTCGGCCTGGGTCTGTGGCAACGACAACAGCTCCTCCGTCGATGTTAAACAGAATGGCAGCACCGTTACTACGGCGGCCTCGGCGATTAACTTTAGCACGGACTTTAGCGTGACCAACTCAGTCTCCCAGGCTAATGTCGGGCTGGACTACGCCGTCTCAGGCATAACTCGTCGCAATGGTACGGAAACTATTGTTGGCAGCTGGTCATTCAACGACGCCAGCTTTACCTTGCAGGACAACGCCGACAACACTAAGAAGTTGAACTTTGAATTAGCTGGCTTAAGCAGCGGCATCACCCGAACCTTAACAGTACCGGACGTTAACGGCACCATGATCACAACAGGTAATCTTAACAACATTACAGGGGTAGGAACGCTCACTTCAGGTGTTTGGCAGGGCTCAGTAGTTGGTGTGCAGTATGGCGGAACTGGTGATGCAACTTTGACATCAAAAGGTGTTTTGTACGGCAATGGCACAGGGGCGGTACAAGCTACCAGCTCTGGGGCCGGCGGCCAATTCTTGGTGGCCAGCGCCCTGGGCGTGCCAGGCTTCGTGAGCCTGGGCGGCGACGCCACGCTAGCCAGTGATGGCACTCTAACCCTGGCTAACACGTCGGTAACAGCTGGCACCTACGGCGATGCCAGCCACGTCCCGGTCTTTAGTGTTGATAGTAAGGGTCGCGTAACTGGGGTGACCAACACGCTTGTCAGTACCTCACCAACCGGGGCAGCCGGCGGCGATTTAAGTGGCAGCTATCCAAACCCAACACTCGGTAAAATTCAGGGTACGACTCTCACCGTGAGCAGCCTGACGGGCGGCAACTTTCTTATATATAACGGCTCAGCCTGGGTCAACCAAAGCCTAAGCGGCGACGTCACGGTGAACAGCTCGGGCGTGTCCACGATTGGTGCTGGCAAAGTCACCAATGCCGATTTAGTCAACAGCGCCCTGACGGTTACGGCCGGCGCCGGCTTATCTGGTGGTGGTAGCGTTTCCTTAGGTAGCGCTACCAGTCTGAGCGTGGCCTACGGCAGCACCGCCAACACGGCCGTGCAGGGCAACACCAGCCTAACTTGCGCTAGCGGCACCGGTAATCTAAGCGGCGGCGGTAACAGCGTTACCCTTGGTGCGGGCGGCAGCTGTAACAATCTCACCGAAGTTAACAACCCTACCTACAGCGGCTTAGTGACAGCTTCTGCTAATACTACCGGCCTGGCTTTGACCGGTACGCCAACCAATAATGGTAACACCGCGCTGTTGCAACTGGGTGGCGCCATTGCCAGTGGTAATGGCTCGGCCAATGGCGGTACTTATATAGGACTGAACGAACCGGCCTCCGGTGCCGGCTCGGCTGCCGATTTCTTAAACTTCCAGAACAACGGTGCCTATAAGCTAAAAGTCAACAGCGCCGGCCTGGTAGACACCGTTGGCGGCCTTGCAGTAAATGGTACAACATTGATTACCTCTGGCGCAGTACTGCAAAACGTTACCGCCGACACTGGTATTTTGACCTCGGGCACCTTGGGCACGAGCCGCGGCGGCACGGGGCTGAACAGTTATACGACCGGCGACTTATTATATGCCTCGGGGGCTGGCACCTTGAGCAAGCTGGCCCTGGGCCTGAGCGGCCAGTGTCTGCAAGCCGGAGCCAATGCCCCCACTTGGAGCGGCTGTGCCTCCGGCTCACTGTTTACGATTGCTGGAACCAGCGGCTCGCCGCAGAGCGTCAACGGCGGCAACACGGTCACGATTGTGGCCGGTAACAATATCAGCACAACGGCCGCGGCTGGCCCGAATGTCACTATCGATACCGTCAATAACCCGAACTTTACCACCAGCGTCACTACACCATCTCTGCTAAGCACAGGTAGTTTGAATGTTTCTAGCGCCGGCAGTGGCGGCTTGACGCTCGGTACTGCAAATTCAACTACGGTCAGTACCGCCGGGGCAACCCTTAAATCTGGTGATGCTAGCAGCGGCTCTAACCTGAGCGCTGGTACGGTGCGTATCGACACTGGCACAAAGACCGGTATTGGTACCGGTACCATCGACATTGGGGATGTAAATGCTACAAACATTAACATTGGCAACTCAGCTTCCGCCTTGAGCTTGCTAGGTAATGGTTTGACGTTGAGTAGCGGCATTGGCACGATCCAAAAAGTGGCTGCTGGCGTAACCACGCTGGACTTGAAAGATAGCGCCGCCAACACTACCTTTACGCTGACTAACTCCGGTACCAAAGCCGCCGACCTGAACCTCGCCAAGGGCGGCCTGCAAGTAGCTGGCACCACCGTAATAACCAATGGGGCAGTGCTGCAAAACGTTACCGCCGACACTGGTATTTTGACCTCGGGCACGCTTGGCGTGGCAAGGGGCGGTACGGGCACGGCCACAACACCTGCAAACGGCCAGTTGTTGATTGGTAACGGTACCAACTACTCAGTTGCCTCACTTGGTACTACTGGCCTGACCGCTACAACAGGGGCGGGAACATTAAGTTTGGCGGTAAACTATGGCTCGGCTTCTAACACGGCCGTGCAAGGCAATGTTACTTTGATCTGCCCATCCGGTAGTGGCAACCTCTCAGGCGGCGGTGGCACCATCACCTTAGGAAGCGGCGGCTCATGCGGAGCTATCAGCATTATCAACAACCCCAGCTTTAGTGGCCTTATAACTGGCTCGTCAGCTACCACCGGCCTGGCTTTGACCGGAACGCCGGCGGCTGCCGCAGGCAGCTCATTGGCTCAATTGGGTGGGGCTATTACTTCTGGGAACGCAGCCGCTAACGGCGGCACGTACTTGGGAATTAATCTGCCTGCTTCCGGATCCGGCAGCGCCGCTGACTTCTTAGACTTTGAAAACGCTGGCGCAGTTGAGCTCAAGGTAGACAAAACTGGCTTGATTACCAGCGCCGGTGGCCTCAAAGTTGGCTCCAGCGTGGTGATTACCAGCGGAGATGTGCTGCAAAACGTCACGGCCGACACTGGCATCCTGACCTCGGGCACGCTGGGCGTCGCCCGCGGCGGCACCGGCATAGCCAGCTACACTGCGGGTGATCTGTTATACGCCAGTGGCGCCGGAACCCTAACTACGCTTGGCAAGGGAACTTCCGGCCAGTGTTTACAGCAAGGTGGCAGCAATGCCCCGATCTGGAGTGGCTGTGCCTCGGGCTCGCTGTTTAGCGTGGCAGGCACTAGCGGCACGACCCAAAGTGTTAACGGTGGTAACAGCGTCACCTTTGTAGCTGGCAACAACATTAGCACTACTGCGGCTGCTGGCCCTAACATCACCATCGATACCGTTAATAACCCGAACTTTACCAGCTCTGTTACAACACCCATTTTGCAGAGTAGTAGCGGCCTGAGCATTAGTTCTGGTGGTACTGGCACGCTGGGCTTGACCACGGCCAACTCCACCTCTGTCGGCACGGCCGGTGTAACCATTGTCTCTGGTGACGCCAGCAGCGGCTCCAACCTCAGCGCTGGCACGGTGCGCATCGACACCGGTACCAAGACGGGTGCGGGCACCGGCGTTGTGAACATCGCCGATACCAATGCTACCAGCCTCAATCTGGGGCGCACTGGTATCACCACAACCAATAACGGGGCTTTAAGCGTGACACAGACGCTAACTGCCAACGGCGGCGTCAGCCTCGCTGCAAACCAGAATCTGACGCTGCAGTCTGGTACGGGGCTGCTCAGCCAAACCTACTCCGGCAGCGCTGCTACCAGCGCCCAAAGCCTGAGCGCTACCAATACCAACGCCGGCGGCTCATCCATTGCCTTGCAAGGTGTGGATATTACGCTGGTAGGCACTGCCACCTCTGGTGGCACTAACACCAACTCGGCCATGAAGTTTGAAGACCCAGCCGCCAAAGCTAACAACGTCTACTATGCCTTAAACTTTGCCGGCACCGGTTATACTGACGTCCTGCGCGTCAACGGCACCCAGATTGTTAGCGGCGCCGGCGTATTGCAATCGGCGGGCTTATCTGGAACGTACTCAAACGCATTAACTCTGAGTAGTGCCAGCAATGTCTTTACCGGTTCTACCTATAACGGATTGACTTTGACTAGCGCGGCCGATGGCTTCACGGCTGCTGGAGGTACTACCAGCCGTACTTTGACTGTCACCGGCGCCAGCGTAACCGTCGGCAATGTAATTAAGCCAACCGCTGCCGGCACATTAACCGTCCAATCTAACGGCGCCAACACCTTAATCCTCGATGTTGGTGGCGCAGCAGCTATTAACATCGCTAATGGCACCACCGGCACTGCCATTAACTTGGGTAACACTACCTCAAACCCGAACATTGCCTTCAACGGCTCGGGCACGTTTACGACCACAACGGGTGCGGTTTCACTGCAAGGCGACACAACGCTTGCTGCTAACAAGAGCCTCACATTAACCAGTGGCACCGGCCAAATTGTCCAAACCTACACCGGCACCACTACCAATGCTGCGTCCATAACTGCCAACAGCCTGACCAGCGGCAGCTTTATCAACCTGTCAAACAACGCCTCGACCTATACCGGCACGGCCATCTTTGCCAACCTGGCCAATGGCTCGGGCAGCTTCACTGGCAAATTCCTTGATTTCCAGAAGAACAGCACGTCAAAGCTGAGCATTGATAACAACGGTATTATTACCGATCAGGGTACCGCGGGCCTTAACAGTGATCCTGGGTGTACTACTGTAGGTGACGTTGTAGCTAAAGGTGGTGTAGTAACATCGGTTACATGTTCAGTATCCGACGAACGCTTCAAGACTAATATCCAATCGGTTCAAGATGCTTTGCAAGGAGTTGACCAGCTGCAAGCGGTCAGTTTTGATTACAATGACCTGTACTCACAGGTGACCGATGGCAACAATGACTCTGGAACGCATTACGGTCTGCTCGCACAACAGGTTCAGCAGATATTCCCGAATCTTGTTAAGCCTGTGTATGGCGACTACCTGTCGGTGGACTACTTGGGCCTGACAGCTGTGCTGGCCCAATCGATTCAGGAAGAGGACGCCAAGGTGAACGATATCGCGAAGCACATTGACGCTAATGGCGGAGCAATGTTTACCGGTACGGTGAATGCCAGCGACTTCATTACCAGTGATGGCCTGGACGTGGAGGCCAGTATCAAGGATCTGCAGAACCGCGCTACCAACCTGGAAGGCCAGGTATCGCAGCTGCAACAGAGTGGTGGCACGGGCTTGGTTGATGCCAATGGCCAACCAGTCAACTTCAACAATTTGGCAACCGGCAACTTGACGGTTAACCTCGACCTCGTAGTTGGTGGCGCGCTGACGGTCAACGGCCCGGCTACCTTTGCCCAAGCTGTACGCTTTGCAGGTCCCACTAGCTTTGACGGTGATGTGACGGCCAATGGCCGGATTACGGTTAACTCTGACAGTGCCGGCTTTGCTATTATCCATGCTACCCAGAACCGCGTGCACATTAGCTTTAGCAAGCCATACGCGGCGCCACCGGTCCTGAGCCTAACCCTAGGTAATGGCCAATTTGCTGCGTACAGCTACGCCAACGTGACTACTCAAGGCTTCGATATCGTACTGCAAGCCCCAACCGTCAGTGACCTGAATTTCTCCTGGACCGCCACGGCTGTTACCAACCCGGTTGTCACCGACCAACCGGTAACGCCGTGATAAAATAAAGGAACAAGAGAGGGATATGCCAACAAGCGCGCTCAGTCTGGTCCAAACGAAGGGTAAAACGATTGCCATTGTGCTGGTGATTGCTTTTTTAGGCGGGGCGTATGTGCACCAGGTACAGACTAATAACATCTTGAAACAGCAAGGTGGTAAGGTTAACGGTGTCAGCACGAGCACTATTTCCCAGGCAGCTGAATTGCGCAACGAAGTTGGTAAATTGATTGAGCTACCATCGAACGAGACACCAACCATTGCCACCGTGACCAATGTCAGCAACCTGCAGAACCAGGCCTTCTTTGCCAATGCCCAAAACGGCGACAAGGTGCTGATGTTTGCCCAGGCCAAAGAAGTGATTTTGTACCGGCCCAGCACCAACAAGATTGTGCAGGTGGCACCGCTCAATCCCGGCAACTCAGGCGCCACCCAGTAGTTTTCCACACAGGGCTTGCGCGGCGACGAGCTGCCTGTCTATAATTAAGCACAAGCAATAAGGGAGGGAGTGACCGATATGCCCCAAGTAGATGTAAAGTGGCCGTCAGAAGATGAAGACTTTGACGCTAAAACCGCAGCCGCTAAAACCGAAGATGTCCCGGCAACGGCAACTGCCGATACCGAGGATGCAATAAGTGACGTGGCACCGCCAATGGCTCCAGCTGGACCACCTGCAGCCAAAGCGCCGGCCCCTAATCCGGCACCGATGGTCAGTATGCCACAAAATACGTCAGCCAAGCTTGGCATGGGTCGCAAGAAGATGTTCCACTTTGTGGTTGAACTGGTTTTGCTCGCAGCCTTAGTCGGCGTTGGCCTCTGGGGCTGGAACCTCAAATCTGACCGTGACAATTTGCAGAAGCAATATGATAGCGTTATTGCTAACCCCCAGGCTCTGGTTGAGAAGCAGACCCAGGACTTGATTAGCAAGGTTGGCCAGCTGATTAACCTGCCAACCGGCGAAACCCCGACCGTGGCTAACGTGTCTGATGCTGCCAAAGCCAAGCAGCAGTCAGCCTTCTTTGCCAACGCCCAAAACGGTGACAAAGTATTAATGTACGTGAAGGCCGGCGAGGCAATTTTATACCGCCCCAGCACCAATAAGATCATCTTAGTAGCGCCACTGACCTTTAACGGTAGCACAACGCCTGCCGCGCATTAAATAATTCTTAA
>CAZOYN010000011.1:0-13224 GCA_964584135.1 uncultured Candidatus Saccharibacteria bacterium | reverse complement strand
TTAAATGTGAGCACAAGCTTATTGACATGTAAGCTGTAGCATGATAGAATAAACATAATTTCGATGAGAAATGAGAGGGTCTCTGCCTGAAACGGCAGCGGGCCCTTTTTGTATCTTTCGGGAGACGACTACTAATGGAGGATCCTCTTATGGCAGGAACCAAAGCTGGCGGCCAAGCGGCTGCCGCAACTAACAAAGCCAAGTACGGCCCAGACTTTTACGCCAAGATTGGCGCCAAAGGTGGCAAGCTTGGCCGCACCGGTGGCTTTTTTGCCAACCGTGAGCTAGCTCGCGCAGCTGGCGCTAAGGGTGGCCGTATTAGCCGCCGCACTAAAAAGGCCTAAGCCCAGGCTTCGGTCTTGTAAGATCCCCACTTTCACGAGCGGGGATTTTTTATGTGCTTTGGCTGACGTTTTTGGAGGCACGATAGACGCGGCAAAAGCGGCTGCCGCTGACGCGCCAAACCGCGTGGCAGTTAAAGCAGCGGTAGCGCAGGTAATCATTTTGCTGCAAGCATTTAGTGCTGCAATTTGGGCAAATGCTGCGCTTGTACAGCCAATCGCGGTAGGTATCCAGGCAGTCCTGGATATGGTCTTCATCAATGCGTACATCCATGTCTTCGGCCAGTTCGCGGGCTCGTTCCCAGGCGGCAACTTCCAGCTGTAACAGATGAAAATCGGCTAGGTAATTTTTGTGTTCAAGCAAGGCGTGGCCAGTCTCATGCAGCAGTGACCAAGTGGCTTGGGCACCCGCAGCCGTCTCGTTATAAAAAATTTCTTGGGTTTCGGGCGACCAGCAAAACTCCCTGCCGGCCGTAAAGCGCAGCCCGGGGTAGTTGGCCTGCAAGCTAGTCAGTAATTTTTCCATGGCCGTACTGTTGCTTAGCAATATCATAGCAGCCGAAAATTACGGCTTGCTCTGGCCGGGCGGCTTGGACAATGTTGGGAATCGGCACAATTGGCAGCTCATGCTTTTTCAGTTCTGCTGCGAGCAGACTGCCGAAGCGCTCAAAATAGCTGCCGATGCTGCCACCGATCACCACTAGGTTGGGCTGGACAATGGCAATCAGCTCAAACAAGCCAACGCCCAAATTGCGCGCAATATATTCCCAGTCCTTCTGGTCGTGCAAGTCAGCCGCATGCTTACCAAAGTGTTCAAAAATTGCTTTGCCGGAAGCAAACTGCTCCCATTCGATGAGTTTGCCCCGATGGGGCAGGAGCATGTGCCCGCCTTCGCTATCGAGCAGGGTTGGATCTAATACTTGGTTGTGTACTATGCCGGTGCCAATGCCGGTGCTGACGGTGATGTAGAGCACCGTTTCGCTATTTTTATGTAGCATGGCTTCAGACAGGCCAGCCAGGTTGGCGTCGTTCTCAACGACCACTGGGCAGTGTAGCGCCCGTTCACAATCGGCCTGTACCGGCACATTATGCCAAGGGAGATTGCCGAGGCTAATAGCGCGGCCGTGTGTGCGGTCAATCCGTCCCGGGATCGCCGCCCCAGCGGCTTTAAAATCTTTGGTTTCAAAATGTGCCAGGGCGTGGCGCAGCTCCAGCAGCCAGTGGTCGTAGTTTTTAGGGGTAGGGAACTTGGTTTGTTCATTGATAACACCGTGCTCATCAAGCACTGCAACCAGTGTTTTCGTGCCGCCAACGTCAACCCCCACGTACATGACTTTCAGTGTACACTAAAAGCCGATGCTGCGTCATGGAGATCATGTAACGGTACATAGCATCAGCTGTGAGTTCATATGGCCGCCCTCGCCGTCTTCTGACCCAATAATTTGGGTTGCTCCAGGCTTCTTGGATCAGGCCTGCTCGGAGTAAACTATTTAAGCAGTTTCGCACACTATTCTTAGAAGGCCAAAGCGTCTGATCTGTTAATTCAATAATTTCTTGGCGCAACATATAGGGGTGCATCGGGCACCGCAACAGACTAGCCAAAACCAAAAACTGCAGACGGGTGAGTGGTTTCATAAAATTATAGTAGCCTTCAAAAATTAACTAAATCCTTAACTTTGTAGATTTCACAGCTTTTCCCAATGTGGTCATGGATTGCTTTACTGACGACATTAGGTCCATTTACGTCCAAATAGGACCTTTTTGGCCCTAAAGTGCTGGAGTTGAAGTTGCGGGCCAGTGCTCTGCCGGTGCCGGCGCCGCCGCACAAGCGATAACACTTTGCGAAAAGCGATAATCAAGCTATAATGGGGGTAATCTTGCAATAACTTTAAGGGGCGGTGCTCACGGGACACCGTTGTCGCCGCTCATGAGTTTGCGGGAAATACACGACAAGGAGACTCGAGACATGTCAAAAGCAATGCTCACAATGGATGAGCTTTTAGCCGATAGCGAGCTTACAGGACTAGCTACGGGCGATGTGGTCGAAGGTGTTATTACTTCGGTCAAGAAAAACGAAATTTGGATCGACCTGGGCGCCAGAGGTGTCGGCGTAGTCCTGCGCCGCGAAATCGGCCCCGGCCAGGTATTGGAACCGGGCCAAAGTATCACCGTCAGCGTGATCGACCCGGAAATGGATGAGGGCCACGCGCTCTTAAGCATGAAGCGGGCCGTGAAAGACCGCGGCTGGGATGAGCTGCAGCGGGTGTTTGAAGCCGGCGAAATCGTCGAGGTCTCGCCATACGACGCTAACCGCGGCGGATTATTGGTAGAACTCGAAGGCATCCGTGGCTTCCTACCGGTGTCACAGCTGGCCGCCGGGCACTACCCGCGCGTCAGCGGTGCCGACAAGGATGAAATCTTGCAAAAGCTCAACGCTTTAATTAACAAGCCGCTGACTGTCCGCGTGCTCGATGTCAGCCGCAAGGACAACAAGCTGATTTTCTCGGAAAAAGAAGCCGTCAAAGACGCCATGCAAGCCCGCTTTAGCGAGCTGAAAGTTGGCGATACCGTGGAAGGCATCATCACCGGCGTGATTGACTACGGCGCCTTTGTCAACGTTGATGGCATCGAAGGCCTGATCCACATCTCAGAAATTTCTTGGGAGCGGGTCGACAACCCCCGCAATTATGTGAAGGTTGGCGAAACTGTCAAGGCCAAAATCATTGCCATCGATAAAGACCGTCTCAGTCTGAGCCTGAAGCAAATGTCTGAGGATCCCTGGCTGGAGCAGGTCAAGGCCTTTAAGCCCGGCGATATGGTCGAAGGCAAAGTCACGCGCATTACGCCGTTTGGCGCCTTCGTGCAGCTGTCACCCAGCGTTGAAGCCCTGGTGCATGTTTCCGAAATGAGCGACGACGAAGCCGTTGACCCCGAAAAGCTCTTCCAGCTGAACGAGAAGAAGCAGTTTAAAGTGCTTGACGTGGATACCGAGAACCGTAAAATCGCCCTGTCATTAAAAGCCGGCAAAGCCACCACTAAATCTAAGTAGCTATGGAAAGGAGTCGACGGATATGGCCGAAAACACTACGCAGTCCACAATCGAAATCGAAGATATCATTACCGTCGGCACCCTGGCCGACCGGCTATCTATCCCTGTATCCCGCCTGATTGGCGAGCTCATGAAGAACGGTATCATGGCCACCGTCAACGAACGGATTGACTTTGACACCGCCCAAATCATTGTTGAAGAACTGGGCTTGGATGTTACTTTGAGCAAGCGAGTAGCCGCCGAATCAGCGGCCCCAACTCACCAAAAGCCGGAAGCCAGCAAGAAAGCCCAAGCCCGTCCACCAGTGGTGGCCGTCATGGGCCATGTTGACCACGGCAAAACCTCGCTGCTGGATGCCATCCGCGGCGCCAATGTCGTCAAGGATGAGGCCGGCGGCATCACGCAGCACATTTCGGCCTACCAGGTGGAACACAACGGCCGCACCATTACCTTCCTGGACACCCCCGGCCACGAGGCCTTTGCGGCCATCCGCGAGCACGGCGCGCTGTTAACTGACATTGTGGTTATTGTGGTGGCCGCCGATGATGGCATTAAGCCCCAAACCATTGAGGCTATCCGCTTTGCCCGCAAAGCCGGCGTCAAAATCATTGTGGCTGCCAACAAGGTGGATAAAGAAGGCGCGGACATTAACCGTCTGAAGCAGCAGCTGTCTGAGCAAGATTTACTGGTCGAAGAGTGGGGCGGCGACACTTTTGTGGCCGAAGTTTCAGCCAAAACCAAGCAGGGTATCCCGGAATTGCTGGATATGATCTTGCTAGTAACTGATGTGGAAGAGTTAAAAGCCGACACTGACATTCCGGGCCGCGGCCTGATTATTGAAGCCCATGTGGAGCAGGGCCGCGGCCCGGTAGCCCACGCCTTAGTGGAAGCTGGCACCTTAAAAACCGGTGACTTTATTGTGGCCGGTAGCAGCTATGCCAAAATCCGCAACCTCGAAACCACCGATGGCAAACTACTCAAAAGTGCCACGCCGTCCATGCCAGTCACTATCACCGGCTTTAAAACCTTACCTGAGTTTGGTGACGAATTTACGGTTGTCGCCAACGAAAAACTCGCCCGCGCCCAGGCCGCAGCCGTGGCCAGCGAGAAGCAGGCTGCGGGCCAGCGTAACGACATCGGCAGCTCTGAATTGATCCGCATGATGAACCGCTCGTCTGAACTCCAGGAACCGAATATTGTCGTCAAAGCCGATGTGCAAGGCTCGCTAACCTCTGTTATTGATAGCCTTAAGGCCATGGACACTGATGAAGTGGCCGTCCGGGTTGTGGGCACTGGCGTTGGGCCGGTCAATGAAAATGACCTCTACCTGGCGCACTCCAGCAAAGCGATTATCTATGGCTTTAACGTTGATATACCCACCTCCAGCAAGCAGCAAGCCTCGCGAGATAAAGTCTCAGTTCGGCTATTCCGTGTGATTTACGAACTCATTGATGACGTTAAAAACGAACTCAGTAAATTGCTTTCGCCTGAGATTGTCGAAACAGAACTTGGCAGACTTGTCGTAAAGGGTATTTTTAAGACAACAAAAACCGAGATCATCTGTGGTGGTGAAGTTACCAAGGGTAAGCTAAGCATGCCAGCCCGGGCCCGCATCCTGCGCGGCGACGAACTACTAGCCGAAGCAGAGGTGACTAACCTCAAGCGCGGCCCGGCCAATACCAAAGAAGTTTTCGAAGGTGAAATGTGCGGCGTCAGCCTGGCGACCACCAAAAAGGTGGAGCTCCAGGAAGGCGACCACCTGGAATTCTTCACGCGAGAAGCAGTAACCCGCACGCTCTAAGTGCTACAATAGGAATAGTTATGCTCAAAATTGACGACAGCTTACTGCAGGAACTCGGTCTCGGCGGCTTGCCAAACGCCGAGAAGAACAGCCTGCTCAAGCATATTTATGAGACGCTGGAAATGCGGGTTGGCATGCGCCTGGCCGACCAGATGACCAATGAACAACTCGACGAATTTGAGCGCTATTTTGAAGCCAAAGACGACGCCGGTGCCTTTAAATGGCTGGAAACCAACTTCCCGAATTATAAAGATATTGTCCAAGAGGAGTTCGATAAGCTGCGGGCCGAAGTTGGCCAATCCGCTCCGCAGATTTTAGGTGCCAGCCAGGAAGCCGCGGCCCAACAACCTGTTCAGGCATCCCAGCCACAAGCCCCAGTGCAGCCTTATCCAGCGCCTCCTGCGCCCCAAGCTCCGCAACCCCAGGTGCCGCCCGCCGTTCCTCAACAACAGCCACCTCAACAATTTGACCAAACACAACCTGGCCAACCGCTGCCAGGCCAAAATCCATATCCTTCGCAGCAACCCCCGGCCGGCCCCAGCCAGCAGCGGCCGCCCCAAGTCGTCTAGTAGTACGTCTCGTATTTCTTGTTACTACAATTTTATTAATTCGGCCACAATACCTAAAAGATATATAACCTGTAGCCGCAACTCTCTACTCAGCCACTCAAGAATTATAGTATAGCAGGAGTATAATTATACTATAATTTCACAGTGCCTTCGGAGTAACTATCAAGGTTTCAAGTCTCGCATATCCGACCAACTAAACGCTGACCGCCGAATTGTCATCTGTTTTTGCTCCAACCAGTGTATTATTCTTAAATGCTTGATAGACTACTCTCCCAGTATTCCTCTGTACGCCACAGTCCCATGGATACCAACTATAAACCTGAAGACGCCATACAAGGTGAGTCTCTTGTTAATGAAGGCGGATACCGTTTAACTGTTTTGTTACCGCCATGGCATGGCGGTAGCGCCGTTTATGATGTATTAGCACGTAGGTTAGCGAGAAAAGGCTCCGCGGTTTTAAGGTATAAGTTTCACAGTCATATACTTCAACCGGATGTTTTGGCCGTTACACAGTCTTTTGGCTTTATACAGAAAACCATACGTAATAACGTTGGGAATTTGGTGGCGAAGCATAATTACGGCTCTGTTGACTTCATTGCTTCAAGCCTTGGTAATGTCTCTCTGCTTAATTGCAGATGAGTATCGTGACTTTCGTAAAGCAACCATGATTGTGGCGGGCAGTAATCTAGCCCGCTGCACATGGGAAGGCAGTAGAACTCAAGCAATACGTAAACAGCTTGAGCTAAATAACACAACCGAGGGTGCTCTAGACGCAGCCTGGCAACAATTGGCACCAAAAACGTATGCAGCTGCTTTTGCTGGTAAAGAAGTTGGTATGTATATCTCCGAGACTGACACGGTTATACCTACTCAATACCAAGAGGAAATGGTAACTAGTATAAAAAGCGCAGGAGCAGACGTTACCGCTCATTATTCACGTAATGGTCATGCGGCGAGTATTGCTGGCTTCTGTTTAATGGGTGAGCTTTAAGAGGGTGTAATCGGTTCAAGCCGGAAATCGTAAAAACTAAGAGAGCTGGTAGCCGGAGAGGAAAGCCGAGGCCGGCATTTCGCGTTTGCCGGAGGGGATTAACCGGTCAATTATCAATATGCCATCGGAGGTGAATACGCCAAGTTGCTTATTTTCAATGCGTACTTGGCCGGGCGTCCCTGAGCCATCGCCAATGTGGGCGGCAGTAATAACGACATCAATACGGCCTAGGGTGGTGCGGCTGCGCGGCCAGCCAATAAAGGCCCGGACTTCGCGCTCTAAAATAGCAGCTGGTTTGTGCCAGTCGAGCAGGCCATCTTCTTTAGTGAGCTTGCGAGAGTAAGAAACCGCCCGGCCGGTAACCGTTTGGGGCGCGGGGGTCATCTCGCCAGCGATATATTTGGGCATCACGTCACGCAAGAGAGCATGGCTAAAGTTAATTAAATGCTGGGTTAACAGGGGGGTTGTAATATCTGGCGGCAGCTCGTATTCACCGTAAGCGAGCAGCGGGCCTTCGTCCATGCCGACCACCAGCAGCATTAAGCTGACACCGGTGCTGGCTTGGCCGCTCAAAACGGCAAAGGTAATAGGGTCGGCACCGCGCCACTCTGGCAGTACGGAGAAATGGCTGTTGATGATACCGAGCGGGAAGGCGTCGATCACGTTTTGGGAAACGATAATACCGAAGTCTATAAGTATGGCCAGCCGGCTTTTGAACGGCTTGGTCGCGAACAGGGCGTCAAGTTCAGTCTTGGTGCTGGCCGTGACGACATTGAGGCCGATTTTTTCGGCCAACAGGATAACCGGGGCAGCTTCTTTATGGTGCGGCGGTTGCGGTTTAGTGACGACGGCTTCAATCTCAAAATCATTGACCAGCAGGGCCAAAGACTCGGCAGCTACCGGGCCGCTACCAAAGAATACGACTGTTTCGGACATCTTTCTCATAATCCAAGGCCTCCAGTTTGCCATCGTCTTTTAGCTGGAAAAAGGCTTCTGGCTTATCCTTAATATGGTCAATAAAGACAATGCCGTTGCAGTGGTCGATTTCGTGCTGGAAGATGCGGGCCAAGAAGTCTTGAGCGGTCACCCGGAAAGTTCTACCGTTTTCGTCTAAGGCCTTCACTTTAACTTTCGTCCAACGGGGTACTTTGCCGTAGACATTGGGGACACTCAGACAGCCTTCAAAATCTTCGACTAATTGGCCCTCGGTCTTCGTAATTTCGGGATTGATAAACGTTGTAAAAGAGTTATCTTCTTTGTTGTCGTAGTTGTTACGGATAATAATAATTTTATACAGCTTGTCGATTTGCACAGCTGCCAGGGCCACGCCAACTTCGTGTTCACGGCTTTGGTCCCAGTCCATCGTGGCGGCTTGCATTTGAGTAATTATTTTTTTTATAGCCGGCGACACCACGCCAACCCGTTGTGATTTCTGCCTCAAGTGCGCACTGGGCAGGACAATAATATCTTCCTTTTTCATCAGCGTTAGTATACCAGATCTTATAAGAGATCGGTCGGGTCAATATCATACGACCAGCCGCTCGGCAGGTTGGCGACAATCTTGAGTAGTTCAGGGCGGTCAGTGGCCTTGATAACTAATTGCCACTGGTATTTACCCTGTAAACGTTCGTAAAACGAGGGAGCCGGGCCTTCGACACGGACTTTGTAGCCCGCCGTTTCGATGGTTTCTTTGAGCTTGAGGGCGGCGGTTTCGGCGGCTTTTATAGAGGCTCGGCGGCAGGACAGTTTTAAGAGGTAGCAGAACGGGGGGAAGAGGAACTGTTGGCGCTCCTGGAGTTCGCGCTGGTACATAGCGGCGTAGTTGCCATCTATGGCATCTGCAATAACAGGGTGGTCGGGGTGGTAGGTTTGGATGATGGCGCGGCCAGCTACGTGCCCACGGCCGATCCGGCCCAACACCTGCGTCAGTAACTGGAAGGTCCGTTCCTGGGCCGAGAAATCAGGCAGGTACAGGCTGGTGTCGGCCAGGACGATGCCCAGAGTACTTAACTTGGGTAGGTCGAGGCCTTTGGCCAGTAGTTGGGTGCCAACTAAGATGTCGACGTCGCCCTGGCGCACGGCTTGGTAGTGCTGTTCAAAGCGCTCGGCTTTGAGGTTGTCGGTGTCAAAGCGGGCGATCCGGGCATTGGGTAGCAGGCGCTGCAATTCATCAACCACAGCCTTGGTGCCAGCACTGCGGAAGAGCACGCTGGCATGGCCGCAGTCTGGGCAGCTGGTGGGGCTCGGTTCGTGGTAGTCGCAGCTGTGGCAGCGCAATTGGTGGCTGTCGCCGTGGTAGGTCAGCGGCAAATCGCAACGCGGGCAGGTGGCTTGCCAGCCACAGTTTTCGCAGAGCACCAGCCGGGCAGTGCCGCGGCGGTTGAGGTAGAGCAGGCTTTGCTCGCCGCGTCCCAGGGAGCCCTCAACGGCTTTTAACAGAGGTTGGCTGATGAGCGATGAGCGAGTAAACAGCGAACGGTCCTTCATATCGATAGTCACGATTTCGGTTGGCGGGTGGGCTTCTGGCCGCGCTAATTGCCGGAGTTCTATGATCGGTCGACCCTTTTCTTGAGCCAGGTAATAATCTGCCACCGACGGTGTCGCCGAACCCAACACGAGCCAGGCCCGGGTTAATGGCGCCAAAAAGGCCGCCACTCGGGTGGTCTGGTACTGCGGCGCCTGCTCCTGTTTGTAGGCGGCTTCGTGGGCTTCGTCCAGCACAATCAGGCCAAGCTTTTGCAAGGGGCTGAATAGGGCGGAACGGGGACCGATTACCACTACTGGTTCGGTTGCCCTAAGGGCTGCCAGCCAGGCCGCTTGGCGTTCAGCCGGCGCCTGGTTGGAGTGCAGCACAACTACCCGCTCACCAAACATCTGGCGGAAGTTGTCAGCCAACTGGGTAGTCAGGCTGATTTCGGGGGTGAGTACTATGGCCGAATAGCCGCGCTCAAAACTGCGGGCCGTCAGTTCCATATATATACGCGTCTTGCCGCTGCCGGTAATGCCGTGCAATACATACGTATCGCGGGCCTCAATAGTTGCCAGGGCGGCTTCTTGGTCGGCCGTCAACGGCGGCAAGTGCGTAAAATCAGCGGCCGTGAACTGCTGTACCTGACCAGCGGCCAGCTGCTTTTCGGATAAATTGGCTGGTAATAATTGCTGCGCGATGATACCGAGCGGTGCCGGGTAGTAGCCCTGTAGCCACAGGGCCAGTTTTAATAAGTGAGCAGGCAACGTAGGTAGGTCGTAGACGCGGGCGATGGGCTTGGTTTGGAAACGCGGCTCGGTAGTGCTGCCGGTAACGACACCAAGCACTAGTTCCTTTTGGAGCTCAACATCGACAATGGCACCCGTTGTCAGCTTAACTGAGCTGGCATAGGTCAGGGCTTCGTGGCCGTGATAGCGGCTGGAGCGCACCCACACATAGTAGTAATACATATAATAAGTATAGGCTACAAAAATGCTTGCCAAAGGCTAGGGCGGCGTTTATACTAAAAACCAACGTTGTGTGGACAACAATAGGAAGCTTATGTTAGACATATTTATTACTTCTCGTGTACGGCGTAAGATCATCGTGATCTATGCCAAGTACCCTGACTTTAAGACCCACGTCCGGGGCTTAGCGAAGCTGATTAAAGAGGACGCCGGCAATATCCAGCGTGAATTAAAGCGGCTGGAAAAAGTTGGCTTCCTGGTGAGCGAACGGCAGGGCAACACCAAGGTCTACTCTACCAACAAGCAATTCCCGATCTTCCGCGAGCTGCAAAGTATCGTGTTGAAATCACAACGCACCAACCAACAAAAACGGGTGACTGGCTAATGGGCTTGCAAAAAACACCCCTGTTCTATACAATATACCCCCGATGATACAAGTTAGCCGCAAAGACGCCAAAGAATCACTCGAAAACCTGCTCCGACGGTTTAACCGTAAGGTGCAGCAGTCGGGCAGTGTTGCTGTGGTTAAACAGAACCAGTTTTTTGAGAAACCGCTCAGTAAGCGTGAACGCCGCCGCAAGGCCATCATCCGCCAGGAGCGGAAGGCCATCAAGCTTAAGAAAATAAAATTAGGGCAACGCTAGGCGGATGTTAGAGCAGCGCATCGAGCAGGACCTCAAAACCGCCCTGCTGGGCGGCGATGCTCCCCGTGTCAGTACCTTGCGCATGGTTAAAAGTAGTTTATTAAATGTTAAAGTTGCCACCGGCAAGCGCGCCAGCGGCCTGGATGATAACGAAGTTATTTCGCTCCTCAGCAAAGAAGCCAAAAAGCGCCAGGAAAGTGCCGACATGTACGCCCAAGCCGGTGACCAAACTCGCGCTGAGGCCGAACTGGCCGAGAAGGCGATTATTGAAACCTATTTGCCGGCCCAACTGAGCGAGGCCGAAATCGCCGCTGCCGTAGCGGCCGTGATTGCCGAAACCGGCGCTGCCGGCCCGGCCGACATGGGACAGGTCATCGGTGCCGTCAAGCAGCGCTTGGGCGCCGCGGCTGATGGTTCCACCATTGCCAAGCTGGCCAAGGAGAAATTACAGCCATGATAGTCCTGACGGGCGTGGCTGGCGCCGGCAAAAGCATGCAGGGCAGGTTATTTGCCGATGAACACGGCTATGCCTGGATCTCAACTGGCGAATTATTCCGCGTCTTAGTCACCGGCAAGCGCCGCCAGCAAATGCTGGAAGGCAAGCTCCTCAGCGACGAAGAAGTCATCCAGCTGGTTGATAAAACCCTGAAACTAATCGATCTCAACCAGGAATTTTTATTAGACGGTTTTCCGCGTACCAAGGCCCAAACTGACTGGCTATTACAGCAAATTCATAGCGGGCGGCTCAAGTTAACAGCCGTGTTTAACCTGTCGGCGACGCCCGAAGTTGTTAGAAAGCGCTTACTGGCTCGCGGCCGCCTGGACGACACCGAAGAAGTAATCGAACACCGTTTTGCCGAATACCACGCCGTAACGCTGCCGATTCTGGAGTACTTGAGGCAGGAAGGGGCACCGGTGTACGATATTGACGCCGACCAGGACCCGATTACTGTCCACGACGAGATTATGCGTTACATCGATGCAGACGCAAATTAAGACTGCCAGCGAAATCCAGGCCATGCGTGACAGTGGCCGCATGTTGGCCACCGTGCTGCAGTTGCTCAAAACCAAGGTCGAACCCGGCGTTACTACCCAGGAATTGGCCGACATGGCGGCCATGGAGTTGCAAAAACTTGGTGGCCAACCAACTTTTAAGGGCTACCAGGGTTTTCCGGACGCCTTATGCGTGTCTATTAATAATGAAGTGGTGCATGGTATCCCCAGCAAGCATAAAGTCATTCAAGACGGCGACATTGTCAGCCTGGACTTCGGCGTGACCTATAAAGGCATGATTACCGACTCGGCACTCAGCGTGATTGCCGGCAAGCCCAAGCAGAAAGGGCATATTGATTTAGTCCGCGACACCGAAGAGGCCATGCGGATCGGTATCGCTGCCGCGCACGACCAAGTGCGCACCGGCGACATTGGCGAGGCCATTGAGCAATTTCTGAATAAGCACCGCTACGGCATCGTCCGTGACTTAGTTGGCCATGGCGTGGGACATGCGCTGCACGAAGACCCCAACATACCTAATTATGGCCGGGCCAACACCGGCCCGTGGCTGTCCGCCGGCATGACCATTGCCATTGAACCGATGGTTACCCTCGGCACCGACCGGGTGCAAGTCGCGCCCGACGGCTGGACAGTCCTAACTGCCGATGGATCCTGGGCCGCCCATTTTGAACACACCATTCTTATCACAAAAGATGGCGCTGAAGTCCTGACAGAACTTTAAACCGTTGCCAACCTATCGGGCCGGACCCTCGAACAGATAGCCCCGACCCACTGTGAAATTATAGTATAAGTGGAGTATGATTATACTATAATTTCACAGTGGCTTGCCAGCGTATATAAATAAAGAGCTTCTTGATTGGCGGCTATCGTCATTGCTATTGCAACTGTGCCTACCAAGTTCAGCTAGCTAGATCAAAGCCGTCTCGTATGCGTCTTTTATGACCGACCTGTTCCATGGCATAGTATAAATCTAAAGCCGTAAGATAGAGGTACTCACTTGTGCGTTTTCGTAGGCGTGAGCCACGCTCGACATAGTTGGTTGGTACAGGCGGGTTTGCAATTCTGAATCCCCTCGCTTGGACCAAGGTATCCATCGTGTAGCTAAACCTTGTATTCCTCTGCAGTCTTTCTGCAAGTGATCGTGAGAAAGCTCTGAAGCCTGATACGGGGTCAGCCACATCCACTCTTAGAATCGTCCCAACTGCTCGAGAACCTAATTTGTTAATGACCTTTTCACCCGCTGAATAATAATTACCAGGCGTAACTCGTCGGGCCACAACTAAGTCAAATGCCCCTGAGAGTATGGGTTTAACTAACTCTGGGATATGACTGCTAGGGTATTGTCCGTCACCATCAGTGTTCACAACGATATCTGCACCT